>DATILB010000292.1:0-7188 GCA_035477015.1 Nocardioidaceae bacterium | reverse complement strand
GGCATCCTGGGCGACGGCGAACAGCTGCGGCGACAGTCCGATCGCGACGGTGATCACGACGGCCGCGAGGCCGATGGTCACCCAGACATCGGCCGGCTGGATGGTCGCGATGGAACCGAAGAGGTAGCGGTGCAGCGTGGCGGCACTCTGCCCTGCGATCCCCGTGATGAAGACGCCACCAGCGATTCCTCCGTAGAAGAGCAGCGCGAGTGCGACGTCGCCACTGGTCTTGCCGGCCTCTCGGATCACCTCGATGAGGATGCCGGCGACGATCGCGACGATGACCGCCGTCACGGTGGGGGAGGTCCCCGTGAGCAGGCCGATGGCCACACCCGTAACGGCGACGTGGCCGATGCCGTCGCCCATCAGGGAGAGGCGTCGCTGGACGAGATAGGTCCCGACGGCGGGCGCCGCGAGGCCGACGAAGATGGCGGCCAGCATCGCGCGGATCATGAAGTCCTCGGTGAGGATGCTCATCGCGGGGACCTCCCGTCCCACGGGGTAGCGACGCCTGGCGTGTAGTCGGCTCGTTGCTCGAGCTCGGGGTGATGGTGGCCGTGGTGGTGCTGGGCCTCATGGAAGCTCGCGAGTGGCGCGCCGTCGTACGCGATCCTGCCGTCGCGCATCACCACGGTGCGGCTGACCAGTGGTTCGATCGGGCCCATCTCGTGGGCGACCAGGACGATGGTGATCCCGCGGTCGATGAGCGTGTGCAGGACCTCCGCGAAGGTCTGCTGGCTGAGCAGGTCCACCCCTGACGTCGGTTCGTCGAGCACGAGCAGCTCCGGCTGGCCGGCGAGGGCGCGCGCGATCAGCACGCGCTGCTGCTGTCCTCCGGAGAGGGTCGACACACTGTCGTGCGTGCGGTCGCTGAGCTCGACTGCCTCGATGGCTGCGCGGATGACCTCGCGGTCGGTCCGGCTGATGGGGGCGCCGAAGCGCCGCCTCGACAGCCGACCGGACGAGACCACCTCGTGCACGCTCGCAGGTACGCCGGCCGCGGCGGTGACGCGCTGAGGAACGAAGCCGACCCGATGGTGCTCCTTGAACCGTGAGAGCGGAGTGCCGAAGAGCTCGACTGAGCCGCGGACGGTCGGGACCAAACCGAGCAGCGCGCGGATCAGAGTCGACTTGCCCGAGCCGTTCGCGCCGAGAACGGCAACGACCTCACCGGCGGAGATGGTGAGGTCGATGCCGCGCAGCACGGGTCGTCCGCCGAGCTCGACGGCCGCGTCCTTGATCTGCGCGACAGTCATGCGCAGCCCAGCGCTTCCCGCAGCACGCCGAGATTTCGGCGCATCAGCGAGACGTAGTCGTCGTCGGCAGTGTCGTCAGACAGTCCCTCGATCGGATCGAGCACGGCGGTCTGTAGATCGAGGTCACTGGCGAGCGCCTCGGCGAGCTCGGGACTGACCAGCTCCTCGCTGAAGACAGTGGTGATGCCCTTCTCCTCGATGAGCGTCCGGAGCTCCTGGATGTGCGCGGGAGAAGGCTCGGCGTTAGGGGAGAGCCCGTTGATGGCGTGGACGTCGAGGTCGTAACGGTTGCCCAGGTAGCGGAACGCGTCGTGCGAGACCACGACCGTGCGTCGCTCGCACTCGTTCAGTCCCACGGACATGCGGCCGTCGACGCCGGTCAGGTCTGCCTCGAGCACCGCGTAGTTCGTGTCGTAGGCCTCCTTGTTCGCCGGGTCGATGGCCACCAGCTCGTCGCGGATCGCGTCGCCGACGAGGATCAGGCGGCGAGGGTCGAGCCAGAAGTGCGGGTCTTCCGCGCCGCTCTCATCGGTGACGAGGTTCGCGACCTCAGCGGCGTCCACGGTGTGCTCCGGCTCCGTGGTGTCGACCGCCTCGTCGACGGCGCTCTGGAAGCCCCGCTCGTAGACCACGAGCGCCGCGTTGCCCACCTCGGCAGTCTCGCTGATGGCGAGCTCGAGGTCGTGCGGCTCCTGACCGGGCTTGGCAAGGCTGACGATGTCGAACTCATCGCCCGCGATCTGTGCGGCGACGTACTCGAGGGCGTAGAAGGGCACCAGGATCTTCCGGCTCCCGTCGTCACTCGAGCAGGACGTGATCAGGGGGGCGACGAGGAGTAGTGCGAGGGGTGCGACCTTCATGACAATGATTCTCAACTGGAATGAGAACCGTTGTCAAATGAGCTGAGCCAGCTCCTGCCCCACGCGTCGCAGCGGCTCGTCAGAGCGCTGAGCGCGGGCCATGATCAACGCTCCTTCGACACTCGCGATCGCCAGCGTTGCGAGCGACTCGGCGCGGTCGACGGGCACACCCTTCGACTCGATGTGCGCGGCGAGGGTTTCCTCCCAGCTGGTGAAGGCGGCGCCCGCGACGTCACGGGCCTCGTCCGAGAGCGCGCCGCTGGCGATCGGGCAACCGTCGAGGAAGTCCGCCGAGGCCAGAGCTCCACGCCAGAAGCCGATGAACTTCTCGATCGCCTCGGCGGGGTCGTTCGCGAGGCCAGTGAGCAGTGAGCCGATGAAGTCGCCCGCCCGCTGCGTCGCCTCGCGAGCCAGCTCCTCCTTGCCGCCAGGGAAGTGGTGATAGATCGACCCGCGAGGCGCCTGCCCGTGCTCGACGATGTCGCGCATCGATGTCGCTGCGACACCACGCTGTCGGAACAAGGTGATCGCGCTGTCGAGCATCGCCTCCCGCGTGCTAGCCATCGACCTTCTCCAGTCGCGCGGGTACGTGCTTGTGCCAGGGCGTGCCTGCCAGCCAGTCGCGGTGGTGGAGCGAGGTCAGCTCGTTCGGTGCAACTCCGGGGCTGTCCGTGCCCAGGCCGTTGGGCAGAGAGATGTGGCCCGGCTGCATCATGTCGGTCACCTCGACCACTGCCTCGGCTCGACCCTTCTCGGTCACCACGTGCAGCCGGTCACCGGACTCCACGCCGTACGACGCAGCGTCGGCGGGGGAGAGTCGGAGAGCGCCCTCGGCGTCTCGCTTGCGCCAGCTGCCGTCGCGGATGATCGTGTTCGCGGTGAACGCGCGGCGCTCGCCCGCTGACAGGACCATGGGGAACTCCTCACTGACCCAGCTGCTCGGCTCGGTGGCGAGGGCCTCCATCCGCTCGATCAGCTCCGGCACCTCGAGGGTGAACTTCCGCTCCGGCCGCTTCACGTAGTCCCACGCGTGCTCGTAGTCGTCCACGGTGAACGCGACGGCCTCTCCGGTAATGATCCGCTCGAACAGCTTCTCGCCCGGCTCGAAGCCCGAGCCCGTGAAGCCCGCACGACGTACCGACTGCGGGTTGGCCATCGCGCACAGGTGCGCCACTCCCCAGAGCGAAGCGGTGCCGGGCGGGACGGTGTCGCCGAGTGCTTCGTAGAGGAGGTACGGCGCCAGCGGCATCAGCCGGGGGTTGGCGCCGACGGTGCCGAAGAACGTGAGCGCGAACTGCGAACGCCCTCTCCTCACCGCACGCTTCAGGGTGCTGATGACGCCGGCGTCCACGACGCCGAGCTCGCGGATCACCCGGGCGTAGATCTCCGGCTCCGGCAGCGAGCCCGGCAGCGCCTCCATCAGGGGCGAGCGCAGGTGGTAGACGTTCTTAGGGAACTCGACGTTGAAGAAGGTGGACTCCCACTTCTCGAACTGGCTGGACGCCGGCAGCACGTAGTCCGCCTCGCGCGCGGTCTCGGTCATCGCAACATCGACCACGACGCTGAGCTCGAGCGAGCGCATCGCCTTGCGGAACGACTCCGAGTCGGCCAGGGAGTGAGCGGGGTTGACGCTGTCGACCCACATCGCCCGGAACCGGTCCGGGTGGTCGGTCAGGATCTCCTCGGCGATGGAGTTGCACGGCACCAGCCCCGCGATGATGCGCGCCCCGGTGACCGGCGTACGCCGACCAGGAGACGCCTGGGTCTTCGGTGCTCTCGGAGCCGGACCGTTCGCGACCTTCGCGAAGAGCGGGTGCGCGCGGTTGGCCAGCGGCGACGCGATGAAGCCAGGGAGGAACGCGGGGAGCTGGAGCGCGAGGCCGACACCCTTCGGCGGGTTCTTGCCCTTGCCGGATCCGCTGCCGCCGCCACTCCTCGGACCCGAGCCGGCAATCGGCGCGAAGGTCGAGTGTAGGAACATCCCGCCTTGCTTCGCGAAGTTGCCGGTGAGGATCCAGAGCATCTTGTTGAGGTACGAGCTCAGCGTGCTGTGCGGCGCCTGCTGGATGCCGAGGTCCTCGTAGGTGCAGGCGCTCTTCGCAGTCGCGATGCGTCGCGCCGTCGTACGCAACAGCTCCTCTGGAACACCGCAGCGCTCGGCGTAGTCAGTGACGTCCACGACCTTGTACGCCGCCAGGACCGGCTCGGCGCCGACCGTGTGCTCCTGGATGAACCCGTGGTCGACCAGGTCCTCCTGAACCAGGACCGCCCCGAGCGCCGCGAGGCACCACGCGTCGGTGCCCGGCTTCACCTGGAGGTGGATGTCGGCCATCGCAGCCGTCTCGCTCTTGCGCGGGTCGATGACGACCATCGCCCGTGCGGGGTCCTTGGCCAGCTCCTTGAGGACGGGCCGGGCGCGGGGGAAGGAGTGCGACTGCCACGGGTTCTTGCCGACGAAGACGACAACCTCCGCGTGCTCGAAGTCGCCCTTGGTGTGACCGCCGTACAGCCGGCCGTCGACGTACATCTCGCCGGTCTTCTCCTGGGCGAGCGCGTTGGAGGTGTACTTCGCGCCCACGGCCCCCTGCAGAGCTTTGTTGTACGTCCCGCCGAGGTGGTTGCCCTGGCCGCCACCGCCGTAGAAGAAGATCTTGTCGCCGCCGTGCTCGGACCTGATCGCCTGCAGTCGCGCCGCGATCTCGCTGATCGCGGTGTCCCAGTCGATCTCCTCGTAGTCGCCTTCGGGCGTGCGCCGAAGCGGGCTGGTGAGGCGCACCGTGCGCGACTGGTAGTGGTCGAGGCGAAGCGCCTTCTCGCAGGTGTACCCCTCGGAGCCGACATGGGACTTGTCCCCGCGGATCTTCGCAAGGCTGCGCCCCTCGACCTGCACCTCGATCCCGCAGTTGCACTCACACAGGATGCAAGCGGACTTCTGCCAGGTCGTCTCGGTCATGTGCGCTCCTCGGCCGGATTATGACGACTGTCATAGTCGCAAGGGGTGGGCAGCAGGGTCAAGAAGCCAAGGGCGTTAATCGCGCCGGTGCCCGGAAAGTGGCCGCCGATCACCCGCTCGCTGGGGCCATCATCGGGGCACGCGCGAGGAAACTGCCCTCAGGACGCGAAGTGCCCCCTCCATTCGTCGCCGGGTCGCGCTGGGACGCCGGCGAACCCGCGATCCCGAAGTGCCCGCCACACGCGCAAGACCGTGCGCTCAGGTTGGCGATAGATGCCGTCACTCGTGACGACGAGGATGCGCCAACCCTCCTCGTCCAGCTCCTCTCGACGCTCGAGGTCCTGGCTCCACTGACTCTTCCGCTCGATGTGGTGCCGACCGTCGTACTCGACAGCCAGCTTGACCAAGGGATAGCTCAAGTCGAGTCGCCTGAGCTCACGGCCCTGGGAGTCCCGCAACGAGAGGTTGACCTCTGGCTCAGGCAGCCCCGCCAGGACGAGCAGAACCCGCAGTCGAGTCTCCATAGGTGAGTCGACGCGTTCCCTGACGAGGGCTGCGGCTCGACGGGCTAACACTCGGTGCCGTCCCATTGCGGCCATTGCGTGCTCGACCAATGCCTCCGGGCTCGTCAACTTCCGGCGCACCATGGCGTCCCCGACGACGACGAGGTCGACTAGCGACAGCACCGATGCCAGTTGGCTGAACAGGTCCGCAGGTGAAGGGACCCGAACCCCGTCGACGAGTCGGGCTGAATCCGTGGGACCAACGTGGCAGGTGATGCCGGCCCGAGCACTGCGGTCGGCGGGTTTCACCACCGTGACGTGTTCGACTACGTCACGACGAAGGGGAAGCTCGTAGACAAGCGCCGCCGTGTGATGGCTGACCATCGCAGAGGAAGGGTGGACCAGCAGTGCCCCCTTGGCACGGATCAGTGGATGGTCAGGGACCTTGGCGTCGACATAGACGCCGTGGAAGATGCGGCGAAATTTGGAGCCGCGAAGCTGCTTGGGTGTGAAACCGGCGGCGAGGGCGTCTGGACGGGTGAAGGGACGTCGTGGATCGAGCACGACAGCAGCCTTCCGGGATGCTGCGATCCGTGCGCTGCTTCATCCACAGGAGCCAAGTGCGTCCAACGTGGACGCGAGCCGGGCGGGATCGGCAAGGAACGGTGAGTGATGCCCGGGCAGCTCGACCGGCACCACACCGAGCCGCTCACGCACGCAATGCCGCTGGAAGCCGGCGTGGATCGCCCGGTCTTCAGTGCAGGTGATGGCGGCGAAGCGCGAGGAAGGCCATTCGGAGAGCGGATACGGCCGGTCCCACAGGGAGGCATTGCGCACTGGCCTCAACCGCGCGAACGCCCAGGCGGCGTCTGCGGGAGTGCAGTCGGCGTAGAAGATCGCCGTCGCTGCCTCGAGCGCGGTGAAGTGCATCGTGCCGTCTGCATCCCGCTCGTTGCCGTAGTCATCGTCGCCCATCGGTGGCGCGTCGTCCCAGGGCATCCCCTGCAGGTTCGGAACCACCCCGCACAGGAAGACCCCCAACGCGACCGCACGCCGCGCCGCGACGAGAGGCACCACCATCCCGCCCAGCGAGTGGCCCACGACGACAAGGTCCGAGGACGCATCGGTGCACGCATCGACGACGACGTCTGCGTAGTCGTCGAAGGTCGCACTCGCGTCGTCTATCGGCAGGTCCATCACGATGCAGGTGTGCCCGCGAGCAACCAGCTCGGGCACCAGCCGCTCCCAGCACCACGCCCCGTGCCAAGCCCCGTGTACGAGCGCGAAGGTCGTCATGGCCCTCACGTTAGATTGACGCGTGCTCGTCGTGAACCGCTTCCGTGTCCCGACAGATCCCGACGACTTCCGCGCAGGCATCGAGGCCGCTCATATGGTGCTCGCCGCCCAGCAGGGGTACGTCGAAGGGCGGATCGGCCGCAACGTCGACGACCCGGAGCTGTGGGTCCTCCAGACCGTGTGGGAGGGGCCGGGCGCCTACCGTCGGGCCCTGTCGGCGTACGACGTGAAGCTGCAGGCCTGGGAGCTGCTCGGTCGCGCGATCGAGGAGCCGTCGGCGTACGAACTGGTCGAGCCAGGGACGCCCATGAACGAGGCGC
>DATILB010000291.1:0-1620 GCA_035477015.1 Nocardioidaceae bacterium | reverse complement strand
CGGGGATCGGGCCCGGGTCGATGCCGATGTAGACGCGGCTCATGAGCACTCCTCGCAGACACCGGTGACCGGCAGCTCGAGGAAGCAGCGAGGGCAGATCGGCCGCGGCTTGCCGAGCGCGTCGAGCGACGCCGGGCAGTAGTTGGCGTGCACCAGGCGGCCGTTGTACGTGTACTCGACCTCCTGGCCCGGGACGATCTCGTCCTCACAGGACTCGCACTCGCCCCTGTACTTCGCCGTGAATCTCATGCCGACACCTGCTCAGCGATGTAGGCATCGGCCTGCTCGTCGGTGCGGAACACCTGGCATCGGCACCAGCGGGTCGGGTGCGGGCCGTCAGGGCAGTTCGGGTCGTGAGCTGCGAACGGGTGGCTGATCCGGAAGCCGGGCATCCGCTCGACGCGCCACGCCTTGACAGTGGTGCTCATGACGCCACGACCTGACTGGCCGCGTCAGCGCGGATCGCGGCTTCCCAGCACTGGCCACAACCTACGCCGCCGACCTTGGGGCGGGTGCGGCAACGGCAGGCCACACGAACGGTCTCGGCGAGGGGATGGGTGTCACCGAAGTGGGGCTTCGTCTTGGCGCCCTTGGGTCGCCCGACGGGACGCGAAACCGGGTTGTCCCGGCGCCGTGCGGCCTCACGCTCGGCTCGGACCAGCCCTTCTGCGTGGGTCAGCGTGTAGTGGCCGTCACGGACTGCTTCCTGTTCCCGGACCGGGAGTTGAAGCAGCATGAGCCGGGCCTTGACGAGGGTGAGCGATCGGCCCACCTTGCGAGCGACTTCGGCGTCGGTCATCCCGAACGACCTCAGCCGGTTCAGCGCCCGTGCTTCCTCGATGGGGTCGAGGCTGGAACGCTGGCCGTTCTCCACCAGCATCGCCAGCAGCTCCTCGTCCGGCAGCATGTCGCGCCGGATCAGGCACGGCACCTTGCCCCAGCCGAGCTGTACGACAGCGGCATGACGACGGTGGCCCGCGACGATCTGGAAGCCGGGGTAGCCAGGGACCTGCTGCACGACGATGGGCTGGATCAGCCCGCTCTCACGGATCGAGGCAGCGAGCTCGTCGATGTCGTCGTAGTGCTCGCGCGGGTTGTTCGGCGACCGGCGGATCTGGCCGATTGGGATCGCGGCGAGACCAGCCAGAGGCTGCGCTTCGGCGCTCACGACGACACCCCCGCAACGGCCTCGAGGTGCGCGATGCCTGAGGCGTTGGCTGCCCGCCTGCTCGCGAACCGGCGCACCGGGATTCCGCACGAGCACTCAGTGACGAACCTCGGGCCGAGCGGCGTGACCGTGACCCGGTGACCGGGCACGATCGGTACGACGGTCTTCACGCCGCACCTGCTCGGGCGGTGCAGAGCGTCAGGTGCTCGCGGAGGAAGAGCTCTGAGGCGCTGCGCCCGTCGCGCTCAATGACCAGGCCGCAGCCATCGCAGGTGACAGTGAGCTCGGTGATCGCCTTCTTCAGCGGCGCTTTCTCGCGACCAGGGCGAGGACTGACCCAGCCACGGCGGATCGACTTGGAGAACGTCTCCCACTCACCGATCGCGGGCTTGCGGTTGTGGAGCGTCTTCATGTGCTCCTCGAACGCCACCTTGTCGGTGGTCTCGAAGCCG
>DATILB010000290.1:0-3891 GCA_035477015.1 Nocardioidaceae bacterium | reverse complement strand
GAGGAGATGCTCTCCGCCGGGCTGACGGTCGAAGAGGTCGCCCACCGGTTGGGCTACGCGGGGGCGCCGGCCTTCACGGCTGCGTTCAAGCGGTGGAAGGGCGTGACCCCGGGGAGCTACGCGCGGGCGAGCCGCGCGCGTGCGTAAGGTCGGCACTATGACCCATCGACTGACGATCCAGTACGGCGAGCCGGCGGATGCCGAGGCGTTCGACAAGCACTACTTCGCCGTCCACGTCCCGCTGTGCCAGCCGCTGCCCGGTTTGCGAAACGCGTCTTTCTCGAAGCCGCGTGCGCTCGGCGGGGGAGCAGTGCCCTACCTGGTGGCGGAGCTCGACTTCGATGATGCCGACGCGCTCTTCGCGGCCCTCAAGTCACCCGAGATGGCGACCCTTGCGGTCGACGCGGAGTCGCTAGATGCCCTACGGACCATGTTCACGGGCGAGGTCCGCACGGCTTAATGACGGTCACCGGCGCGTCACCTCGGCTCCCACCGGGATCGACCCTGCCTCGCGCCGCACTCGGGGTCGTGGTGCTGACCTCACGCAGGCGCGCGTTGCAGTCGCTGACACGTCGCTACGGGTCGGCCTTCACGGTCAACCTCCCGATGTTCGGACGCTGTGTCTTCGTCAGCGATCCGGCCCTGGTCCGGCAGCTTTTCCTGACCAGCAACGAGATCGTGGGCAACATCGACCCCAACCTGGGTCGGATCCTCGGACCCGGCTCGCTGTTCAACCTCGAGGGAGCCGAGCACCACCGGACGCGGCGACTGCTGGTGCCCCCGTTCCACGGCAAGCGGATGAGCACCTACGAGCAGATCGTCGAGGAGGAGACGCTGCGGGAGGCTCGGTCGTGGCCGGAGCGTCAGCCCTTCGCGATGCTCCCGTCGACGATGCGGATCACCCTCAACGCCATCCTTCGTGCCGTCTTCGGTGCCGAGGGGGCGGAGTTCGAGCAGCTTCGCGTGCTGCTGCCTCGCTTCGTCGAGCTCGGCTCGAGACTGGCCGTGATGCCGGTCCTCAGCCGTGACCTCGGGACACGCAGCCCCGGCGGCCGATTCATGGCCTACCGGGCGCAGTTCGACGAGGTGATCGACACCTTGGTTGCGCGGGCCTTGGCCGACCCCGGGCTGGCTGAGCGGGACGACGTACTCGCACTGATGCTGCAGTCCCGGTACGACGACGGCGAGCGCATCGGCAACCGGGACCTGGCTGACCAGCTGCTGACCCTGCTGGCGGCCGGCCACGAGACGACGGCCACCACTCTCGCCTGGACAGTGGAGCGGCTGCGACGGCATCCGGCATTGCTGGAACGGCTGGTGGCAGAGGCCGAAGACGGCGGTTCCGAGCTCAGGGCTGCCACGATCCTCGAGGTGCAACGGTCGCGTTCGGTGATCGACCTGGTCGGACGTCACGTCCACGCGGAGAGCCTTGAGCTGGGGGAGTGGAGGATCCCGCGCGGCTACAACGTGATGGTGGCCATCGGACTGGTGCATGAGAACGAGTCGGTTTTCCCGAACGCGTCGGCCTTCGACCCCGATCGCTTCTTGAACGTCAGCCCCGACTACTACGCGTGGGTGCCGTTCGGTGGCGGGACGCGTCGCTGCATCGGTGCGGCCTTCGCGAATATGGAGATGAACGTCGTCCTGAGGACGCTCCTGCGCGAGTTCACCTTGGTGCCTACGAACGAACGCGATGAGCGATGGCACTCACGCGGTGTCGCGTTCGCCCCGGCCCGCGGCGGAAGGACCGTCCTCGCCCGTCGCCGTTGAGGGACGCGTGAGCGCGCCAGACAGCAGCTCGGCTATCTCGTCAAAGTCGTCTGAGGAGACGGTCCCCGGGTCGGCGAGGAAGCGGAGGGCGATGCCTTCTCCAAGTGCTTCGACGACGGTGGCTATCTTCAGGGCCGGCAGGACGAGCTCCCTACCGGAGGAACGAGCTCCCTCCTCAAGGATCAGGGCGAGCGCCTGGGTGATGAGCGCTCGTCGTTCGAGATAGAACGTCTGGAATGCCTCCTCGTGGATCGCTCGGCTCCACAGCTCCATCACCAGCACGAAGAAGTCCGGCTCGCGCTCGAGGTAGTCGAGCAGCGCCCGAATGGCTCGCTGGCTCCGGTCCGCGACGTCGGATCCCTGCTCGACGACGGCGGCGAACTCCGAGAGGAAGCGGACGACCTCGCGGTCGATGAGGGCGGTGAAGAGGTCGTCCTTGCCGTTGAAGCTCGCGTAGACGGCGCCCGTGCTGAAGCCCGCCTCGGCCGCGATGAGGTCGAGCCTGCTGGCGTGCAGGCCATTTCGCCCGATAACGGTACGAGCCGCATCGAGCAGCGCTTCGCGGGTGCGCGCTTTCGCCTCTGTGCGTTGGCTCACAGTGTGACGGCCCTCATGGCGGATCCCTTCGTTTCAGATAACCATGATTATGTGAACACGACTTCGGCACCGAAAGCAACAACCCTCCCGCGCGTGTGCGTTGCGCTTGCGGCGGGGTTGCTCGTCACGGCCACGACGGTACTCACCGCCTCCTCCGCAGCCGCCGACACCACAGCGAACGCGCGCCTGGCGCGTGCCGTGGACCAGTACTCAGCCGCGGTCGGCCTACCCCAGCAGTCGTTGGCGAGGATTCGCCGCGCCAACCTCCCCGGCGAGGTGTCCAACGCCCTCGCCGGGGAGCTCGAGCAGCTCTACCGCTGCGACCTGATCACCCAGGCGCACCTGCCGGCGATCATGCAGATCTTCAAGGTCGGCCTGACTGACACCGGCACGCCGCCGCTCCCTGGCACCCAGCAGTCCGGCGAGACGGTGCTCGGCATCCCCGTCGAGGACTTCCCGAACCCGGACCTTGCTGAGCAGTTCCCGTTCGAGAAGGCTGTCCGCGCCTGCGGTGACGCGACGGTGACGTCGCTCGAGAAGGTGCGCTCGGTCCTGACCGGCCGTAACCTGCCGCGCTCCAGCGAACTGGACCTGTGGCCGGTGCTGCGCTTCGCGCCCGGCGACGTGGCTGACACCTACCTCCACGACTACGTGCTGCTGGTCGACACCAGTGGTGGCAACCACATCTACAACAACGCGGGCGGGAACGCCTTCGACATCTGGCGTGGCCCGGCTGGGTCCGTCGCGCCGATCAAGGCGCCCGCAGTCGGGTGTGCTTCGGCCATCGACATCATTCACGCGCAGACCTGCACGTTCGTCTCCGCAGCGGCCCTGGTGATGGGCGACAACAACCAGTTCCAGCGTTTCGAGGCTCCGGCTCCGGACACGGACGCGCACTGCACCAACGACCTGATGGCCCGACGCATCTTCACCCAGGGCATGGGCAACGGCGGGGTCGGCGTACTCATCGTGGTCGGCTCCGACAACAACTTCGTCGGCAAGACCTTCACCAACGGCGCGGGCATGATCGGTGGCTACGGCTACCAGCGCACTGATGGCGACCGGAACCAGTACACCTCGATCCGCTCGACATTGGGTGCGGCGATCGTGGGTGGCATCGGGACGTTCATCGCGAACGGCAACGACAACACCTACGAGACCTACATGCCGGCTCCGAAGGACCCGAACGCCGAGCCCGGCATGGTCGGCTCGGGTGGCCTGGCCAGCGACCTCAACAACTGCGACAGCGGCCGGGCGATCACGCTCGGTGCCGGCTCGGTCGGTGGGGTAGGGATCTTCGTCGCCAACGGCGTCGGGAACACCTACGACGCCGTGTCACAGAGCCTCGGCTTCGGCCGGCTCTTCGGCGAGGGCCGCTTCACCCAGAACGGTGGTGGCGTCGACACCTACGCGGGCATCGGCTCAACTGGGCGCGGCAACAACGTGACCATCGAGGCGACGACCAACAACAACGGCCGGTTCATCGACCGGTGACTCAACGCGAACGGCCCTGCGCCATGGGGG
>DATILB010000289.1:0-12053 GCA_035477015.1 Nocardioidaceae bacterium | reverse complement strand
AAGCGCAAGGACCGCGCGTACCTGCCGCTCGAGAAGCTCGCGTTCAAGCACGTGCCGCTGGTTCAGAAGGCGTACCGCACGGCCATCTACTGGGGTCGCGAGTGCTTCGTCCCGGCGTTCACGCTGGCGCCCCAGCTGGTGCTGCCCGCGAAGCTCGACGCGCTCGACAACATCCACCGCAGCATCAAGGACCCCGAGCTGCGCAAGGCGCTGACCCCGGACTACGCCATGGGCTGCAAGCGGATCCTGATCTCGAACACCTACTACCCCGCCCTGGCCCAGGAGAACGTCGAGCTCGTCACCGACGGCATCTCCAAGGTCACCGGCAGCTCGGTCGTCACGCAGGACGGCGTGGAGCGCGAGATCGACGTGCTGATCGTCGCCACCGGCTTCCACACGACCGACCTGCCGATCGCGCACCACGTCGTCGGCCGTGACGGCCGCACGCTCGGCCAGCAGTTCAAGACCGAGGGCATGTCGGCGTACAAGGGCACGACGGTGCACAACTTCCCGAACCTGTTCCAGATCGTCGGTCCGAACACCGGGCTCGGCCACACCAGCATGGTCTTCATGATCGAGTCGCAGCTGGCCTACATCCTCGGTGCGCTCGACGCGGTCGAGAAGCACGACGTGGCCGTCCTCGAGGTCACGCAGGAGGCGCAGCAGGCCTGGACTGACGACATCCAGCGCCGGATGGAGAAGACTGTGTGGAACTCGGGTGGCTGCGCCAGCTGGTACCTCGACGAGCACGGCAAGAACGTCACGCTCTGGCCGCGCACGACGGCGGCGTTCCGGCTGGCATTGGCGAGGTTCGACATCGACAAGTACGACGTGAAGGCCCGCTCCGAGGCCAACGAGATGGTGGAGGTCATGGCATGAAGTCCCTCGACAACAAGGTGGTCGTGATCACCGGAGCCGGCTCCGGGATCGGCAGGGCCCTCGCGCTCAAGACCGCCTCCAAGGGCGCCCGCCTGGCGCTGTCCGACTGGGACACCGACGGGCTCGGCGAGACCTCGTCACTGGTGAAGGCGGCCGGGCAGGAGCCCCGCACTGACAAGCTCGACGTGCGCGACCGTGCCGCGATGGCGGCCTACGCGACGTCCGTGGCCGAGGAGTTCGGTGTCGTCAACGCCATCATCAACAACGCCGGGATCACCGTGCACGGCAACTTCGTCGACGTCACCTACGAGCAGTTCGAGCGCGTCATCGACGTGGACTTCTGGGGCGTCGTCAACGGCACCAAGGAGTTCCTGCCGCACCTGATCGAGTCCGGCGACGGTCACGTCGTCAACATCTCGAGCATCTTCGGCCTGCACGGCATGCCCGGCCAGACGTCGTACAACGCGGCGAAGTTCGCGGTCCGCGGCTTCACCGAGTCGCTGCGCATGGAGATGATGATCGCCAAGTACCCGGTCCAGGTCACCAGCGTCCACCCGGGCGGCATCAAGACCAACATCGTGCGCAACGCGGAGGCCGCCGGAGAAGAGGACCTCGAGGCGCTCAACGAGCTCTTCGACAAGGTCCTGGCCAACACGAGCGCCGAGAAGGCCGCCGACATCATCGTCCGGGGCATCCTCAAGAACAAGGGCAAGGTGCTCGTCGGTCCTGACGCCTTCGTGATCGACAAGCTGATCCGCCTCGCGGGACCCAACTACCAGCGAGTCCTCGCCACCACTTCCGATCTGGCCCAGAAGCGCGCCGCCAAGGGCCGCGACAAGTAGTCTGCAGAGGACGCCGCTCGCTACTGGTACGCGGGCGGCGTCTTTCATGTCCGGGCTCTAGTCCTGAACCTCAGTCCCGGTAGGTCGGCGGCGCGGCTGCGACCGACCAGAACGCCCGCGAAGCGGCTCCCACCCCTCGCGGGGAGAGTCGATCCAGCCATCGCCCTCGTCTGGCCTCCCACCACCCGAGGGCGAAGCCGACCCGGTACCAGTCGATGTAGCACCAGTGCACATCGCGCTCGAGGTCACCGCCGCCCTTCCAGCGGTGCTGCACCATCTGAGCGACCTCGGCGGACAGATCCTGACGCTCGGCGTCCGGGCTCATCACCAACAGAGCCGCTGACACGGCGATGACCTCGCGTGCGAACTCTCCCCACCGCGGCCCGAGGTCGGTCAGCCGTGCCCAGAACTCCTCGTCGTCCTCGAGGCAGGCCCGGCCCTTCGCAGTCGTGCTCAGCACCCCCTTGCGCACCGCGAGCAGCCGTTGCCGGCTGAGGTGCTCCCGGAGCGCGGTGAGCTGCGGCAGGTCGCCCTCCTTCTTCGGCGGTCGACCCACCACGTCGACCCATCGGAAGTGGTCATTGAGCTCGACCGCCGTGGCCGCGGGCAGGTAGCCGGCGGCCGTCAGGTTGACCCCGCCGCCGACGGTCTCGAGGAGCGCCCGCGCCGGCACCAGCGACAGCTCGACGTTCTCCGGCAAGGACCACGCCTGCTCGAGAACCGACAACGCGGGGGCCAGCCAGTCCGGGTCCGCCCGGAACCCGGCCGCCCACACTTCCGCACGGTTTCGACGTACGACGGACAGGGCGTTGCCGTTGCGCCAGAACTCCTCAGCGGCGCGCACCCGGTCCCGCTCGAACGACGCTGAGCCAGGACGGACGGCTCCCATGTCGACCGCCGCCTCGAGGGCGGCCGAGAGGTCGAGGTAGACGCGCAGCTCGTCGCCGCCCATCACGTCTCCGAACGCCAGAGTGGACGTGTCCGGGGGCAGCACGCCGCTCGCCTCGACCGCCTCCGCGGCCGCGATCGCTCCGGCCGCGTGGTCACGGTGCCAGAGCGCGAGGATCTCGTGGGTACGACGGTCGCGGCAGAGTGCGGCGTACTGCGGCCGTTGCAGGGCGTCCAACAGATCGCCGAGCGCCCAGGCGATCTCGTGGTGGTCGTAGCCGCCGGTCACGAAGCGGGTGGGCAGCTTGCTCCAGAGGAAGTCCTGCAGCTCGAGCCGGGTCAGGCCCTCGACGGGCATGCGCTCACCGGGCGGCCCGAACAGCCGGTTCACGGCTGGCTCGGCGCACCGGGCGGTCACCTCGTCCAGCGAGGCGAGAGCCTGGTCCACCGCGTCCACGGGCCTATCTTCTCGCTAGATTCGGGGCATGGTCGCCCCACTGCGCGTTGTCGCCAAGAAGTGGGGAGACCGGCCGCACTGGGAGTTCGACGCCGTGCAGCTCGGGACCGACGAGCACGGCACCTGGGTCGGGGTTCCGGTCGGCACAGTCATCGCCCGGCCGGGCGCGACCGTCGTCACCCGCCAGCCCCAGGTCGTGCTGTTCCCGGCAGCGCCGTACGTCGCGACCTTCTACTCGCCGGAGGCGGACCCGCCGTGTCGGGTGTACGTCGACATCGCCACCGTGCCCGAGATCTCCCCCGGACTCGTGACCTCTGTCGACCTCGACCTCGACGTCATCGTCGGCAACCACGGCAGGGTGTGGGTCGACGACGAGGACGAGTTCGCCGACCACCAGGTGCGTTGGGGTTACCCGTCAGCCGTCATCGCCGAGGCGCGCGCCTCGTGCGACGCGATCGTCGAGGCGGTGACCCGGCGTGCGGCGCCCTTCGACGGCGGCCACGAGCCCTGGCTCGACCTTCTCGGCCGATCTACATTGGAAGCGTGAACACCATCCATCTCACCGATGCCGAGCTCGACATGACCCGCCACGGGATGACGGCGTACCTGCAGAGCTTCGGGCACAACGAGGCCGACACGGTCGCCCTGATCAAGCAGGTCCTCGACAGACTCGGCCACGCCGAGCACGACCAGGAACCACCCGTCTTCGTCGGTTAGTCCCGAAGCAGCTGCCGCGAGATCGCGTACTTGTGCACCTCGGTCGGGCCGTCGTACAGGCGGAAGGCGCGCATGTCGCGGAAGATCGCGGCGACCGGGGTCTCGTCGCTGATGCCCATACCGCCGAGGACCTGGACACAGCGGTCGGCGACCTTGAAGAGCTCCTCGGACACGCTCGACTTCACCATGCTCGACTCGTGGCGTCCCTTGGCGCCCCGGTCGAGGTGCCAGCACGCCCACCAGATCATCAGCCGGCACTGCTGCAGCGCAATCTCGTTGTCGGCGAGCATGAAGCCGACGCCCTGGTGCTCCCCGATCGGCTTGCCGAACGCCGTACGCGTCTTGGCGTAGTCGATCGCGATCGCCTGGGCGCGCTCGGCCGCACCTAGCCAGCGCATGCAGTGCGTGAGGCGGGCGGGAGCCAGCCGGAGCTGTGCGTAGCGGAACGCCTGGCCCGGCTCGCCCAGCAGCGCACTCTTCGGCAGCCGCAGGTTGTCGAAGCGGACGACGCCGTGGCCCTCGACGTAGTTCCGGTCCATGGTGTCCATCGCCCGCTCGATCACGATGCCCGCGGTGTCCCCTTCGCAGAGGAACAGCGTGGCGCCCTCGGGCGCGTCGGCCATGATGATCCAGCTCTTCGCGTTGTTGGCCCCGGTGATCAGCCACTTGAGGCCGTTGATGACGTACTCGTCGCCGTCCATGACCGCAGTCGTCGACAGCTGGCCCGGGTCAGAGCCGGCACCACCGGGCTCGGTCATCGCGAACACCGACCGCTGGTGGCCCTCGATCACCGGCTTGAGGAACTGCTCGGCCTGCTCGGGGCTGGCGATCTTGGAGAGCAGGAACATGTTGCCCTCGTCGGGAGCGGCGCAGTTCATCGCGACCGGGCCGAGCGTCGACCAGCCCGCGGCTTCGTAGACGATGGCCTGCTCCAGGTGGGACATGCCCTCCGGACGCGCCTGGATGGTCAGCAGCCCGGCTTTGCGCGCGAGCTCGACAAGCTCCTGGCGCAGCTCGTCGGTCGGCCCGTGCTGGGTGACGCGCGGGTCCTTCTCGTACGGCACGATCTGCTCGACCACGAAGGTGCGTACCTTCTCGCCCAGCTCGGCGAGCTCGGCAGGGATCTCGAAGTCGATCATCGGGGGCCTTCCAGATAGGTGGTGGCTCGTTCGAAGAGCCGGACGGTCGTGTGGTGCAGCCGGTCACCGATCTCCATCGGCGCCTGTCCGGCCAGGGCTCGAGCGTGACTGCCCTCGAGGATGATGCCGAGCTTGAAGCAGGCGAGTACGACGTACCAGTCGAGGTCGTCGAGGTTTCGGGTGGAGCGTTCGGCGTAGCGGGCGATGAGCTCGTCATGCGTGGCCAGTCCGCCGGCATGTGTCAGGAGCCCGGCGAACTCGTCCGGCGCACCGGGCAGCTGCCAGGTGGCCAGCAGCCAGCCGAGGTCGAGCAGCGGGTCGCCGATCGTGCACATCTCCCAGTCGACGACGGCGGCCACCTCCGGGCCGGTTCGCGAGAACATCACGTTGGCGGCATGGAAGTCGCCGTGCAGGATGCCCGGCCGGTACGACGTGGGGCGGTGCTTCTCGAGCCAGGCGGCGACATCCTCGACCGGGCCGATGTCGGGGCCGGCGTACTCCTCGAAGGCGTCGTACGACGCGAGCTCGGCCAGCCAGCGGGGCACCTGTCGTTCGAGGAAACCGTCGGGCTTGCCGAAGTTGCCGAGCCCGACCGCGACATGGTCGACCTCGTTGAGCTCGGCGATGGCATCGACGAGATGCAGGCCCATGGCATGCCTGACCCCTGCGTCGCCGACATGAAGGTCAGGGAGCTCGACACTCGCATTGAAGCCGTCGACCGGCTCCATCAGGTAGAAGACCGCATCGCCCAGGACGGACTCGTCGTCGCAGGTGGCGACCAGCCGCGGGTGCGGCACGTCGGTCTGGCCGAGTGCTTCTAGCACGCGGAACTCGCGGCGGATCTGGTCGTTGCTGCGCGGTCGCAGGTGCTGCGGTCCACGCCTGAGGATGTAGCTCTCGCCGTCGCGATCGAAGCGCACCATGACGTTCTGGGTGCCGCCGGTGACAGCCGTGAGGTGCTGCAACGGGCCGTGTCCCAGCCAGATGCTGTCCATCCAGGACGCCACTGCCACCTCGTCGATCACGACCGTGACAGTATCACTGTTAGCATCTGCCGAGCGCGTCTTCGGCGCGAGGTGGGCGTAGAAGCGAGCAAGCTCGCCCGGGCCCGAGAGCTGCCTCCCGCCGCGCTGGCGGCTCTAACCTCCATCGGGAGGGCTCATCTCGGCCCGCACGCCGAGCAGGCGTACGGCGCGGTCGTCCTCGATGCGCCCGAAGAGCTCGACCGCGGCGGCCCCGATCACGTCCGCGTCGTACGTCGGCTCGGGCAGCGTGAGCGAGCGCGACGTCGTGAAGAACGGCGCGAAGCGCACCTTGATCCCGACGCGGGCGGCCGGCCGACCTTCGCGCGCGATGTCCTTGGCCACCTGCTCGGCGAGCTTGCGTGCCTCATCCGCGATCGCTGCGCGGTCGGTGAGGTTCTCCTGGAAGGTCGTCTCGCGGCCGTGCCCACGGGGCACCCAGGGCGTCGCGTCCACCGGGCTCGAGTCAGCGCCGCGCCCGAGACGGCGGTACCAGGGCCCCATCCGCGGGCCGAGCCGGTCGGCCAGCAGCTGCGTGTCTGCCTCGGCCAGGTCGTTCACGGTCTCGATGCCGAGCTCCTTGAGCTTGCGCGCGGTCTTGGTGCCGATCCCCCACAGCGCGTCGGTCGGCTTGGCGCCCATCACGTCGTACCAGTCCTCCTCGGTCAGCCGGCCCACTCCCCTGGGCTTCCCGAAGCTGGTCGCGATCTTCGCCCGCAGCTTGTTGTCCCCGATCCCGACGCTCGAGTGCAGCCCGGTCTCGTCGAGGATCCGCGCACGGATCTCCTCGGCCAGCGCGTGCGGGTCCTCGGTCTCGGCGCCGACGAACGCCTCGTCCATGCCCAGTACCTCGACGACCACCGGGAAGCTGCGCAGCACGGCCATCACCTGCTCGCTCGCCTCGAGGTACGCAGGCATGTCCATCGGCACGAAGATCGCGTCGGGACACTTGCGTACGGCGGTCCGAAGCGGCATGCCGGACCCCACGCCGTACTCCCGTGCTTCGTACGACGCCGTCGCGACCACGCCGCGCAACGTCGGGTCGCCGCGGCCACCCACGACCACGGGCAACTCCGCCAGCTCAGGACGCCGCATCACCTCGACCGCCGCGATGAACTGGTCGAGGTCGACGTGCAACACCCACTGCCCCACGAGCCCAGTGTGACAAACCCCAGGACCGCTGAGACGTCACCAAAGAACGCCCAGGCGGGCCGAGACGTCGCGAGCGTCGTCACTTTGCGACGTCTGGACCGTCGTGCGTGTCCCTTGGGGACGTCTCAGCGGTCTAGGTTTGGGTTTTATGAGTAGGCCGACGGTGCTGGTGATCGGGGCGGGGCCCGGAGTGAGCGGGTTCCTTGCGAAGCGATGGGCGGCCGAGGGGTACGACGTGGCGCTGCTCGGGCTCGACGAGGAGGTGCTGAAGACGCTGGCGGAGGAGATCGAGCCGCTGGGCGTCGACGTCGGGTGGGCCACGGCGGACATCACCGACGAGGAGTCGTTGAGTGCGGCGATCAAGCGGTTCGGCGACCACACTGAGCGCATCGACGTGCTGCACTTCAACCCGAGCAAGTACCGCGCGGCAGACGTGCTCTCCCTGACGCCGGCCCAGCTGCACGAGGACCTGCACCTCGGTGCGAGTGCGCTGCTGACCGCTCTCCAGGCCGCGCGACCGTACATGCCCGCCGGTGCCCGGGTGACCGCGACCGGCAGCATGGCGGCCGACGAGCCCGACCCGAACGCGCCCAGCCTCGGTGTGCAGAAGGCGGCGCTCCGCAACCTCATCCGCAGCATCGACGCCACCTTGAAGGACGAGGGCATCCGGGCGGTGTCCGTCACGGTCCGTGGAGCGCTCTCCCGCGAGGGCGCCTTCACCGCAGAGAACGTCGCGGACGCGCTCTACGAGGCGGCCACCCACGACGAGGCGGACTGGCAGACAGAAGTCCCGTATTCGGGCTAGATCGACAGCCGGTAGCGCTCGACGATCTCGTCGACGACTGCCGGTTCGTTGCGGGCCAGGGGGACGAGCAGCTCGGCGACGACGTCGGTCAGCTCCGCGACCCGGCGGTTGAGCTGGCGCTGCTCCTGCACCTCCTGCTCGAGCGCGGCCAGTCTGGCGCGTACGCCGCGGCGGTGGTGGTGCGCGCGGACGAGGGCGGATCGAACGTCAGACATGGGTCTCCTTCGCGAACGTGAGGTGCAGCCGGGTGATCTCGTGGTCGGGCTGGTCGAGCGGGCCGTGCTCGGGTCCGACCGTGCGCTCGACGACTCGGGCGCCATACGCCTCGGCCTCGCGCACCACCGCCGCGGCGTCGAGCCGGCGCAGCAGCCCGTCGGCCTGGGCGGGACCGGATCCGGTCGACAGCTCGAGGAACACCGACCCGCCCACCATCCGGGCCAGCCGCCAGACGTTGCGGCGGCCGTCGTCGTCGATGCACCCCAGCAGCTGCCGCGCGTAGAGCACGACCGGACCCTCCTCGAGACCCAGCTCGACGCCGGCGGCCAGCACGGTGCGCAGCTCGTTGACCTGGAGCTTGCGTACGTCGGGCGCCAGCCCGCGGGAACGCAGCCGCTTGGTGGTGCGGGAGCGGGCGTCCGCGACACAGTCGAAGGAGACGACCCGGTGCCCGGTCGCCGCGAAGAAGACCGAGTCGCGGCCCAGACCGCAGCCGACGTCGGCCACCACGGCTTCGCGCGGGATGCGGGCATGCACCCATCGAGCGAAGGTCGACCTACGGCGTGGGACGGACCAGCCCTGGGTGGCGTACCAGCGGTGCCAGCGCGGCTGCTCGGAGCGGAAGCCCCGCAGCCAGCCGTCCAGCCGTCGTACGCCGTCCGGCGGGTCCAGGTAGCGGAACGACGGGTCAGGGACGCGCCACTGGGCGCCGTACAGGAACTCGAGCATGGCCTCGGGTCGCGCGGGTGCCGGGAACGTGACGCCCTCCAGCTCGACCGTCGAGAGGGGCAGGATGACGTCGTGTGGCAGTGACCCGCTGCGGTTCCCGAGCTGGAAGAAGCGACCTTCGACGTAGAAGGCGACGAACACGTCGACCTGCTCGGTGCGCCCCCCGGGAAGCCTGAGCGCGACCTTGAAGTCACCGCCGGACATGCGTGAGGTGCGCCATCCGCGCGCGTGCATCGCTCGCTCGAGCCGGTAGGACTCCCGGACGACGTCGACGGGGTTCTCGTGCCGGGACAGGTAGCAGACATCGGTGTCGCAGTCGTGGCTGATCATGACGCCGTCGCGAACCGCCCCTAGGAGCGCGCCGTAGTTGAGGTACGCCGGGACGCCGGCCTCGGTCAGGTCCGCCAGCACCCGCGCCGTGCCGAGCAGGATGGCCGAGCGCGTCTCGTCGTCGTCGGACAGGAAGGCCCTCGAGAGCGTTCCCACCTTGTTCACGGCGAGCGGGTTGCCGCGGCCGTCGCGTACGACGACACGCCCCTCGCCCGCCCCGAGCCGGACCTCCTCGTCGACGTACACGTGGCCGTTGCCGAACCCGAGGACGGTGACCCTCGTGGTCCCGTCGAGGTAAGGCCGCAGCATCGCCGGCCACGGCACGAACCAACCGCGAGGTCGGGGCACGCCGTCCAGCGAAGGGCGGAAGGACCAGATGTGCTGACCGTCGAAGGACACCGTGATGGGACCGGTCGCCGTCAGGGGTACGACGACGCCGGTCCCATCGACGAGCCTGGTGGGCTCGACGGTGAGCGTCACGTCGCGGCCACGGGTGCGCGGGCCGCGACGCGACGGGTCAGGGCGCGACGTAGCTGGGTGCTCGAGGTGTTCAGGGTGTACGGGAAGTAGACGACCTCGACGCCGACCGCATGCAGACGTGCCTCGAGGTGGCGGCCCTTCTCGGTGCCTCGCCAGTCGTCGCCCTTGAAGATCCTGTCGAAGTGCAGGTGCTCCCAGGAGTCGAGCTTGTCCGTCGTGCGCTCGGCGTACACCCGGTCGACGATGTCGATCGCCCGGACGATCTCGAGCCGCTCGGTCAGCGGGATGACAGGGCGGAAGCCTTTGGTTCGAGCCACGACGTCGTCCGCGACGACGCCGGCGATGAGCACATCACAGTGCTGCTTTGCCTGCCGCAGCACGTTGAGGTGTCCGACGTGGAACAAGTCGTAGACACCGGGCACGTAGCCCACGATGCCGCCCATGCACTGACCTCCGTTCGAGCAGCACCCCTTGCTGCCTCCCGCAGATCATACTCTAGTAAGTCACTAGACTTTAACAACTCACCGTCAGACGACTGGCTTCTTCGGCAGGGCCTTGTCGGAGATGCTCTCCTCGACCTCCGTCACCGTCTGCTGCCATCCCCGCTCGGCAGCGGCGAACTCCGCTCCCACCGCCGCCGACGCGAGCGAGAAGGTCTGGTAGCTCTCCGACTCGGTGTAGATGCAACCGTCGCAGTAGAAGGCCTCGTCGAGCCCGTCGTACGCCGCCTTCACGACCCGCGTCGCCCGTTGCACCACCCGCTCGAGCTCCGCGTGCACGTCCAGCAGTGATCCCGGAGCCTCTACCGCCTTGAGCGCGACCAGCACCCCACGGCGACCGTCGTACGCCGCCTGCAGGACAGCTCGGGCATCGACCTCGGTGCTGCCGTCCTCCACCTGCTGGAAGAAGTCCGCCAGCTCGGACCGGAGGGTCTGGTAGGCGGTGAGCTGCTCGGAGACCGCAGTCGTGTACGCCGTGAGGGTCCGCTTCGCGCGAGCCTGCTTGCGCTTGGCGCGCTCCAGCTCCGCCCGCCACTGCTTGATGGCGGCACGGCCCGAGCTGACCAGCCGGTCGACGTTGTCGACTGCCCGCGTGACCGCCGTACCGAACGCCTTCGGCGCCCCGTCGGCCTCGACGACCTCGGCTAGCGCCGCCACCGTCGCGACCCGCTCGTCGGCCCACACACCGAGGTGACCGGCGTCCAGGGCCTCGAGCTTGGCGAGCTGGTCGAAGACTGCGCCGATGACCTCGACAGTGTCAGCGCTGTCGCCGCTCAAGCCGACCAGCGCAGCAGTCACGACCGCGCTCTCGTTGCGAGCCTCGACGGCCAGACGACGCACCTGCGCGGTGCGCTCCGCTACTCCCAGCTGGTCGACCAGCCCGATGACAGAGCGAGTCAGCACGCGCGTCGCTGCATCGCCAACCACCGAGCGCACGTTGTCGATGGCCTTCGCCGGGTCGTCAACGGCTCCGGCCTCGTCGGCGTCCACCTCGGCCAGCGCCGCCTTGGCTGCAGCCACGTCCTCGCGGGCCTGAGCCAGCGAGCTCTCAGCGGCACCCCAGACCCCCAGCTCGTCCTGGGTCAGTGCGTTGAGCCGGGTGGCCGCGGTGGCCAGGTCGTGCTCGCCTCGCACCAGGACCAGTGCTGCGTCGGCGAGGTCGCCGTTGTGGCCGGCCAGCTCCATCTCGGCCCGGGCCAGGACGTCCGCGACGTCACCCGCCTCCTCCGCGGCGGCCCGGATGTCGTCGAGCGACTCGGCCGAGGCGAGCCCCTCGAGCAGGCGCGCGTACGCGGAAGCCGCGTCGTCGAGTGTCGACCGGACCGGCCGATCACGCAGGTACGACCAGCCCCACACCGCCCCGAGGATGAGGACGAGTGCCAGGACTCCCCCGACGACGATGTTGCGGGTCCGGCGCGGGTCCGGCGGGGTGACCAGCGGCGGGGCGGCGAACTGCGGCGTGTAGTTCGGGTCGGGCTCGAGCACCACCGGAGCAGCCGGCGGCGCGCCGTACACGGCGGTGGCGGGGACCCGCTCGGCCATGACCGAGGCCACCGAGAGGCCGCAGCCGGGGCAGACCGTCGACGCAGGCCCGTAGGGCGTGCCGCAGTTGCGGCAGCTGCCAACCGGCGTGGTCGAGGTCAACGGGCGTCCTAGGGTGGAGGGGAACCCACAGGGCGGCAGACTCTCACGCCGTGGCCGACAGCGTCACCTCCGGCTCGCCGCGGCCCTCAAAGTCGGCGCCGACGAAAGCCACGATGCGCTCGATGACCGCCGAGTCGCGCAGGATCCGGTTGTGGCCCAGGCCGGTGGTGCCGACGAACTCGGCCCCGATCCGGCGCGCGACCATCCGCGACTCGTCGTACGGCGTCTGCGTGTCGGTCTTGTCGTGCAGGAC
>DATILB010000288.1:0-3675 GCA_035477015.1 Nocardioidaceae bacterium | reverse complement strand
CCCGGTCGGGCCCTGAGTCTTGTTCCGGCTGCGCCTCCACACGACTCAGGGCCCGACTGGTGAGATGCGGTACCAAGGTCACCACCCTTGGCTCTTGGTCATCGCTGCCGCGCTTGCGGTTCTTCTCCTCGATCCCAGATTTTCGTTTGCTGCCCGATCGCTTCGGCCTCGGTCAAGTTCGCTTGGGCAGGTTGGGACGGTTTCCTGGTCCAGGTGACCCCCGTTTACGGTTCCTGGGTCGTAGGAGCTTGTGAAAGGGGGTGCGGTGATGGCGGATGAGGCGTTGTTCGACTCTTTCGTGTCGACTCGGGTTGCTGCGTTGTCGCGCACGGCGTACCTCCTCACCGGGGACCACCACCTTGCGGAGGATCTCGTGCAGACGACGCTCTTCAAGGCCGCGAAGGCGTGGCACCGCATCGAGGGGGATCCCGAGCCGTACGTGCGGCGGATCCTGCACAACGAGAACGTCTCGCTATGGCGCCGGCGCCGGCACTTGCATGAGGTGCCCCTTGAGTACGCCGTGGAGCAGGCTGGGGGCGATGGCGACCACGATCTGCGGCTGACCTTGAAGCGGGCGCTGGCCGGGCTGACGCCAAAGCAGCGCGCCGTGATCGTGCTGCGGTTCTACGAGGACCTCACCGAGGTGCAGGCGGCCGCGGTCCTCGGCATCTCGGCCGGGACGGTGAAGTCGGTGACGCGACAGGCGCTCGCGCGGCTGCGGGCGACTGCGCCGCACCTGGCTGAGCTGGTCGTCGTGGGAGGTGAGCAGTCATGAACCAGCAACTCCATGACCTGCTCCACGACATCGGGGACGAGCAGGAAGCCGTGTACGTCGAGCCGGCGACCTACGCCCGTGGGCGCCGTGCCCAGCGACGCTCGGTCATCACCGCGGTCGCGCTCGGGGTGGCAGCGCTGGCTGCCCTCGCTGCGGGCGTGAGCGCTATGCCCCTCTCGGACCGGGCCAACGACCCTGTGGGCGATCCCGACCACCCAGCCCTGCCCAGCCGCGTGTACGCCGTACCCGAGGGGCTCGTGAATTTCCACGAGTACGGCTCTGTCTGGGACGAGTCGGTGCGCGCCAACTCACTCGCGATCGGTCCGACGTCCCTGGTGTTCCCAGTGTCGACCGACGCAGTGATGGCAGTGTCGGCAACTGACGGTTCGTACCGCGGCCTTGACCTTCCTGGTTTCGACGGCGATGCCTTCCTCCGGTTCATGGACGCGGTGGTGGCCTTGTCCCCGGACGGAACGCGCCTGGCCTACACCTGGAATCCCTCGGTGATGACTAACGAGCCGCTCGGGACACCCGCGCGTAGCGGCATCCGCGTGGCGAACCTCGAGACCGGCGAGGTCGAGAGCCTTGCGATGCCCTCTGAGTTCGGCGTGTTCGCGCACGGCCTGGCCTGGTCGCCCAACAGCCGCTACCTCGCCTACAACCTCTGGACCTCGACGACGGCCGCCGGTTCGATCAGAGGCGCGAGGAACTTCACGGTGGAGCGACTCGACCTGAGCACCGGGGATCGCGTCCAGGTCGACCTGACGTCCGGGGAGGTCGCGCCAGCCGTGTCGAGCAAGGGCGAGGTGGCCGTGATCGGCGACGGGGTGCGCACGTGGCTGCCGGGCCGGTCGCCCGAGATCCGGCTCGCCCACCCTGCTCGCATCGCGCATACAGCGACCTGGTCACCGGACGGTCGGCTCGCGACCGGCGCCAGCGACAGCAACCGGCCTTACGTAGTGCGGGCGGGACTCCCCGGCGACATGAGTCCCCGTCCGTTGCCGGCTGACATCGACAGACAGACCTCGACTCGTGTGGTCGCATGGATCGGCGACGAGGTCGCCGTTCTCCGTCACACCGACCGTGGTTCAGAAGTGACTGCCATCGGCCCATCCGGGGAGTCGCGGACGATGATCACCGGCATCCGCGCGGACGGGTACGGCCACGTCAGCATCGCCACCGGCCTGCTGTCCGAACCGACCCGAGACTTCTCCCAGCCGGACTGGCCGTTCGACTGGAGCCAGCCGCGCATCTGGCTAGGTGCGTTGGGGCTCCTGGCGCTGTTGTGGATCGCGGGGACCTTCGTGGGCCGCCGCAGGGAGCTCCGCGGTCAGTGGTAGCGGAAGCCGTCCATGAAGCGTCGGAAGACTCCGCCCTTCCTGGGGAGCGGTGGGGCCGGCGCGGGGGCGGTCTTGCGCTGGACGGCGATCGGCTGGTCGTAGTCGGTGCGCACGATCGCGTCGACGATCTGCTCCGGCGTGAAGCTGTCGGACCCCGGGATCTCGGGCACGAACCCGACCAGCATCCCGTTGCGCATCACCTGCGCTTCGAGCGACGCCGTGCCATCGGAATCCCAGACCGCCTCGCGACCGTCAGGCAGCTTGATGCTGATCCCGAACTGGTAGACGCCGACTCTTGCCATCTGCGCGTCCGTGCCGCGCTCGCGCAGGACGTCTACGACGTGTCGTGCCTTGTTCTCGTCCATGGTGATTCGAGCCTAGCCACGGATCCTGAACGAAGCCTTCGATCAGACCAAGATTAGGCCGACGGTAGCGGGACCGCCTTGACGTCCAGCCCGTCGATGCCTGCGAAGTCGCCCGGGTTGCAGGTATAGACGGGCAGACCGTTGGCCAGCGCCGTGGCCGCGATGAGCGCGTCGTACGCACGAGCTGAGGTCTTCCGCCCGCTGCGCCGAAGCGACGCTGCGACCTGTCCGAACTCGCGAGCTGCCATCGAGTCGAACTCCAACGGCTCGAAGTCGGCCTCCGCCTGCTGGAGGTGCGCTTGCCGCCGAGCGCGTTCGGACTCGTCGTCCGTCACAAGCGGGCCCACCGACAGCTCGGCCAGCGTGATAGCCGTGATCATCGGCTCATCGGGGAGGTCCTCGGGGTTCAGACGGCCAAGGAGGATCAGCGTCGAGGTGTCGAGCACTCCGTGCAACAGGCGAAGGCTCACAGGTCGGGGCTCAGCAGGGCGTCAAGGTCTGCCCGCAACGAGGCGGGATCAACGGCCGGAAGCGTACGGCGACGAGCCACGAGCTCGCGCGCGGTGAGGCCCCGTCTCGGCAACGGGCGCAGCTCAGCGACCGCGTCTCCGTCGCGCGTCACGACCAGGGTCTCGCCGCGAGCCACTCGCGACAGGACGTCCCCGCCATGGTTGCGGAGCTCCCGCACAGTGACCGTCTCCATGCATCGAGTGTATCACCGGTGAGACAGGGCGGGTCAGCTGACCCCGACGATGGGCAGTCGCAGGGCGGCCGGGGCTGAGACGGGCACCACGGGGGCGTTCGGCTCGACCGGCTGGACCTTGGTGTACGGCGTACCGAGCGCGGGCCGCGGGTCCTGCTCGCCCTTGTTGGGCCAGTAGGACATCGCACGCTCGGCCTGGGCGGTGATCGTCAGGGACGGGTTCACGCCGAGGTTGGCGCTGATGGCCGAGCCGTCGGCTATGTGCAGACCCGGGTAGTTGTAGACCCGCTGGAAAGGGTCGATCACGCCGGTCTCCGGCCCGTCGCCGATGGTGCAGCCTCCGATGAAGTGCGCGGTCAGCGGGATGTTGAACGGCTCGCCGATGGTGCCGCCCGGAGTGCCGCCGAGGATGTTCGCCATCCGTCGGACCGTCTCGTTCGCCACGGGGATCCAGGTCGGGTTGGGCTCGCCGTGACCCTGCTTGGAGGTCAG
>DATILB010000287.1:0-5051 GCA_035477015.1 Nocardioidaceae bacterium | reverse complement strand
TCCAGCTGGCGCATCGAGGACATCACCCACGACCGCGTGCTGGTGTCGCCGGCGCCAGGCGTGCCCGGGCGGCTGCCGTTCTGGAAGGGCGACCAGATCGGACGCCCTGCCGAGCTGGGTCAGGCCATCGGTGCGTTCACGCGCGAGATCGCCGCGATGGCTCCCGAAGCGGCCAAGACTCGCTGCCAGGACGCCGGCCTCGACGAGTGGGCTGCGGACAACCTGGTGGCGTTCATCGCCGAGCAGGTCGAAGCCACGCGCCAGCTCCCCACCGACCGCACCATCCTGGTCGAGCGCTTCCGCGACGAGCTCGGGGACTGGCGGCTGGTGATCCACTCGCCGTACGGCGCCCAGGTGCATGCCCCTTGGGCCCTGGCCATCGGGACCCGGCTGGCCGAGCGCTACGGCATCGACGCACAGGCCTTGCCCTCCGACGACGGGATCGTGCTCCGCATCCCGGAGACCGACCAGGACCCGCCCGGCGCCGAGGTCGTCGTCTTCGAGGCGGACGAGATCGAGGACATCGTCACGACCGAGGTCGGCGGGTCCGCGCTGTTCGCGTCCCGGTTCCGCGAGTGCGCCGCCCGCGCGCTGCTGCTCCCCCGGCGCGACCCGGGCCGCCGGTCGCCGCTGTGGCAGCAGCGACAACGCTCGGCCCAGCTGCTCCAGGTGGCGGTGAAGTACCCAGCCTTCCCGATCGTCCTCGAGGCGGTGCGCGAGTGCCTGCAGGACGTCTACGACGTACCGGCGCTGACCGGGCTGATGAAGCAGCTCGCCTCGCGTGAAGTGACGGTGGCGGAGGTTGCCACCGAGTCCCCCTCGCCGTTCGCGCGCTCGCTGCTGTTCGGCTATGTCGCGGCGTTCGTCTACGAAGGCGACAACCCGATCGCCGAGCGACGAGCAGCCGCGCTCTCCCTCGACCAGGGGCTGCTCGCCGAGTTGCTGGGTCGCGCCGAGCTGCGGGAGCTGCTCGATCCCGTGGTGCTCGCCGAGCTCGAGTCCGAGCTGCAACGACTCGCTCCCGATCGCCGCGCACGTGACGCCGAAGGTGTCGCCGACCTGCTGCGGCTGCTCGGACCGCTCAGCACCGACGAGGTGGCCGCGCGGGCCACCGGCGACCCCGTCGAGTGGCTGGCCCTGTTGCAGGAGGCGCGGCGCATCGTCCAGGTGCGCGTCGGTGGCGTCGAGCAGTGGACTGCCGTCGAGGACGTGTCCAGGCTCCGCGACGGGCTCGGCGTACCCATCCCGCCAGGCACGCCGGAGGTGTTCAGCGAGCCGGTGGCCGACCCGCTGGCAGACCTGGTCGCGCGCTACGCCCGCACCCACGGCCCGTTCACGGCCGGGGACGTCGCCACCCGGCTGGGCCTCGGCGTCTCCGTGGCCACCCAGACCCTGCAGCGACTCGCCTCCCAGAGCCGAGTGCTGCAGGGCGAGTTCCGCCCGACCGGCAGCGGCATGGAGTGGTGCGACGCCGAGGTGCTTCGTCGGCTCCGACGACGGTCCCTCGCAGCGCTCCGCAAGGAGGTCGAGCCCGTCGAGCCCTCGACGCTTGGTCGGTTCCTCCCCGCCTGGCAGCACATCGGAGGGCGCCTCAGGGGCGTTGACGGCGTACTCGCTGTGGTGGAGCAGCTCGCCGGCTGCGCCGTACCTGCTAGTGCGCTCGAGCCGCTCGTGCTCGCCAGCAGGGTCGTGGACTACACCCCGGCGTACCTCGACGAGCTCACCTCCGGCGGCGAGGTGCTGTGGTCCGGCCATGGCCCCATCCCCGGCACTGACGGCTGGGTCTCCCTGCACCTGGCCGACTCGGCGCCGCTCACCCTGCCCGAGCACGGCGCCCTCGATGCGACGACACTGCACTACGAGGTGCTTGCCGCTCTGGACGGTGGTGGCGCCTACTTCTTCCGGCAGCTCTCCGACCTCGTGCAGAACCAGGACGACAAGGCGCTCGAGGCCGCGCTTTGGGACCTCGTCTGGGCCGGCCGGCTGACCAACGACACCATCGGGCCGCTGCGCGCCCTGACCCGCGGCGGCGGGACTGCGCACCGGAGCCGGCGACCGGCGCCGCGCACGCGGATGGGTCGGCCTTCCGGCCGCGCCGAGCTGCCCAGTCGCACCGGTCCGGTGACCACCCCTGGGCGATGGTCGCTGCTACCGGCGCTCGAGTCCGACCCGACGCGTCGCGCGCATGCGGTGGCGGAGTCGCTCCTGGAGCGCCATGGCGTCGTCACGCGCGGCGCGGTCATGAGTGAGCGGGTGCCGGGTGGGTTCGCTGCGGTCTACAAGGTGCTGGCTGCCTTCGAGGACTCCGGTCGTTGCCGCCGCGGCTACTTCATCGGCTCCCTCGGGGCGGCTCAGTTCGGCATCACCGGAGCCGTCGACCGGCTGCGCACCTACTCACGCGACCTGACCGCCCCCACTGACTCGAAGGTCACCGCAGTGGCCTTGGCTGCCACCGACCCGGCCAACCCCTACGGCGCCGCCCTCGCATGGCCGGATCGTGCCGAAGAGGGCCATCGTCCGGGTCGCAAGGCGGGCTCGCTGGTCGTCATGGTCGACGGCGAGCTGGTCGTCTACGTCGAACGCGGCGGCCGCACACTGCTCACCTACTCCGACGATCTGGACACCCTGACGGTTGCCGCTTCTGCACTCGTCGGAGCCGTGAAACAGGGCGCACTCGGGCGGCTCACGGTCGAGAAGGCGGACGGCAGCTCGGTCCTCGGCCGGCCCGACACACCGCTGCGACAGGCGTTCGAGAGCGCCGGGTTCGTCGTCACTCCCCGAGGTCTTCGGCTCAGAGGGTGACCTGCGTCACGCACCACGGCTGACACGGCTGTGTAACCAGCGCGTTACGGAAGACCCACACAATTTCCTTGTGCGTGAGTGAAGCGAACTTGACCTCAGCAACACATCAACGCAACAGCATCGGACAGCGCCGTTCGTAGTTTCAGTGTCACGTTGGCACACCTACGAGGAGCACCCATGGCCACCAGCACCCTGCCGGACGAAGGTCTAAAGACCAAGCCGTCCCGCAACGAGACCATCACCGACTGGCGACCCGAAGACGACGAGTTCTGGGAGACCACTGGCAAGCCGATCGCCAAGCGGAACCTGATCTGGTCGATCTTCGCCGAGCACCTCGGCTTCTCAGTCTGGCTCTTCTGGAGCGTCAGCGCCGCGCTGCTGCCGAAGATGGGCTTCACCTTCACCATCGAGCAGCTCTTCTTCCTGGTCGCACTGCCGAACCTGATCGGCGCCGTCATCCGGCTTCCGTACACCTTCGCGGTGCCGAAGTTCGGTGGCCGCAACTGGACCGTCTTCAGCGCCTTCGCACTACTGATCCCCACGCTGCTGTACGCCATGGCGGTGCAGAACGTGAACACGCCGTACTGGGTCTTCATGCTGATCGCGGCCACGGCCGGTGTCGGCGGTGGAAACTTCGCGTCGAGCATGGCGAACATCAACTTCTTCTACCCGTCGAAGGCGAAGGGTGCCGCTCTGGGTCTCAACGCAGCCGGCGGTAACGCTGGTGTCGCCGTGATCCAGTTCTTCCTGCCGATCATCGTCGGCGGCGCCGGCGCCTTCGGCCTGGTGAAGGCGGGCGAGGCGATCCACCTCGAGCGAGCCGGTTACATGTACGCCGGACTGGCGATTGTCGCGGGCGTCTGCGCGTACCTCTTCATGAACAACCTCGCCGTCGCGAAGTCGAAGCCGCGTGAGGTTCTGTCGGTCGTGAAGTACAAGCACACGTGGGTGATGTCGTTCCTGTACATCGGCACCTTCGGCTCGTTCATCGGCTACTCCGCCGCGATGCCGCTGCTGATCAAGATCAACTTCTTCCGCTCGCCGATCCCGACGGAGTCCATCGGTATCAACTTCGCCTACTACGCGTTCCTCGGTGCCCTCGTCGGCTCGATCGCCCGTCCGTTCGGCGGCTGGCTTGCTGACAAGTACGGCGGCGCTCGGGTGACCTTCTGGACCTTCGCGGCCATGATCGCCGGCACCCTGGGCGTGCTCTACACGCTGACGCTCCTGAAGCCGGTCCCGACCGCACCGCCGGAGAAGCTGGCGGAGTGGGCCAAGGACCCGTCGCTCTTCCCGGGCTTCTCGCCGGAGATCGTCGCGGCCGTCAACTACAACTCCGACATCTTCCCGTTCTTCCTGGCAGCCTTCCTGTTCGTCTTCGCCGCCACCGGCATCGGCAACGGCTCGACGTACCGGATGATCCCGCTGATCCAGCAGACCCAGGCAACCAAGGGTCTGACGCGGGGCACGGAGGAGCACACGTCGGCTCTCATGAAGTCCACCAAGGAGTCCAGCGCGGTCATCGGTATCGCCGGCGCGATCGGCGCTCTCGGCGGCTTCCTGATCCCGCTGACCTTCAGCAACCCGTGGGTGACCGACCCGGTGTCGAACGTCAAGACCTCGTTCGCCATCTTCGCGGTCTTCTACGTGATCTGCCTGGCCGTGACCTGGTTCGTCTACACGCGGAAGACCTTCCTGGTCCAGCGCGTGCCGAGCCTGGCGCACGCACAGATCTGATCCATCACGCAAAGGCCCGTGGACCGCTCCGGTCCACGGGCCTTTGCGCGTACTTTGGCCCTGTGCCCGAAGGAGACACCGTCTGGCGGACCGCCCGCCACCTCGACCAAGCCCTTTCGGGACGCCTGCTCACGGCCACCGACTTCCGCGTGCCCGCCCTGGCGACCGTAGACCTGGCCGGCCTCCTCGTCACCAGCACCGAGGCGCGGGGCAAGCACCTGCTCACCCGCATCGGGGATGCGTACACGCTGCACACGCATCTGAAGATGGAAGGCTCCTGGCACCTGTACCGGCCGGACACAGCCTGGAAGCGGCCTGCTCACGAGGCCAGGGTGGTCCTGACCACCGACGAGTTGGCAGGCGTCGGGTTCTCCCTCGGGATCACCGAGCTGCTGGACCGTGCGGACGAGGAATCAGCCGTCGCCCACCTCGGCCCGGACCTGTTGGGCAGCGACTGGGACGAGGACGAGGCCATCCGCCGCCTCCTCGCCGAACCGGAAGTCCCGATCGCG
>DATILB010000286.1:0-21801 GCA_035477015.1 Nocardioidaceae bacterium | reverse complement strand
TCCTTGAGCCGCACCAGGGTGTCGATGAGCCGGTGGTTGTCGCGCTGGTGCAGGCCGATCGACGGCTCGTCGAGGACGTAGAGCACGCCCACCAGACCGGCGCCGATCTGCGTGGCCAGCCGGATCCGCTGCGCCTCACCGCCGGACAGGGAACCGGCCGGACGGTTCAGTGACAGGTAGTCCAGACCGACGTCGAGGAGGAAGCGCAGCCGCTCCTGGATCTCCTTGAGCACGCGCTCACCGATCTGGCGCTCGCGGGACGTGAGGTCGAGGTCCTGCAGGAACTCCGCGGTCTCACCGATCGACAAAGAACAGACCTCGGCGATGTTCTTGCCGCCGATGGTGACGGCGATCGACACCGGCTTGAGCCGGGTGCCCTCGCAGGCCGGGCAGGGGACCTCACGCATGAAGCCCTCGAAGCGCTCCCGGCTTGTGTCGGACTCGGCCTCCCGGTGCCGGCGCTCGACGTAGGTCCGGACGCCCTCGAAGCTCGTGTAGTAGGACCGCTCTCGCCCGTAGCGGTTGGTGTGCTTCACGTGCACCTTGGTCGGGTGGCCCTCAAGGATGCTTTTGCGCGCCTTCACCGGAATGTCGTCCCAGGGCGTGTCGAGGTCGAACCCCAGCTCCTCCCCCAGAGCCCCCAGGAGCCGGTGGAAGAAGTCGGCCACATGAGCGCCCGACCAGGGCGAGATGATCCCGTCGTTGATCGACCCGGTCGTGTCGGTGATGACCAGCTCAGGGTCAACCTCCATCCGGGTGCCGAGGCCATGACACACCGTGCAGGCACCGAACGGGGAGTTGAACGAGAACGACCGTGGCTCGAGCTCGTCGGTGTCGATCGTGTGCTGGTTGGGGCAGGCCATCCGCTCGGAGAAGCGCTGGAACCGGCCGGCGTCCTTCTCGGGGAGATCGACGTACTCGAAGATCACCAGTCCACCGGACAGGCCCAGCGCCGTCTCGACCGAGTCCGTCAGCCGGCGCTTCGAGCTGGCCTTGACCGCGAGCCGGTCGACCACGACCTCGATGTCGTGCTTGCGCTTCTTGTCGAGCGCGGGCGGCTCGGTCATCGAGTAGATCTCGCCGTCGACCCGGACCCGGCTGAAGCCCTGCGTCTGGAGTTGCCGGAAGAGCTCGACGTACTCACCCTTGCGGCCGGAGATGACTGGCGCCAGCACCTGGAAGCGGGTGCCCTCCTCGAGCTGCATCACCCGGTCCACGATCTGCTGGGGCGTCTGCCGCTCGATGGGGGCGCCACAGGTGGGGCAGTGCGGCCGGCCGGCCCGGGCGTAGAGGAGACGGAGGTAGTCGTAGACCTCGGTGATCGTGCCGACGGTGGAGCGTGGGTTCTTCGAGGTGGACTTCTGGTCGATGGAGACCGCCGGGGACAGGCCCTCGATGAAGTCGACGTCGGGCTTGTCCATCTGACCGAGGAACTGCCGGGCGTACGCCGACAGCGACTCCACGTAGCGACGCTGACCCTCGGCGAAGATCGTGTCGAACGCCAGGCTGGACTTGCCCGAGCCGGACAGCCCCGTGAAGACGATGAGCGAGTCACGTGGCAGGTCGAGGGAGACGTCCTTCAGGTTGTGCTCCCGCGCCCCGCGGATGATCAGCTGGTCTGCCACTGCCGTCCCTAGTTGTCACCGTGCCCGAACTGTGCGTTCGAACATATGTTCGCCATAGTAGTCCCCTGGAACAACACGACACTCCGGGGTTGGATGGCTCTATGAAGCTGCCCCAGCTGCACGAGACCGTCCTGGCGACGACACGGTACCTGGAGGCTCTGACAACTCTGAGTGACGAGGACTGTCGGGCTCCATCCTCGCTCCCCGGCTGGTCCCGGGGCCACGTGATCACGCACCTCTCCCGTAACGCGGATGCACTCGTGAACCTCCTGCACTGGGGCCAGACCGGCGTCGAGTCGCCCATGTACTCCTCGTCGGAGCAGCGGGACGCCGACATCGAGACCGGCTCTGGACGCAGCGTTGACGAGCTCCGCGAGGATGCGGTCGCGTCGTGCGGCCGGTTCGTCCAGGCCGCCAACGAGCTGCACACCAGCCGGTTCGACGTGGACGTCACGCGCACCCCGGGCTCGCCGCCCTTCCCGGTCACCCGGGTCTGCGGCATGCGGCGCACGGAGATCGAGGTGCACCACGCGGACCTGCTGATCGGCTACTCGGCGTACGACTGGCCCGAGGACTTCGTCACCCACCTCCTCGATCGCCGTCGCAAGGAGCTCGAGGACCCGCAGATGACCTGGCGGCTGACCGACACGGGCGAGACCATCCCGCTCGGGAACGGCGGACCCGAGATCAGCGGGCACTCCGCAGACCTGGCCTGGTGGCTGATCGGTCGAGGCACGGGCGAGGGACTGGTCAGCTCGACCGGCTCCCTGCCCGACCTGGGCCGGTGGCGCTGATCTAATGGCGCCATGAGCTACCACGGCAAGGTCAAGCCAGGCGGGGCGCCCGACGTACGCGAGCTCGCCGAGCTGATCATCACCAAGCTGTCCGTCGGCGAGTTCGACAACAACGCTTACCTGCTCCGGTGTCGTCGTACGGACGATCAGGTGCTCATCGACGCGGCCGCCGAGCCCAGCCGACTCATGCAGCTCGTCGGCGACGGCGGCCTCACCAGGGTCATCACCACGCACCAGCACGGTGACCACTGGGGCGGCCTGGCGGAGGTCGTCCAGGCGACCGGCGCCGAGACCGTTGCAGGGGCCGACGACGCAGAGGGCATTCCGGTGCCGACCGCGGTGGAGGTCCGCGAAGGCGACACCATCCCGGTCGGGGAAGCCAGCCTGGAGGTCATCCATCTCGTCGGCCACACGCCTGGCTCGATCGCACTCCTGTACGACGACCCGAGCGGCACTCCACACCTCTTCACAGGCGACTCGCTGTTCCCTGGAGGTGTGGGAAACACCTGGGGCGACGCTGACGCGTTCAAGAGCCTGTTCCACGACGTGAAGGCAAAGCTCTTCGATCGGCTGCCCGACGAGACCTGGTTCTACCCCGGCCACGGGAACGACTCGACACTTGGCGCCGAGCGACCACACCTCGACGAGTGGGCCGAGCGCGGCTGGTGACCTCGCCGGACGCACTTCCCGAGGACCTGCGGCGTGCTCGCGGTGCTCCTGCTCCTCTCCTACACGGACTACCACAAGCTCTTTCTCCCGGCCGCCTGCGGGGGCCTGCTCGTGATCGCTCTCACGAGTTTCTACGGCTTCTACACCTTCTTCGCTATCCCCCGGCAACCAGGACTGCTGGGAACGCTGATCTGGCTCGTCACCCTCATCCCGTCCGTGCGCACGCCGTTCCGAACGTCGGTGTTTCTGACCTTCGTCGTCGGCGTAGCCGGCACAAGCGTTCTTGGTGGCTTCCGTTCGTGAGCTGGACACGCCCCGGGCCGAGACCTGGCCCTATTTCATGCTCGGGCTGATCGTCGTGGTCACCGTCCCGCTGATGTCGCTGATCGGCGAGCAGGCGAGCCGGAAGCAGTACGTCGACGAGCAGGTGATCGCGCGTCAGAGCGAGGAGATCGCCGCCTCCCGCGAACTCATCCGACGGTACGCACCCGCCTCTGTCGCCGACCGACTGGAGCACGGGGACGACACCGTCGGCACCGCACAGCGTCGCCGAGTCACGATCTTCTTCGCCGACGTCGTCGGCTTCACCACGATGGCCGACCGCCTCGATCCGGAAGCCCTCGCCGAGATCATGAACGACTACCTGGGCGCGGTTGCCGAGATCGTCGAATGGCAGGTTGGCACGCTGAACGAGTTCGCCGGCGACGGCCACTGGAGCAGGCGCTGGTACCCACTCGGGATCGACCAGGACCTGCAGGCTCGGATCGGGATCAACACCGGCGTCGTATCGGTTGGCACGTTCGGGTCTGCCGTGCGGGCGACCTACACCGCATCGGGTTGCAGACCAACATCGCGGCTCGCATCCAGGCCCAGTGCCCTCCCGGGTCGGTGCTCCTGTCCAAGACGAGCTGGCACCTGGTCTCCGACGCAGTCCCGTGCCAGCCGCGCGGCGAGGTCGAGGTCAAGGGCGTGCACTTCCCGATCGCGACGTACGAGCCCGAGAGACTGACTGGCGGCTAGGAGGGCTGCAGCGGGCCGCACAGTACGTCGAAGCGCTTCGCCAGGGTGTCGAGCGCCTTGCGGTGGTGCTCGCGGTCGCGGCGGTGCGTGCGCAGAAACTCCACGGTGCCCACCAGCCGACGATGCAGCGGGTACCAGAGGTCGTAGTCGAGCCCGCACTCCAGGAGCACCTTGTTGGGCAGTGCCTCGGAGATCAGGCTGAGGTTGTGCATGGCAAGGCTCATCGAGGCGTAGACCGTCACGCGCGGGGCCTTCGCATAGAGGTCCTCGACGTCGAGGGCGTAGAGACCGAGGCCGCGAAGCTTGTCTCTGAACATCAGGTGGGTCAGGTAGTAGCCGGCGAACGGTGAGTAGACCCCGGTGGCGCTGGAGCGCATCTGCAGGGAGAGCGTCTGGCCCGAGGGCGAGACGAAGGGCTCATACGGATGTAGGGGAGCTCGCAGCAAGGTGCCGGTGCAGTTGACCAACGAGGTTCCCGGCGCCGCCACACGAACGCCGCCGCCCCTGAGACGCAGCCCGACGCCTCCTTCCAGATCGACGGCATCGGCGAAGTACTCATGCTCGAGACTCGTCAGCCCGTTCTTGATGAACGAGCATTCCGCGTCGGACAGGTACGCCCCGAAGAACCCACGCGTGCCCGCGGACGGGGCGTTGGCGTAGGTCGCCCGGAACCAGTCCCGGACCTCGTCCTCGTTGGTCCCGTCGAACCGCCGGGCTACCTGACGCACCATCTTGTTGATCGGCGTGCCCGTCCACCACCGCTTCGCACCCACTGGGAAGAACGTGTCGCGCCGGGCGAACATCGTGCCTGGCCCCGCGAGCATGTTGATCTCGCGACCGGGGAACTTCGTGAGCAGCTCGTGCGCGGCGTCCATCGCGGTCTTGCCGCCACCGATGATCCAGATCGGGGTGTTGTCCGCACGCAGCTCTGCATCATGCGCGCCGAGGAGCTCCGGTGTGATCGAGCGAACCTGGGTGCTCGACACCATGAGGGGCTCGTTCATCGGGACCTGGTGTCCGATCGCCTTGATCAGCCGCTTCGCCCGCACGACGCGACGATCACCGTCGGACGTTCGGAGAGTCACCTCGACGAGGTCGCCAGACTCCTGGTGCGACTCGTACTCCCAACCGAACGCCGTCTCCAGGTCAATGCGCTTCTGCGCGACGTTCAAGCAGTGCGCGAAGTGGTCCAGGATCTCGGGCTTCGTGGCCAGGTGGCTGGGCTCTGCCCCCAGCGTCCACTTGATGTTGCCCGCCGTGAAGATGGGGTGCGGCTGGTGGAGCCGCACGTGGTCATAGGTATCGACCCACATTCCGCCCACGCGAGGTCGCCGCTCCGCCAGAAGCACCTTGTCGGACTTCGACAAGTAGGTGCTGGCTACGACCAGCGTGTTCATGCCGGTGATGCCGGCGCCGACGATGCAGACCTCGTAGGTCTCGGACGTCATGGATCGGGCCCCTCAAGTAAGGCGGGCAACCCGGTCCTGTCCGCCACTGAAGGTAGCAGCCGCGGCGCCATCGACGGCTCCGGTCCGCGCGCGTAGCGTGCCCCTTATGGACATCGATCAGCGCGACGTCGAGATCAACGCCACGACTCAGCGGCAGAGCGTCGCGATCCGGACGGTTCTGCCGATGCCTCAGCTCGACATCAGCGCGGTGTTCGACGAGGACGCCACCCGCTTGGTGACCTACCTCGAGACGCACGACATCACGCCGGCCGGAGCGCCGTACGCCCGCTATCACGAGTACGGCCCCGAGCAGGTCGACATCGAGATCGGGATCCCGGTGAACGCCGAGCTCGACGACCTCGGGGACCTCGGCTCCAACGGCATCATCGGGGTCTCGGGGCTACCCGGCGGGCGGGTGGCGCGACTGCTGCACAGCGGTCCCTACGAGCAGCTTGCCTCGGCCTATCAGCGGATCGAGGGCTACCTCGCCGAGAACGGCGTACGGCCAGCCGGAGCTCCCTGGGAGACGTACCTCGTGATGCCGGACGCAGTCGGCGGCGACGCCGAGCGGCTGCAGACCGAGGTGTGCTGGCCGCTGACCTGATCCACGTCAGCCGAGTGGAGACGCGACGAGGTCGCGGGGCCGAGGCTCTCGGATGCGCACCTGCTTGCCCCAGTCGGAGTACTCGGCGGTGAAGTAGGTCTTGCCCACCTTCAGCTCGACCTTGCGAACTAATGCATCGGGGTCGAGCCAGAGGTCGTAGGCGACCACGCCGGACGCCGCGGCCGCATCGTCACCCAGAAGCTCGGCGACCGCAGCCAAGCTCGTCTGCGACCGATAGTGGACGACGGGTTCGCCGTACAGGTCCTCGACGCCGACCAGGCGCAGCTTCGATGCCGCGTCGCGCAGGGTGGTCGGCAGGACGTTCGGGTCGAGCTTGACCAGCTGGGACGATGCGCTACCAGCGACCGGGTCCGAGGACTCTGACTTGAAGTACTTGCCCGCAGGCATCAGTCCGTCGAGGGAGAGGTACACGCGGTCCGCGAAGGCGATCACGTGGAACGTGTACGGCCCGAACCCGCCCATCGTCGCGCTCATCTCGGACCGGGCTTCCGGTGCCGCGCCGAGGTAGCGGAAGTCGCCATCGAGTGAGATCGCACCCATGGCGACTGTGGCGTGGCCGGTCCTCGCCTGCTCCAGCGCCTCAGTCATCCGCATGGCTAGATCGTCGACCTCCGCCTTCGTGAGCGGACCAGGGGTCACAGGCGGTGTGGGCGGGGCGGGGGTCGATGTCTCGGTCGGCGTCACTACGCCGTTCGAGTCGATGATCGGCACGTCGGAGGACGCCTGGCAGGCCGTGAACAGGGCGGTGGCGGCCACCGACAGCAGAGCTCGTCGCATGATGTCTCCCCGTTTAGAGTGCTCTCGCTGCGAGAGCGTAGGACAGGAAGGCCGTACGCGCTGTAGAAAGGCGACATGACTGTCGACCTGCAAGGTGCCCGAGTCCTCCTCACCGGTGCGACGGGTGGTCTCGGCCACGCCATCGCCCGCGCCCTCCACGCGAAGGGGGCGACCCTCACGCTGACCGGTCGCAGGCTCGACGTGCTCGAACCGCTCGCCAAGGAGCTGGGTGCGAGCTCGATCGCGGCGGACCTGTCCAGCATGGCCTCGATCGGTGCGGTTCTCGAGGAGGCGGGCGACGTCGATGTGCTCATCGCCAACGCCGCGCTACCGGGCACCGGGCTGCTCGAGAGCTACACCATCGAGCAGATCGACACCAACCTGGCGGTCAACCTACGGGCCCCGATCGTGATGACGAAGGCCGTACTGCCGCAGATGCTCGCACGTGGCGCGGGGCATGTCGTCTACATCGGCTCGGTCTCAGGAATCACCTCGTCACCAGGCAGCGCGATGTACAACGCGACGAAGTTCGGCCTGCGCGGCTTCTCCAACGCTCTCCGACAGGACCTGCACGGCTCGGGCGTGGGTGTCTCGATCGTGATGCCAAGCTTCGTCCGTGACGCGGGGATGGCGGTCGAAGGGGGCCTCATCGACGCGTTGCCGCCGGGCGTACGGACCGTGACACCCGAGCAGGTGGCCAAGGGTGTGATCAGGGCGATCCGGCGCAACAAGGGACAGGTCGTGGTCGCGCCTCGCGAGCAGCGTATCGGCGCCACCATCGGCTCGGTCATCCCCGAGCTCGGCGGAGCGGTCCAGCGGTTGAGCGGTGCAGCGGACATCTCCGCCGGCCACAAGGGCCCCAAGACCTGATGGCAGACGCGCTCATCGGTCGCATGGTGCGGGTCGCCGCTGGGAACGTGCACGTCCGCGAGGATGGCCCGGTCTCCGGCCGCCCCGTTGTGCTCGTCCACGGCATGCTGGGCTCGATCCACTGGTACGACGCAGTGGCCGCCGCACTCAGCGACACCTTCCGCGTCGTGCGGCTGGACCTGCTGGGGCACGGGCGGAGCGACCGAGCACGCAGGGTGGACGGCCGGGCACAGGCGAGAATGCTGGTCGCGCTCCTCGAGGCCCTCGACCTAGAGGATGCGGTCGTGGTCGGCCACTCGTTCGGCAACGACGCGACCGTCGGGGCTGCCGCACTGTCACCCCGAGTCACTGCGGTGGTGATCGTCGGGCAGGGGCCAGACCACAGCGAGGTCAAGATGCCGCCCGTCACCCTCGTGCTGAGGACTCCGGTGCTCGGTGCACTGGCGCACCGACTCACTCCGGCGTGGGTCCAGCGCCTCGTCCTCCGGCCGATGTTCGCACCCACGTATCGACCTACGTCCGAGTTCATGGCCCAGGCCTTCCGGGATCACAAGGCGATGGCCGCGGCCGGACATCGCGCGGTCATCGTCGACCGGACGCGTCAGCTCGGCGAGCGACCACTGGACGCTCAGCTGCGCGAGCGTCCGCTCCCCACATTGGCCGTACTCGGTAGGCACGACTGCTTCTACAACGCCGACAACGCCCGCCGCAGGTACGAAGCCGCAGGCGCTCGTGTCGTCGTACTCGAGGACTCCGGGCACAACGTGAACGTCGAGAAGCCGCTCGAGCTGGCGGCGCTGATCCGGGAGTTCGCTGCTCAGCCCGAGTAGGTGATCTTCAGCTCGTCGGTGACAGGCAGCGACTGGCAGACCAGGCGGATGCCATCGGCCAGGTCGTCGGCGTCCAGCACGTCGTTGTTCTTCATGCTGACCTCACCCTCAATCACCCGGCAGGCGCACGCGCTGCACTCCCCGAGCTTGCAGGAGTACGGCGCGTTGACCCCCTTCGACTGCAGGAAGTCCAGGAGCGGCTGGTTCGCGGGCCAGTCGTCGAAGTCGAAGGGCACACCGTCAAGGTCGCCTGAGACTCGCGCCGGTGCCGTGCGGAGGGGCTCATCGGCCTCGGAGCCGGGGTCGCCGATGGCGACATCCACATCGCCGAACGGGTTGCCACCGAGGGAGATGAACTTCTCCTGGTGGCGGCGCTCGCGCGGGAAGCCGAGCTCCTTGAGCGCCTCGACCACACCGGCCATGAACGGCGCCGGGCCGCACACGAAGGCGTCGTAGGTCATGAAGTTGGCCGCGAAGAGCCGGAAGGCGTTGGCGGTCGGCAGACCCTGCAGGCTCTCGAGCCAGTGCACGAAGACGAAGCGGTCGGGGTACTTGTCGGCGAGCTCGCGAAGCTCCCGCGCGAAGATGACCGAGCTCTCGTCGCGGTTCGCGTAGAGCAGCACGACGCGGCCGTTGCCTTCGGCCAAGGCCGACTTGATGATCGAGATGACCGGCGTGATGCCGCTGCCGGCGGCGTACATCAGGAAATCGGCGTCGAGGTTCGCCGGGGTGAAGATGCCACTGGGAGGCAGCACCGTGACGAGCTGCCCTGCTTGGACGTTGTCACACATCCAGTTCGACGCGTAGCCGTCGACCGTGCGCTTCACGGTGACCTTGAGCAGGTCGGTCTCGTGGGGCGCGCTGGACAGCGAGTAGCACCGCGCGGCGACACCGGTCTCGTCCGAGGGCACCGCGACGGTCAGGAACTGTCCGGGTTTGTAGGACATCGGCACGGGTGACTCGAAGACGAAGGACTTCGCGTCGCCCGTCTCCTCGACCACCTCGACGACGCGAAGCTGGACGGCGTCAGTCAACGGTCGCTCCGATCTCCAGCGAGCCGTCCCGGAGCGCGCTCTCGATGCTGGCCTTGAGACGCGGGCACGACTCCATCACCTTGCGGTCGACTCCGTGCCGCGAGAACTCCTGGCACTGGCTCGCTGCCTCCGCACTCCACTGGATGCTGGTGTGCGGCTCGCTGTTCTTGCGCACCCGCACCTTCGCGAGGCAGTCCAGGCAGGCGACCTCGGCGAGATGCCCCTCGAGGTACCGTCGCTGGTCCTCGAGGGTCTCGCGGTGGGTCGGAGCGAAGGAGACCACTACGCCTCTGCCTCGGCCTTCTCGGCCTCTGCTGACTCCTGGGCACGCGCGATGTTCTCGGCGACCTCGGCCTCCCAGCTGACCAGGGCGTGGGACGTGTCGACCTCGAACTCGAAGCGCTCGGTCATCTCGTCAGTGACCTCTTCGGCGTCCACGTAGAACTGCTCGTACCACCGCCGCAGCTGGTAGACGGGACCGTCCTCCTCGGTGAGCAGTGGATTCTGGATGGCGGACTTGTGCTTCCAGATCTCCACGTCCTGGAGGAAGCCGTCGAGGAAGAGCCTGGTGAACTTGGCGCCGATCTTCTCGTTCGCCTCGTCGTCGAGCCCCTCGATCTTCTCCACGATCAGGCCGTACTGCAGCTTGAAGCTGTTGAAGCTGGTCGGGTAGTGACAGTTGATCAGGATGACCTTGACCTCGAAGCCCTTGTACGTCGTGGTCAGCGGGTTGATCATGTACGACGGTCCGAAGTACGACGCCTCCGACTCGAGCATCACGTCACCGGCGTACCCGCTGGTCTTGTCCTGCCGGCCACGGGAGTTCATGTACTGGGTCGCGACGTGGCCCTCGAAGACGTTCTTGAAGAACGTGGGGAACGCGAAGTGCACATAGAAGAAGTGCGCCATGTCCACGACGTTGTCGATGATCTCGCGGCAGTTCGCGTTCGGGATGTCCAGGATCTCCCAGGTCCAGTTCGTCCAGGCGTCGGAGGCCGACTCGGGGATCTCCGGGATCATCTGGGACTCGATCGGGGGATTGCCCTCGGGGTCGTGCCAGACGAACAGCTGCTCGTTGCGCACCAACGCGTGCCAGCTTCGGGTGCGGGCGCGCAGCGGGACGCGCTTGGCGTAGGGGATCTGCTTGCACTTGCCGTCGCCGCCCCAGCGCCAGTCGTGGAACGGGCAGGCGATCTCGTCGCCCTTCACGGTGCCCATGGTCAGGTCGCCGCCCATATGCCGGCAGTAGCCGTCCAGCACATTGAGCTCACCCTTGCTGTCCTGCCAGATGACCAGCTTGGTACCGAACGCCTCGATCCGGTGCGGCTGCCCGTCCTTGAAGGTCTCAGCCAACCCGAGGCAGTGCCAGCCGCGCGCGTAGCGCTCCGGCGGCGTGCCCGGGTCGATCAGTCGCGGATCCACCTTGTGCTCGACGGCAGTCACCGTGCCACCCGTCCTCTCGGCGATGTTCCAATACTGGAACAGGTTACAGTTTTGGCCGGTCGTTGACCAGCATCCGCGCTGCGGATACGCTCATTATTGAAACACGTTCCAGTTTTCAACCAGCACGTCGACCCAGTGAGGGAGCCGGATGCACATCGCCCTGTCCCGTGAGCAGGAAGCCCTGCGGAACGAGCTCCGCGAGTACTTCGCAGCCCTCGTGACCCCTGAGGTCCGCACGGCGCTCTCGATGAGCACCGGCGAGTTCGGGGATGAGACGGTCTACAAGAGCATCATCCGCCAGATCGGCCAGGATGGGTGGCTCGGGATCGGGTGGCCCAAGGAGTACGGCGGCCAGGACCGTTCGATGGTCGACCAGCTGATCTTCTCCGACGCGGCCGCGGTCGCCGGCGTACCGATCCCCTACCTGACGCTGAACACGGTCGGGCCGACCATCATGAGGTTCGGCACCGACGAGCAGAAGACCGAGATGCTGCCCAAGATCCTCAAGGGCGAGCTGCACTTCTCCATCGGCTACTCCGAGCCCGGCTCAGGAACTGACCTCGCCTCGCTGAAGACCCGCGCGCGCCGCGAGGGCGACGAGTGGGTGATCAACGGCCAGAAGATGTGGACGTCGCTCATCCAGTACGCCGACTGGATCTGGCTGGCCTGCCGCACTGACCCCGACCTCCCGCGCCACAAGGGTCTCTCGATGATCCTGGTGCCCGCGGACGCCAAGGGCTTCTCCTACACGCCGGTCCACACGGTCGCGGGTGTCGGCACCAGTGCGACCTACTACGAGGACGTGCGCGTCCCAGTGACCAACCTGGTGGGCGAGCTCAACGGCGGTTGGTCGCTCATGACGAACCAGCTCAACCACGAGAGGGTCGCGCTCACCAGCGCTGCCCCTCATATCGAGGCGATCCGGCAGGTTCGTGAGTGGGCGCAGGCGACCAAGAACCCGGATGGCTCACGTGTCATCGACCAGGAGTGGGTACAGGTCCTGCTCGGGCGCGCGCACGCTCGGGTCGAGATGCTCTCGCTCCTGAACTGGCGTATCGCCTCCTCGACCGAGCGGCTCTCCCCCGCCGAGGCATCGGCGACCAAGGTCTACGGCAGCGAGATGGCGACCGAGCTGTACCGCTCGTTGATGGAGATCGTCGGTCCCAACGCGGTCGTGAAGTCCGGCTCCTCCGCGGCAGTCCTGCTCGGCCGGCTCGAGCGCTACCACCGGTCGTCCCTCGTGATGACCTTCGGCGGCGGCACCAACGAGATCCAGCGCGACATCATCGGCATGGTCGGTCTCGGCCTGCCCGCAGCGAAGAGGTGACTCCCCCAGCCATGGATTTCAACCCCACTCCTGAGCAGGTCGACGTTGCAGCCCTTGCGCGCCAGATCCTGACCGATCGGGTCACGGTCGAGCGGCAGCGCGAGGTCGAGGCCACCGGCGTGCGCCATGACGCGGAGCTGTTCAAGGCACTTGGCGAAGCCGGCCTTGTCGGCATCGCCCTCCCGGAGGCGTACGGCGGTGCGGGGCTCACGCTCCTCGAGCTCACCAGCGTCATCACCGAGGCCGGTCGCACGGTCGCGCCGCTGCCGCTCGCGTGGCACGGACCCACCGCGCTGGCGATCGCGCAGTTCGGCAGCACCGCCCAGAAGGACGCCTGGCTGCCGGGCGCAGCCGCAGGCACCGTGGTGCTTACCTCGGCGTTGTCCGAAGAGCGCAGCGATCTCCCCGAGCAGCCAGCCACCACCGCGTCGTACGACGGTGACAGCTGGGTGCTCACCGGGAGCAAGGCACTGGTTCCCGCCGGAACGGTGGCAGCGCTCTTCGTGGTCTCCGCCTCCACGGACCAAGGCGTGAAGGCGTTCCTGGTCAAGCCGGACGATGCTGGCGTGACGGTCGAGGGTCAGAAGGTCAACGACGGTGACCAGACTGCACGGCTCGAGCTCGAGGGCGTCCGCCTGGACGCCGATCGCGTCCTGGTCGGTGACGACGTGGTGGGCTGGCTGTCCGAGCGGCTGACCACCTGCCTCTGCGCGCTCCAGCTCGGCATCACCGAGGGTGCACTCGAGCTGACTGCGTCGTACGCCAAGGAGCGCGAGCAGTTCGGTCGGCCGATCGGAACCTTCCAGGCTGTGTCCCAGCGACTCGCGGACGGGTTCATCGACGTGCTCGGCCTGCGCCTGACCACCTGGCAGGCTGCCTGGAGACTCACGGAGGGGTTGCCGTCGGTTGTCGAGGTTGCCACCGCGAAGCTGTGGGCCGCCGACACGGGCCACAAGCTCGCGCACACGACCGTGCACGTGCACGGTGGCGTGGGCATCGACCTCGACGGCGCTGCCCATCGGTACTTCACGGGAGCCAAGCGCATCGAGCTGATGTTGGGCGGGACCACCGCTCAGGCTCGCGCGATCGGGAAGGTGCTCGCGGCCGAACCTGCGTAGGGTCGGGCGATGAGTGAGTCGCCCGGGTACTACGAGCACCTGTCCTTCAACGCGCCACTGTCCGACTCTCGCGCGAATGCAATGGTGGCCCGCCTCGCGGCCGCTGGGCCGACGTCGATCGTCGACGTCGGGTGCGGCTGGGGCGAGCTCATCCTGCGGTTGGCCGCAGTCTTGCCCGAAGCAGACCTCCGGGGCGTCGACACGGATGCGCGGCTGCTCGATCGGGGACGTGCGAACGCCCTACAGCGCGGCCTCGTCGTCCGCTTCGACAACCTGCCCGCTGACCAGCTGACGGGTTCGGCTGACCTGGTGATCTGCATCGGCTCGTCACACGCGCTTGGCGCCACGATCCCCGAGGCGCTTGCGGCGCTCTGGCCACTCGTCGCGCCGGGCGGCCGCCTGCTGTACGGCGAAGGAACGTGGGAGGAGGTCGGCCCGATCGACCACTCGCTCGTGTGGGATGACCTACCCGAGCTCCCGTCGGTCGCCGGGCTCGTCGACCTCGCCGTCTCCGCCGGGTTCCGACCGGTCTGGACCGAGGTTGCGAGCCAGGACGAGCTCTTCGCCTTCGAGTCGGGTTTCCTGGCGGACATCGAGGAGTGGCTCGTGCAGCACGACGACCCCGCGTTGCGCGCAAAGAACGACGACCATCGCAACCGATGGCTGCACGGCTACCGCAACGGCTTCGGCTTCGCGTTTCTCATGCTGGGCAAGGCGGTCTAGGCGTTTCCCAGCGGCCGCTTACGATCGTCCCCATGCACATTTCCCGGTACGGCGCCCCCACCGCCCCCGTCATGCTGCTCGTCCACGGAGGCATGCTCACTGGCTCGATGTGGCAGCAGCAGATCGACGAGTTCAGTGCCTCGCACCACGTTCTGGTGCCCGACCTGCCCGGGCACGGGCACAGCAGCACGGAAGAACCTTCGACGTACGCCGCCCTGGCCGAGGACCTGGCTGCCGAGCTACGGGGCAGGGCGGACGTGACGGCAGTCGGTTTCGGCATCGGCGGGCAGATCGTGCTTGAACTCATCGGCCGCCATCCCGGGCTGGTCCGCCACGCTGTGGTCATCAGCGCCCTCACCCAGGAGGTCGTCGACCCCACCTGGCGCCGGGCACTGAGCCTCTCCCCCGTGCCCATCCCCGGACAGCGCCGCTCAGCGGACGCCTTCAGCGAGGAGAAGCGGGCCTTCCGGCTGCCGCGGGGACTCGACGAGTCCGGCACTCGCACCCTTGTGGCTGGCGGCACGCGCGAGCAGCGTGAGGTGATCGTGTCGGTGGCGGAGACGGCTGCCGCTTTCCAGCGGGGACAGGCCCTCGTTGTGCCCGGCACCGGACACGACTGGATCATCCACCGCCCCGAGGAGTTCAACCGGGCCGTCACGGCCTGGATCCAGGGCCAGCCTGTCGCGCCGTGACGGCGCGCTATCTCAAGGGCGGGCGCAGCCATCGCACGTAGCGGATCCGGATGGCGGTGCGCGACGACACCAGGACCGGCAGGATGCCGAACATCCACAGCACCGCGAGCCCCCACAGCACCCGACCGCTGACAGTCAGCCAGAGGCACAGCACAGTCGCTAGCAGTGGGACCAGTCCGTGCACGACCAGTGCGACCCGGCGCGCGCGGACGGCGCAACGCATGCCGTGAGCGAGGAGACGGTCCCACAGCGACAGGACCTGGCTCATGTCGTTGCGATGTGGCACTGGCTCCACGCTGGCACGTGCAACCCGCTCGCGGTGCTCCTGCCAGACCTGCTCGACGGTCTCGGACTTCGCGATGACGAGGTCGCGGCCCTTGGCCACGTCGAGCAGCTGTTCCTCGCGGCGATCCCGATACGGCAGCGCGCGGTGTAGCCGCCGGGGCCACGCGGGGTCGTGGTTCCACGCCCGTTGGGTCTCGACGATGGTCTGATCCTGGAGCAGCGTCCGGAAACGGATGGACGGGCTGTCGTAGAACCAGTCGACTTCGACGTACGCGTCTCCCTCGGGCGCAACGAGCACGACGCTAGGGATGGCTTCATGGGCAACCATCACCTCGGCGTCGTGGTGCGTGTACTGCGAGAGCAGCTGTTGCCACTCCTCGACAGGCACGTCCAGACGCACCCTGCCCACCCGCTCGAAGCCGAGCCGTTCGAGTTGCGCCACGAGCTCCGGGTAGTGAATCTCGTCAGGCGCATCCGCAGTCGCGTCGGTGGGTGGGAAGTGCTTGAACACCTCCGCAGGGTAAAGCTAGCCGCGGATGTCGTTGAGCCTTTTCACTGCATCTTCGAACCCGCTGACCAGCTCCGCCATCACGTCGGCCACGCTTCGCACGGTGTTCATGGTGCCGACGATCTGCCCGACCGGCATGGAGATCACGTCAGGATCGCCGTGCGCGTTCATCCGGTTGTGCGCGTCGCTGACGAGGAGGTTCTGCAGTGGCATCGGCAGCGGCTTGGGTGCATCAGTCTCGTCCCAGGCCTCGGTCCACTTGGTCTTGAGCAGTCGAGCGGGCTTGCCGGTGTAGACGCGCGTGCGGACCGTGTCGGCCGAGGATGCTCGCAGGAACGCCTCGGTCATGCCCTTGTTCGTGTTGAGGTTCTCGTACTCCTCCGTGGTCAGCCACACCGAGCCGGTCCACACGCCCTGGGCCCCGAGCGCGAGAGAAGCGGCGACCTGACGGCCGGTACCGATGCCGCCGGCACCGAGGACCGGAACATTCGGTCCGACTGCATCGACGATCTCCGGGGTGAGCACCATCGAGGCGATCTCACCGGTGTGGCCGCCGGCCTCGTAGCCCTGAGCCACGATGATGTCCACGCCGTTCTGCACGTGGGAGAGCGCGTGCTTCGCGGCGCCGGCCAGAGCGGCGACCTTCACGCCGGCCGCGTGCGCCTGCTCGATGACGTCGATCGGCGGCGACCCGAGTGCGTTCGCGATCAGGACAGGGCGGTGCTTGAGCGCCACGTCCACGTGGCTGCGAGCCACGGAGTGCAGCCAGCCGAGCACGCCCTCGCGTCCCTCTCCACCCAACGGCGGGACGCCGAGCTTGCGCAGGGTCTCCTCGACGAAGTCCCGGTGCCCCTGGGGGATGTGCTCGCTCAAGTCGACGGCAGTTCCCTCGGTGGGGACCTTCATCGGCATGACGACGTCGACGCCGTACGGCTTCCCGTCTGTGTTCTCGTCCATCCAGTCCAGAACGGCGTCGAGCTCCTCGCCGTCGTTGAACCTCACTGCGCCGAGCACGCCGAGTCCGCCGGCGCGGCTCACGGCGGCAGCTACGTGCTGCGAGGGAGTGAAGGCGAAGATCGGGTACTCGATCCCGAACTCTGCACAGAGGTCCGTTCTCATACGAGCGTTCCCCCCAGCTCTTCCAGGGCGAGCTCCTTGGCAGCGGGGTAGTTGGCCTTGCCGGTCGCATGCCGCGGGATCTGCGGTACGACGATGAGGGCGCGGGGGATCTTGTAGCCCGACAGCAGCGGCCGTAGGTGAGCGTCGATGCTCTCCAGGGTCAGCTCGGCCCCTTCGCGCGGCTCGACCACAGCGGTGACCTGCGAGCCGAAGCGCTCGTTGGGGGTGCCCACCACCAGCGCGTCGAAGACGTCCGGGTGGCCCTTCAGGGCCATCTCGACCTCTTCGGGGTATACCTTCTCGCCGCCCGTGTTGATGCAGTTGGAGCCGCGGCCCAGGAGAGTGACGATGTTCCCCTCCTCGATGCGAGCGAAGTCACCGGGGATCGAGAAGCGCTTCCCGTCGATCTCCATGAAGGTGGCCGCGGACTTCTCCGGGTCCTTGTAGTAGCCGAGCGGAACGCTGCCGGTGCGAGCAAGCCGACCGACGACACCCACATTCGTGGCCGCGTCGATGATGTTGTTGTCGTCGTCGATGACGGCCACGTCGGGACCGAGTGTGCAGACGGCGCCCTCGGCCTTCAGCGTCTCGCGGCTGACCATGCCCAGACCTTGGAAACCTGTCTCCGAAGCCCCGATCGAGTCGGTGAAGATCGCGTTGGGGAACGCATCCATCCAGCGCTCCTTGACCGGGCGGGAGAAGACGGCGGCGCTGCTGGAGGCCACGAAGAGTGATGAGCCGTCGTACTTGCCGGTCTCGAACTCCTCGATGAGCGGCCGGGCCATTGCGTCGCCGGTCATGAAGATCATCTGGACCTTGTGCTGGTCGATGGAGCGCCAGACCTCGTCGGCCTCGAACTTCGGCGTGAGGATCGTCGCGTGTCCGCCGAACAGGTGCATGAGCATGGCCCACTGGGCGCCGCCGTGCATGATCGGGCTCAGCGGGAAGGTCATCATCGGGTCGCCCTCGACGGCCTTCTTCGACTGGTCGTACTCCTCCAGCCGGTCACCGGTGTAGAAGTCGATGCCACCACCGAGCGTCCGCCAGACGTCCTCGTGGCGCCACATGACGCCCTTGGGGTAGCCCGTCGTTCCGCCCGTGTAGACGATGTAGAGATCGTCGTTGCTGCGCGGGCCGAAGTCGCGATCGGCGGTCTGCTCGGCCGTGACCTGGGGCAGGTCCTCGAGCACGATCACCGTGTGCAGCTGGGCGTGCTTGGGAGCCACCACGTCGACCAACGGGGAGTACTCTCGCTCGTGCAGGACGGCCACCAGGTCCGCGTTGTCGAAGATGTAGTCGAGCTCACCTTCGACGTACCGGTAGTTGATGTTGATCGCGACGGCCCGCAGCTTGTACACCGCGATGAGCGCCACGACATGCTCGATGCTGTTCTTGGCGTAGATCCCGACATGGTCGCCGGGAACGACTCCTCGCGAAGCCAGATGATGCGCGAGCCGGTTCGCGTCCGCCTCCAGCTCGGCATATGTCACCTGGCGGTCGCCAACGATGATGGCGATGCGCTCGGGGACGACGTCGACAGCGTGCTCGAATAGATCTGCGATGTTCAGGGCCACACAGCAAGACTAGAACACGTTCTCGTTTTGGTCTAGCATCGGGGTATGACAGAGCAGCTCACCGACGCCCCGCACGCCCTCGTCGAGCTCGTGGGCCACACCCTCGTGGTCACCATGAACCGGCCTGAGAAGCGCAACGCGCTGTCCGGCGAGATGCTCGCGATCATGACCGACGCTTGGGACCGGGTGAACCAGGACCCCGACGTACGCGTGTGCATCCTCACCGGGGCCGGCGGCGCATTCTGCGCGGGGATGGACCTCACCGCCATGAACCAGAAGCCTCCGGGCGAGAGCATGGCGTCGGGCGAGGTCGACGTGGCGGTGATCAAGTCGTTGCTCAAGGGCTTCCGCCTCACCAAGCCGCTCATCGCGGCCGTGGAGGGCCCGGCGATCGCCGGTGGCACCGAGATCCTCCAGGCGACCGACATCCGCGTCGCCGGAGAGTCGGCGCGGTTCGGCGTGTCCGAGGCCAAGTGGGGCCTCTACCCGCTGGGCGGCTCCGCCGTGCGACTCCCCCGCCAGCTCCCGTACACGGTGGCCGCCGACCTGCTCCTCACCGGACGCCACATCAAGGCGCCGGAGGCGAAGGAGATCGGCCTCATCGGGCATGTCGTACCGGACGGCGAGGCGCTGGCCAAGGCACACGAGCTCGCGGAGCTGGTTGCAGCCAACGGCCCACTTGCCGTCCAGGCCGTCCTCAAGACGATCCGCAACTCTGAGGGCAAGCACGAGAACGACTGCTGGCAGGACGATGCCGCCGTCGGGGCCGCCGTCTTCGCCAGCGAGGACGCCAAGGAGGGTCCGCGCGCCTTCGCCGAGAAGCGCGCGCCGCGCTTCACCGGTCGCTGACCTTCTCCGCGCCGGACCGGCGAGTCTTGCAGTCGCCTTACGCTCGGGCTTTACGCTGTGCCCGGGGCCTGATCAATGGGACAATTCCCATGCCTGATGAGGAGTCGGCTTAATGGATCAGACTGTGGGGGACCGCCTGGAGGCCGGGCGGCTGGCGTACCAGAGGAGCTCGTGGCGTGAGGCCTTCGAGCTGCTCCGCGGCGCTGAGTCCGAGGCCCCTCTGGCCGGTCCTGACCTCGTCCTGATGGCGGAGGCCGCATGGTTCGGCGGCGATCCCGACGCCGCGATTGACGCTCGCGAACGTGCCCACTCAGCGTTCCTTCGCGACGGCGACGAAAGTGCCGCCGCCGGGATAGCACTGCTCCTGGCTGTCGACCACTTCAACCGCTTGGAACACGCCGTCGGTGGCGGTTGGATGGCGCGCGCCGCACGCCTCCTCGAGGGGAAGGACGAATGCTGGAGCCATGGAAGGCAGGCCCTGAATCTGGCCTTCGCCGCTCACGGCCAGGGCGACGTTGAAGAAGACCGACGTCAGGCTGGGATCGCTCGAGACATCGGCGGACGAATCAAGGACGCATCCCTCCACACCCTGGCCCTTCAGCTCGAGGGCATGGCCATGGTCAACCAGGGTGAGCTGGACGCGGGCATGGCTCTCGTCGACGAGGCGACCGTATCCGCCATGAGCGGTGAGCTGGATCCGATGACCACGGGGACCGTCTACTGCCTGACCATCGGCCTGTGCCGCGACATGGGTGACTGGCGGCGCGCCGGCGAGTGGACCGATGCGGCCGAGCGTTGGTGCGACAAAGCCGGGATCGCGGGATTCCCGGGCGTCTGTCGCGTTCATCGGGCCGAGGTCATGCATGTGCGTGGCTCCTGGGCGGACGCGGAGCGCGAGGCTCGCCAGGCCTGCCAGGAGCTCGGCAAGTACAACCTCGGAATCAGCGCGAGGGCCTTCTACGAGATCGGCGAGGTACGGCGGCGCATCGGTGACCTGGAAGGTGCCCGCACTGCTTTCCGCCAGGCGCATGAGCTCCACATCGACCCGGAGCCAGGGATGTCCCTGGTCCGCTTCGCCGAGGGTGACGTGGACGCGGCGTACGCCTCGATCAAGCGGGTTCTCGCGACCTGCTCGACCAATGCCCTCGACCGCTCTCGCGTGCTGCCCCCGGTCGTAGAGATCAGTCTCGCCGCGGGCGACATCCCCATGGCGCGTGAGTGCGTCACCGAGCTCGATCTCATCGCCGAGCGCTACCAGACGGCGGGGCTGCGCGCCGCTGCCGCTCATGCACGTGGTCGGCTCGAGGTCGCCGAAGGACGCACCACGGATGCCGCCGTGTCGCTGAGGAAGGCGATCGAGCTCTGGCATGACCTCGGTGCCGGCTATGAGATCGCCCGCGTGCAGATCGCGCTGGCGGAGGCCTACACCGCCGATGGGGACCGGGGCGGCGCGAGGCTGGAGCTTGAAGGCGCGAAAGCGACCTTCGAGCGCCTCGGCGCGATGCCTGACGCCCGTCGCGTCGACGAGCTGCTGGGTGGCACGGGCCAGGTGGCGACTCGCACCGCAGGCCGGGTGGCCAGAACGTTCGTCTTCACCGACATCGTCGGCTCCACTTCTCTCGTGTCGGCGCTCGGGGACGACGCCTGGCAGCAGATGCTGCACTGGCACGACCAGACGTTGCGGGCTTGCTTCGACCGGTTCGGCGGCACCGAGGTGCGGCACACCGGCGACGGTTTCTTCATCGTGTTCGAACAGGCATCGACCGCAGTGGACGCCGCAGTTGCCGTCCAGCGTGCGCTCGAGGAGCACCGCCGCTCACACGGCTTCGCACCCCAGGTCCGCATCGGGCTGCACCAGGCCGATGCAGATGTCCGGGCCATGGACTACTCGGGGAAGGGTGTCCACGAGGCCGCGCGGGTTGGCGCGCTGGCCGAGGGCGGCGAGATCCTCGCGTCGCTCGACACCCTCGACGGATTGGCCGTGCGCTACCCGGTATCTGAGGCCCGCTCGGCCCAGTTCAAGGGCGTCGACGAGCCGGTCTACGTCGTCAGCATCGATTGGCACTGACGATGGCCGGTCCCACGACGATCGAGCAGTTCCGGCAGATCGCCCTGTTCGCTGACCTCAACGACACCGACCTCGGAAGGATCTGCTCGGAGGCCTGGGACTTCCGGCTGGTCCCCGGGGACGTCCTGTTCCACGAAGGCGACCCGGGCGACCGTGCCTTCGTGGTCACCGAGGGTCAGCTCGAGATCCGCAAGATGACCGACCGCAACGAGATGCTGATCGCGGTGCGGGGTGAGGGCGAGATCATCGGCGAGATGGCCCTGCTGCAGTCGGAGCCGCGATCGGCGACGGTCATCGCCCGGACTCCTGCCCACCTGATCTCGATCCCCAAAGCTGCCCTCGACGACCTTCTCTCCTCGAGTCCGGACGCAGCGCGATCCGTCTTCACCCGGCTGATCTCACG
>DATILB010000285.1:0-11976 GCA_035477015.1 Nocardioidaceae bacterium | reverse complement strand
GAAAAACGGGCTTCAGCAGAAGGCAGGTGACCACGATGAACACCAACACCGAGATCCGCAAGACGGCCCACAACGACCTCTACGTCAGCTGCCGCTGCGGCCAGGACCTGGACGTCGTCGCCGGGCACCACTGCCCCCGCTGCGGGACGACACTGCGCCAGGCCTACGTGCTGGTGCTGGCTGCCTGATCACTGGCCGAGACGTGTCTCCGGATGAGGCGGGCAGCAACGCGAGCAGAGCCCGGTATGACCCGCGTGCCTTCCGACACGCTGCCGGCCTAACGCTCGATGTGGGCCATGGACTTGAGGCCGCGCTCGAGGTGCCAGGCGAGGTACGCCGACACCAGGCCGGACGCCTCCTTGCGGTGCCGTGGGTCGCTCGCCTCGACCACCTCCCAGTCACCGGCGAGCAACGCGCCGAGCAGTGCGACCGTCTCCGCAGCCGGCCGAGCCGACCCGGGCAGCCGACAGTCGGCGCACAGCATGCCGCCCGCGGCCGGGTTGAACGCCAGGTGGGGCCCCTCGACGCCACAGCGGGCGCAGGCCTCGAAGGTGGGGGCGTAGCCGGCTACCGACAGGGAGCGCAGCAGGAAGGCGTCCAGCACCTGGCCCGGAGGGCGGTGCTGGTCGCAGATCGCGCGGAGCGCCCCGACGAGCAGCAGGAAGTGCTGCAGGGCCGGTTCCTTGTCCTCCACCACCAACCGCTCAGCGGTCTCGAGCATCGCGGTTCCGACGGTGTACCGCTCGTAGTCGGCCCCCATCAGGGGCGCGAACGGCGCCAGGGTCTCAGCCTGGGTGACGATGTCCAGGCTGCGTCCCTCCGCGATCTGCAGGTCCACGTGGGTGAAGGGCTCGAGCCGCGCACCGAACTTCGAGCTGGTCCGTCGTACACCCTTGGCGACCGCTCGCACCCGCCCGTGCCGCCGCGTCAGCAGTGTGACGATGCGGTCCGCCTCACCCAGCTTCTGGGTGCGCAGGACCACGGCTTCGTCGCGGTAGAGTGGCACGTGAAACAGTCTCCCACCGACCGGTGGTCGTTTCGACGAGGCTCAACGCAAGGAGCGAGGCGCGAGCGCAGCGAGCAAGCGTGTCGAGACCCTTAGCGGGCGACAGACCGGCGGCGCCGTGCCGGTCGCGAGGCCCAGGCGGTGTTCACGAGCTTCGCGGCTGCCGCGTCCAGGCGCTCGGGGTTGACCCGCCACTCCAGGGGGCTCCCGGCTTCGACGTACTCCCCCTTGGACAGCTCCTCGCCCACCAGCCTCGCGTCGTGGACCGAGTGCACGGGGTCGAGTCGGTGGCCCACGACCAGTGCAGCTACGTCGATCGCTCGCCTGACCTGCACAGGTGGCGCCACCCGGCCGAACAAGATGCCCTGGATGGCCGCGGCCATCGGTCGCGGCCTCTGGTTCAGGGTGTCCAGGGCCACGCCCGCCCAGAACGGGACTACCCCGCGAGGCACGGCCCTGGTCACCACGCGCACGGCGTCCACGGCGAAGGGCAGCAGCCGTGCGATAACGACGAGCGGTGTGAAGGCTGCCACCCCAGCCACCATGCCGTTGTCGAGGATCGGCATCTCCAGGATGAGCCCGCGGACCCGCTGAGGCGCTGTCGCAGCCACTTCGAGCGCGACGTTGGCCCCGAGCGAAGTACCGCCGACGACGGCCTGCTCGGCGCCGAGATGATCGAGCAGAGCGAGCACCTGGGCGGCGAACTCCGCCATCGAGTAGCGACGTGGGTCGACCGGCCGGTCGGAGCGGCCATGACCGAGCAGATCGACCGCGACGACGTGGGCCCCGTCGCCGGCCAGAGCGCGGGCCAGCCGCTGGTGCATCGAGCGGGGCATCAGCTGACCATGGATCAGCACAACCCAGCGCGCGCCACTGCCGTACTCGGTGTACTCGAGCCGGTCATCCTCGATGAAGAACTGTCCGACCCGCTCCGAAACCAGCAAAGCCACTCCCCGTTTCCTCTTCTGCACGCTGCCCGGAGCCACCGTATGCCCCGCCGACTCACAACGGGAGGGGTCTCACACAATCACGCCTAGACGCCAGCCTGGGACTCACAGAACTCCTTGAAGTGGCCTAGCTGCTTCGGGAAGTCCTTCTTGACCGCTCCTGAGATGAGGGGCAGCAGCACTTTCATGTAGCTCTGCGGCTTCAGGTCGAAAGTCGCCGACATGCGGGTGCCCGCTTCTGAGTCGACGAACCTGAAGGTCGCCGAGATCTCCAACGGCTTGCCGACCACCTCGAAGTCCAGCCGGTTCGGCCGGTCGTAGGTCCTGATCACGCCGATGTACTCATTTCCGCGGTTGGTCGTCGCGAACTCGCTGCCATCCTCCACCGGCTCACCGGTGATGAGGTCCGAGCGGGTGACCTGGGAGTTCCACTCAGTCTCGTTGCGCGCATCAGCCATCAGGTCGAACACCTGCTCGCGCGGGCGGGCGACCTCTACCTCGACATTGACGATCACCCGCCCGAGGCTACTCGGTCACGGGTTCATCGTGTAGGCATCGGCCAGAGAGACGACCTGCTCCCAGACCCGGCCGGACAGGCCAGCGTCCTCGACCGGCTTGCGGACGACGCCGAGCGCCCACTCCTGCTGCGCAGCATTCGACCCGGGCTTCCCGTGCATCGCGATCGCTGCCGTGGAGAAGTCCCGGATCAAGACCCCGAAGATCGCGTCCACGATGTCGGACTCCAGGTCAAGGAGCTTGGCCTGCTCGAGGATCAGCTGCCCGTAGACGATGAGGGTGAAGATGTCGCCCAGCGCCAACAGGAAGTCGAGGTCCTTCTGCTGGGCTTCGTCCGGCGCCGCGCTGAGCAGCAGCTGGGTGAAGGCCTCGGCCTGCTCGGTGAAGAGAGCCACGTTGGGCAGGTGCGCCGCTTCGGCGTACGCCGTCCGCCAGTCGTGGAAGCGCACCTTGCCGAGTCCGCGCGTCGGACCCTGGCGGAACAGGAAGTCGTCGTCCTTGGGCCCCTTGGTGGTGGGGATCTCCGCGAGCTGCTCAGGCATGAACAGGTACGCCGGCATGAACTTCAGGACCAGGCCCAGGTTGACCGCGACGGTCCCCTCCAGGCGCGGCAGGCAGGTCGTGTCGTACTTGGCGATCGTGATGAAGTTGTCCTTCTCGAAGCCCTTCGCGGCGACGATGTCACCGAGCTGGATCATCACCCGCTCGCCCTCGGAGGTCACCTTCATCTTCGTGACCGGGTTGAACAGCAGGTAGCGACGGTCCTCCGGGCTCGCGGTGCGGAAGTAGTCGACCGCGCGGTCGCTGAACAGCTTCATCGCGACTAGTCGGGCGTACGACTCCGCGAACCCGGCGCGGATGTGGCTCATCTCGGTCACGGGCTTGCCGTAGAGGATCCGGTTGTGCGCGTGCCGGATCGACTCGTACAGGCCGTGGGTGGTCAACCCGATGGCGCCGAAGCTCAGGTTGAACTTTCCGACGTTGACCGTGTTCAGAGCTGCACTGAACGCGTCGTCACCGGTGTGCAGGATGTCGTCGGCGGAGACCGGGTAGTCCTCGAGGCGGAACTCCGAGACGTAGTTCTGGTTCGGTACGACGTTCTGCACCAGGTGGTAGCTCGGGTGGTTGCTGTCGGCGTAGAAGAAGACGTACTGGTCCTGACCCTCGACCCCCTCGATGCGACCGAAGACGGAGACCGTGGACGCACAGTTGCCGTTGCCGATGTAGTACTTGCCGCCGGTTGCGGTGTAGCCACCGCTCCCGTCCGGGGTGAGCACCATGTCCGAGGAGTAGATGTCCGCGCCATGCTCCCGCTCGGAGAGCCCGAAGGCGGCCACTCCACCGGCATCGAGGGAAGCCGCTGCCCGGGCGCGGGCGCCGGCGTTGTCGCTCTGCCAGACCGGGCCGAGGCCGAGGCACGTCACCTGCCAGGGGTACCAGTAGGACAGCCCGTAGAAGCCGAGCAGCTCGGACATGGCTGCCACCCGGGCGGTGTCCCAGCGCTTCTGCTTGTCCCCGTCGCCGTCGCGGGCGGGGGTCATGAACGTCGCGAAGACTCGCTCCTTGGCCTGGAAGTCGAGGAAGTCCGAGTACCAGGTCTTCGCGTGGTAGTCGTCCACCAGCTTCGCGAGCCCGCGCGACTCGAAGTGCTCGATCGTGGCCCGCAGGATCCGGCGCGACTCCTCGTCGAGCTGCTTCGGGTCGTAGGTACGGGGGTTGAGCAGCAGGTCGCGGGCGCTGACGGGCATGGGGGCTCCTCGCAGAAGTTACCGGTGGGTACAGGACCCTAACGCGCGGAGCCCCCGCAGGTCGAGAGCGAGTTCAGCCCCGGTTGACCGCGCTGATGACGGCCTTGAGCGACGCGGTCACGATGTTGGCGTCGAGCCCGACACCCCACAGCAGGTGGTCCCCGACCGCGCACTCGACATAGGCGGCTGCGATCGCGTCGCCGCCGGACGAGAGGGCGTGCTCCGAGTAGTCCAGGACTCGCACGTCGTACCCGATCGTGCCGAGGGCGTCGACGAAGGCCGCAATGGGACCGTTGCCGTTGCCCTCCAAAGTGCGCTCCTTGCCGTTCTCGTAGACCTTGACGGTGAGCTGGTCCTTCTCCCCCGCGGCGCTCGAGGTGTGCACCGAGTTGAGCTTCAGCGGCGTCTCCCGGTCGAGGTACTCGGACTGGAAGGCGGACCAGATCTCGTCCGGGGTGACCTCGCCGCCGACCACGTCGGTGTGCGCCTGGATGACCCGCGAGAACTCGATCTGCAGCCGGCGCGGCAGGTCGAGCTTGCGCTCGGTCTTCATCACGTAGGCCACGCCGCCCTTGCCGGACTGGCTGTTGACCCGGATGACGGCCTCGTAGGTGCGCCCGACGTCCTTCGGGTCGATCGGCAGGTAAGGGACGGCCCAGGGGTACTGGTCGACGTGGACGCCGGCGATGAGCGCGTCGTTCTCGAGGTGCTCGAAGCCCTTCTTGATGGCGTCCTGGTGAGAGCCGGAGAACGCCGTGTAGACAAGGTCACCGCCATAGGGGTGCCGCTCGGCGACCGGCAGCTGGTTGCAGTACTCCACCGTGCGACGGATCTCGTCGATGTCGGAGAAGTCGATCTGCGGGTCGATCCCCTGGGTGAAGAGGTTCAGACCCAGTGTCACCAGGCAGACGTTGCCGGTGCGCTCACCGTTGCCGAACAGGCAGCCCTCGATCCGATCGGCACCGGCCAGGTAGCCGAGCTCGGCCGCCGCGACCGCCGTACCCCGGTCGTTGTGCGGGTGCAGGGAGAGTACGACGTTGGCGCGATGGTTGAGGTTGCGGTGCATCCACTCGATCGAGTCGGCGTACACGTTGGGCGTCGCCATCTCGACCGTCGCGGGCAGGTTGATGATGACGGGCTTGTCTGTCGACGGCTCGAAGATCTCCAGGACCGAGTTGCAGACGCGTACGGCGAACTCCAGCTCGGTGCCGGTGTAGGACTCCGGGGAGTACTCGTAGAAGACCTTGGTCTCCGGGATGCGCTCCTCGAACTTCTTGCACAGCCGGGCCCCTTGGACCGCGATGTCCTCGATCCCGTCCATGTCGAGTCCGAAGACGACGCGGCGCTGCAGCGTGCTCGTCGAGTTGTAGAGGTGGACGATCGCCTGCTTCGCGCCACGGATGGACTCGTAGGTGCGCTCGATGAGCTCCTCGCGGGCCTGCGTCAGAACCTGGATCACCACGTCATCGGGGATCAGGTCCTCCTCGATGAGCATGCGCACGAAGTCGAAGTCGGTCTGGCTGGCGCTCGGGAAGCCGACCTCGATCTCCTTGTAGCCCATGCCTACGAGCAGCTCGAACATCTTCTTCTTGCGCGCCGGTGACATCGGGTCGATCAGGGCCTGGTTGCCGTCACGCAGGTCCACCGCGCACCAGCGCGGGGCCTTCGACATGCGCTTGGTCGGCCAGGTGCGGTCGGTCAGGTCGACCGGGATGAACGGCACGTACCGCTCGAACGGCATGCCGGACGGTTGCTGGGGGTTCTCGCTGCTGGTCACTGTGCTCTCGCTGTCGTCTTGGTTCGGGCCCGGAGGGGGCAACTCAAACACCGCAGCGAGGGGGTCCGGTTTAGCGAACCTCGCTGCGGCAGCGAAGAAGGAGGCTGCGCATCATGGTGACTCTAGGCTAGCAGGATGCGTCTTCTGGTCGTCCACCACTCGCCAACGCGAGGCCTCCGGGCCCTCACCGATGGGGTGCTGGCGGGTGCTCAGGACGAGTCCATCGTGGGCGTGGAGGTCGTCGCTCGACCGGCGCTCGAGGCCACCGCCGACGACGTACTCGCGGCGGACGGGTACCTCCTCGGAACGTCGGCCAACTTCGGCTACATGAGCGGCGCCCTCAAGCACTTCTTCGACAGCACCTTCCTGCAGATCGGTGGATCGCTCGCAGACGACGGGTCCGCGGCAGCCGTCGAGGGCGGTAGGAAACCGTTCGGGCTCTACGTACACGGGCGCTACGACACGACGGGCGCCGTGCGGTCGGTGCTGAGCATCACCGGGGCACTCCCCTGGCGACAGTCGGCCGGAGTCCTCGAGGTGCTCGGCGACGTCGAGGCCTCTCACCTCGAAGCCGCCTACGACCTCGGCGGTACGCTTGCCGCACTGCTCGCCGAGTCCTGAGGAACCCAACGTCCAATGCGTCCTGCCGCTGCGCTGCTGAGCGCGCTGCTGGTCCTCGGGACGGTGGCCGCATGCGGATCCGAGTCCGGGCCCTCCGACCTGTCGACTCCGCCGAAGACCGGTGTCTGCCGGGCCTTGGTCCCCGAGGACATCACTCGATCGACCAACGACACCCTCCCCGTCGACTGCTCGTCGCCACACACGGCTGAGACGTTCCTCGTCGGCACCTTCTTGGGCAGCCTCGCCGAGGACGACTTCGACGATGCCGCCCTCGGCGCCTTCGTGTTCGACGCCTGTCAAGCGGGCTTCATGAAGTTCCTGGGCGGCGACGAGAGCCTGGTGAAGCGCTCCACCCTGACCTGGGCGTGGTTCCGCCCCTCCGAGAAGGGCTGGGACAGCGGTGCCCGCTGGTTCCGCTGCGACGTGATCGGGGGCGGGGAGCAGTCCAAGAAGTTCGTGAACCTGCCGCTCACGACCAAGGGCGTGCTGCTGGGTCGCCCGGACGACCAGTGGCTGACCTGCGCCGAAGGACCCACCGTCGCGGGCTCCGTCAAGGTCCCCTGCAGCGAGCCGCACGACTGGCGGGCGATCTCCACCATCGTGCTGGGCAAGGAGGACGACCCCTACCCAGGCGACCACGCCGTCGAGGTGAAGACCCGAGAGTTCTGCTCGGACCAGGTCGCGGCGTACCTCAACTACCCGGTCCTCGACTACGACTTCGGCTACACGTGGTTCCACGAGGGCGAGTGGAAGGCGGGGAACCGCCGATCCGTCTGCTGGGCGAAGACCGACCAGTGAGGCGCTGGGTCACTCTCTGGCTGGTCGTGGCGGCAGTCCTGACTGCCTCGGCCTGCTCAGGCGACACCGACGACCCCGGTGCGGATGGGTCCCCTACGACGTCGGACAGCGGTTCGCCCACCCCTGCCAGACCGGTGGTCCCGCCAGCACCTCGCGAGGGCGCCTGCTACCGGCTCGAGCTCGACCAACTCACGGAGCCCACCAACGAGAGCAAGCCCGTCCGCTGCGCGAAGCAGCACACCGCCCAGACCATCCACGTCGGTCGGCTCCGCCTCGTGGTCGACGGACATGCGATCGCGGTCGACTCCCCCCGCGTGCGACAGCAGGTCGCGACGGACTGCCCCCGGCGCCTCGCGTCGTACGTCGGCGGAGACGACCAGGACCGCGCTCTGAGCCGCTTCCGCGTCGTCTGGTTCAGCCCGACCCTGGAGCAGGCGGATGCCGGCGCCCGCTGGTTCCGCTGCGACCTGGTCTCCTTCGGCCGAGGCGACGACCTGCAACGGCAGGAAGGCACCGTCCCGAAGGGGATCCTCGGCCGCTCTGACGGGCTCGACCTGTTCGGCCTGTGCGGGACGGCGGAGCCAGGTTCCCCCGGCTTCGAGCGGGTGCTGTGCAGCCTGCCCCATACGTGGCAGGCCATCGCGACGATCGGCCTGGCGGGTGGGGAGGCCTACCCCGGTGAGGACGCCGTGCGCGACGAGGGCGACGGCGACTGCCAGGACCGGGTTCGGGCGCTCGAGAACTTCGCCCTGACCTTCACCTACGGGTGGGAGTGGCCGACGAAGGCCCAGTGGCGGGCCGGCCAGCGCTTCGGGTACTGCTGGGCCGAATCCGGTGGTTGAGCCGCGACGCGAAGCGAGCGTGTCGAAACCCTAGAAACCCAACCGCCGCAGCTGCTTGGGATCGCGCTGCCAGTCCTTGGCAATCTTCACGCGCAGGTCGAGGTGGACGGGGGTGCCGAGCAGTGCCTCGATGTTCTTGCGGGCGTCAGTGCCCACCGCCTTGAGCCGCGATCCCTTGTGGCCGATGACGATCCCCTTCTGGGAGTCACGCTCCACGAAGAGGTTTGCATGGATGTCGAGCAGCGGCTTGTCCTCGGGTCGGTCGGGGCGGAGGACCATCTCCTCCACCACGACGGCGATGGAGTGCGGCAGCTCGTCCCGGACTCCCTCCAGGGCAGCCTCACGGATCAGCTCGGCGACCAACGTCTCTTCGGGTGCGTCCGTGAGCTCGCCGTCTGGATACAGCTGGGGCCCAGGGGGGAGCTGCTGCACGAAGAGGTCGGCGAGCAGGTCCACCTGGCTGCCTGACTCAGCGGACACCGGCACGATCTCGGCCCAGTCGGTGTCCGTGTCCCGGCCGAGCTCCGCGATCGCCATCAGGTGCTCCCCCAGACGCTCGGGGCTGACGAGATCGGTCTTCGTGGCCACGGCGAACTTCACCGTACGGCGCACCTTGGTGAGCTGGTCGACGATGTACCGGTCCCCGGGTCCGATCCGCTGGTCGGATGGGAAGCAGACCGCCACGACGTCGACCTCGGACCAGGTGGAGAGCACCAGGTCGTTGAGCCGCTCACCGAGCAGCGTGCGAGGCCTGTGCAAGCCGGGAGTGTCGACGAGGATGAGCTGGGCGTCAGCTCGGTGCACGATGCCGCGGACGACCGTGCGAGTGGTCTGCGGACGCGACGACGTGATCGCGACCTTTGTGCCGACGATCGCGTTGGTCAGCGTGGACTTGCCAGCGTTGGGGCGCCCTACGAAGCACGCGAAGCCGCTCTTGAAATCGTCAGGCACGGGGCGATTGTGTCACCCCTTGCTCTTGGTCGACCCCTTCGCGTCCGTGCTCTTGCCGCTGGAGCCCTTGTCAGGCGCAGGCTTGTCCTGCCCGCCACCGACACCGTCCGGCTTGCCGCCGGGAGTCGGGGTCGGCTTGACCGGCTCGACACGACCGGGTGTCTCCACCGGCGGCGTCGGCAGATCCGTCGGCTTCGCCTTGTCCGGGGTGGGCGGCGTCGGCTTCGGGGGTTCGGTGTTCTGACCGAGATTGCCGGTCTTGCCGCCACCATCACCGACGCCGACGTGCTTGCCCTGGTCGACGTCGTTGCGAGCGGGCTCGGGCAGCTGGTGCGGCCCGTCGCTCTTCGCGCCCGGCTCCGGGAACTCCCAGGGCGTGACCTTCTCGGACACATCGTGGACGAACCGCTGGAGCGCGTCAGGGAGCTTGTTGTTGGCAGCGGCGACTCCGCCGCCCAGCAGGAGAGCGGCCGTGACCCCAGAGACGACCACCGCCCGGTGACGGCGACCCTGGGGCGGAGCCAGCGGCGCGACAACCCCACCAGATATCAGCGCCGCCAGCTCCGCCGATGGAACCGGTGCCTGCTCGGGCACAAGAGCTCGCATCGAAGCGAGGGCCTCGGCGACACCGGCGTACTCGGCGGGGTCCAGCTCGGACTCCCGGATCATCTCCTTGATGAGATCGCCTTCTCCCTGCACCGAACTCACCTCCCGTCCCGTTCGACCAACTGGCGGAGGTTCTCGAGGCCTCGCCTTTGGAGCTGCTTGATCGCTCCAGTGCTCTTGCCGAGAACTTGTGCCGTCTGTTCCAGCGAGAGGTCACCCAGAATCCGGAGACCGATGACGCTGCGCTGTTCCTCGCCCAGCTGGCCAAGCCAGTGCATCATCCGTCCTGATCCTGTCTGCTCGATGGCCGTCGCCTCGGCTGACGGGGTGGTGCGTTCGTCGTACTCCTGCTCGTAGGCCGTCTGAACCGGCCGCCGTGTCCGGCGCCGTGTCTCGTCGACATACCGAGCGTGTGCCACGGAGAACACCAGCGTCCGTAGCCCCGCCACCCCTCCTTCGAGCGCTGTCAGCCGCGGTATCACCGCGAGGAAGACCTCGTTCGTCAGACCTTCGGGATCCTCCGCGCCTCGCGACCGGAGATAACCGAGGACTTTGGGTGCAAGCACCCGGTATACGAGGCTGACGGCGTCAGTGCTGCCGGACTTTGCGTCCGCAACGGTCGACTCTGTCAGCTCCACATGAGCAGTTTGCCAAGTAAAAGCACATTCATCAGGCGAAACGGGCCGACGTACTGCGGAGGGGGTTGCTGCACGCCGACCCGCCCGTCATGAGTTCACATCGCTGGGGCGACGTGAGTCTGTGTCGAACCGAGGCGCGACGTGCTTCCTCCTGTGAAAACCACGTCGTGCCTCGCAGGCGTAATCGCATGGACGCAGCCAGGGGTTACTCCGCGTCACTTCTTGGGGCTCGTGGGACTGCTGTGGCGCGGGGTCAGCTGAGCCAGGTCGGACGCAGGGGGACGTCGCTGCGCCCGTCCGCGTGCGGGATCACGCCGAGGACCTGGTGCAGTTGGATCTCGTTCCACTCGAACCCGATCCGCGAGCCGGCCAGGTAGATGCCCCAGACCTTGGCGGTCCCCTCGCCGACCTCTTCGACGCACTCGTCCCAGTTCTCGACGAGGTTGCGGTTCCACGCCGCACAGGTCAGGGCGTAGTGCTCGCGGAGGTTCTCCTCGTGACGCACCTCGATGCCCGCCTCCTGCATCTCGGTGATGATCTTCCCGGAGCCGGTCAGCTCGCCGTCCGGGAAGACGTAGCGGTCGATGAATGCTCCGGTCTGCAGGCCACGGTTCGTCCAGCGGGTGATGGCGTGGTTGAGGACACGGGCACCGGGGACCACCTTGTCCTTCATGAACCCGAAGTACGCCGGAAAGTTCCGCACCCCGATGTGCTCGGTCAGCCCGATCGAGCTCAACGCGTCGAACCCGGACTCCTCGATGTCCCGGTAGTCGCCGAAGCGCACCTCAGCGACCTCCTCGAGTCCCTGGCGCTTGATCTCCTTCTCGGCCCACAGCGCCTGCTCCTGCGACAACGTGACGCCGAGAGCCGTCACGCCGTAGTGCTTGGCCGCGTAGCGCACCATCCCGCCCCAACCGCTGCCGATGTCGAGCAGCCGCATCCCGGGCTCGAGCCCGAGCTTGCGACAGACGAGGTCGTACTTGGCGTCCTGCGCCTCCTCGAGCGTCGCGTCAGGTGTGGGGTAGACCGCACACGTGTAGGTCATCGAAGGTCCGAGGACGAGCTCGTAGAAGCGGTTCGAGATGTCGTAGTGGCGGCTGATCACCTCGGCGTTGCGGGTCAACGAGTGCCGGGCGCCCTCCGCGAAGCGTCGCCAGCGCGGCAGGTGCTCCTGTCGTGGCGGAGGCGGTGGCACCAGGTTGTTGATCCCGATGCTGGCCAGGATCTTCGCCACCTCGAGCGGACCGGGGAACGTGAAGGTCAGGTTGTTCTTCATGTGCAGGAGGGCGGCGTAGGGGTCGCCGGGGTGGACGCCCTCGACGTCGAGGTCGCCCATCACGTAGGCACGCGCCATGCCCAGGTCGCCCGGCGCCGTCAGCAGGTAGCGGAGCCCGCGCTCGGTCTTCAGCCGGACGTGGATGTCGGAGTCGATCGGCCCCGCCGTGCTCCCGTCGTACGCCGTGAAGCGGTAGGGCACACCGTGGTGGGCCATCAGCCGCTCCAGCGCCTCGCCGATCTTCATCGTC
>DATILB010000284.1:0-3225 GCA_035477015.1 Nocardioidaceae bacterium | reverse complement strand
CGCCCAGTCGATCGTGCGGCACGGGTTGTCGCCGGCCGAGCCGGCCAACAAGCCCGCACGCAAGAAGTAACGCTGGTCGAGCCGGACGCGAGCCGATAGGCGAGCAACGCGTCGAGACCAACTGCACCCGAGGGCCTGCTCAGCCACCGACAGCTGTTCGTGGTCCAGTCGCATCGCACGTCACCAGTGGTTTCGACGCGTCGATCGTCCCGGGGCGATCTTCCGGCTCAACCGGCGGGGCCTAGCGCTAGCCCGGCATCAGGTACGACGGGAGCTGCGCGAACGAGTCGCCGCCGATGCTGATCCAGTTGAACGGCAGGTGGTAGGCGAACATCAGCACGACTGCGCAGTAGCCGATCGCGGCGAGCGCCCGCGCGGGCAGCTGACAAAATGCGGGCAGGTCGTGCGTTCCGCGCTCGATGAGCGAGAGCCCGTCAGGCGAGCGGTCGGCACTCAGCCGGACGTAGGTGAAGCCCAACCCGACGAAGGCGACGCAGACACTCTCGTAGATCGGGAACTGGTACTGCGAGCCGTCCCACAAAGTGAGGCCCGCTTCGGTCCGCACGAACGAGTAGGCGTCGGTGGTGCGGATGATGACGTTCTCCACGACGAAGTCGAAGACGAAGTCCCCCACCCACAGGATCGAGAGCGTCGCCTGCATCGAGAGCCCGCGCGCCAGCAGCCGACGTGCACACGCCGCCCCGACGGCGCCGAGGGCAGCGCAGAAGTAGATGTACATCGGCAGACCCCACAGCAGCGCCTCGCCGTAGCCGGTAGGCACACCCTCGTTATGGAAGGGCAGCGAGGCGGACCAGGCGCCGAGGTTCACCGAGTTCGCGTTGAAGGCGAACAGGTAGTCGTAGAGGTTGAGCCACGAGTCCATCAAGAAGGCGGTCAGGCCGCCGAGGAAGAGCAGCGCGTCGAGGCGGATGTGACGGGTGCGCAGCCACGGTCGGAGCGCGAGGTACCAGAACGACACCGCGAGTACGGCGACGCTGATGATCTCCAGTACCCGCAGTCCGACGAGCTTGCCGCTCGACATCTCGTCACCTGGCAGGATCGGCGCGGGACCGAAGTCGTCGGAGGTCACCCAGCCGACGACGGCGTTGACGCAGACGGCGACCCACACGAGGCCGACGAGCGCCCAGACGACGACCGCGCGGCTCGGCGTTGCCGGTGCGGGCGCCGCCACCGAGGTGGGGCGAGGGGCGAGCTGGGTCATTCAGTTCTCCGGAAGGTCGTTGGGGGCGGCTGTCGGGTCCGCAGGGAGGTACTCGTCGGCGTACTCGACGTCCGCGTCGCGCAGCAGACCGGACAGGTAGTTGCGCCACACGTCGAGCCGCTCCTTGTTCTGCAGCTCGGTCGCGATCTGGGCCCGGACCTGCTCGAAGCTCAGTGCTGTCGCTGCGTTGACCGCGGCGACCTGACCGACGTTCCAGCCGAAGCGGGTCTCTACCGGGCCGAAGAAGCCTCGGACGGGTACGGCGAAAGCCGCCTCCGCGTAGTCGGCCTCCAGCTGGTCGGCAGTAAGGACACCGAGGTCGCCCCCCTTGTCACGGGTGCTCGCGTCGCGCGACCAGGTCGCGGCGAGCGAGGCGAACGGCGTACCCGAGTTGGCCAGGCGGAGCACTCGCTCGGCGTCGGCACGCGACGCGACGACGATGTTGAGCAGCTGCCGGCTCTCCGGGGTGACCATCGAGTCCTGGTGCTCGTCGTACGCCGAGCGCACCTCCTCGTCGCTCGGAGCGGCGACGTCCGCGGTGACCTCCTCCACGAGGCGCGAGGTGGCCAGCTGCCGCTTGATCTCGTCGAGTACGTCGACCTCGGAGATGCCGCTGGTGGCGAGGAACTCGTCGAACGCCGCACGCCCGTCAGTCATCTGCTGGTCGATGAGCTTGTCGAGGGTGTCCTGCGCGACCTTGTCGGAGATCACGATGTCGCGCTTGTCGGTCTCGGCAGCGAGTACCTCGCTGACCGCCATGGACTTCGCAGCGTCGCGCTTGAAGTCGCCGTCGTCGGCCGGACGCTCCACGCCGTACAGCGCCTTGAGGACCACCAGGCGCTCGTCGAGGTCGTCGATCGTGACGACGTCTCCGTCGTACTCGAAGACGGCGTCGTCCGGAAGCGCGGTGATGCGGGCCACGGCGAAGGGGGCTACTCCTCCGACGATGGCGATCGCCGCCACCAGCGGCACGATCACGCGGAGTCGGGACTCCAGCACGAGTGCACGGATCATGTCAGGACCTCCTGGCGGGGGCTCTCTAGTGCGGGTACGACGGTCGGCGTGCGACGGGAAGGTACGACGAGCCGCTCTGCGACGAGGGCGGCGAGGAACGAGCAGACGACACCTGCGGCGAGCAGCAGGCCGAAGTCGCGCAGGACCGCGAGCTGGGAGAAGCCGAGCACGAGGTAGCCGACGGTTCCGGCCAACGCGGCAGTGGCGACGCCACGCAGGCCGCGGGAGAGCATGACCGCGAACTCGCAGCCAGTAGCAGTGATCAACGAACCGATCGCGACGGTGAGCGGGCTCAGCGAGCCGCCCATCACGTAGACAAGGCCGACGACCCAGCCCGTCGCGATGACCACGGTGAGCAGGGCCCGCAGCGCGTCGCGACGGCTACGCAGGCCGAGCAGCACGAGGCCGGCGGCGAGGATGCCGGCGATGTTCATCCAGAGGCGACCTTCGGACACCAGGTCGAGGCCGCGCACGGCTGCGACCGGCAGCCCGACGACGTCGACGGAGATGCCCTCGGGGGCCGGCGGGAGTGCCGCATCCACCTCGCCGAGCAGAGTCCCGAGCTCGTCGACACTGTCGAACTCGACGCCGAAGATCAACAGGCCCTGGCTGCGGTCCGAGGTCACTACCGCCGAGGTGAGGTAGCGCGGCATCACCTGCAGGGCGGCGTCCACCTGCTCAGGCGTGGCCTGGTCACCCAGGAAGCCGAACAGGTCGGCCATCGTGAGCACCGGGTGTACGTCGTCGCCGTGGGCGCGCACGACGGCGGCCTCAGCCTCGCGGGCCCAGTTCAGAGCGGCCGGTGAGGCGACGTCGTCGCCCGAGAGCACGATGCTGACCTCACCGGAGGAGCCAAGCAGCTTCTCGGCGTACGTCGCATCGTCGAGCTCGGCCAGGCCTTGGGCGAGCTCGTCAGGCTGGGCCTCGATGTCGAGGTGAGGCAGCGCTACCCAGCCGGCCACGGCGACCGCGACAGCGGCGAGGCCCAG
>DATILB010000283.1:0-6672 GCA_035477015.1 Nocardioidaceae bacterium | reverse complement strand
GTACTCGAAGCCCTCGGCCATCGCGAGGTCGAGCGTCTCCCTGCGGCTGATCCCTCCCAGGAGGATCAGCGGCAAGGAGAGCGCCTCGCGGAACCGTCGGGCGTGCGGGAGGAGGAAGGCCTCCTCGTAGGGGTACGACTTCAGGAAGCCCTTGCCCACGAACCTCATGCCGGTGCGCACGGGCTGCGGCATCGCGGCCGCGAACTCCTTGACGGGGGCGGGGCCGCGGAAGAGGTACATCGGGTTCATCAGCGACGAGCCGGCGCTGAGCTCGATGGCGTCGAGGGCGCCGTCGTGCTCGAGCAGTCGGCAGAACTCGATGCACTCCTCGACTCCGAGGCCACCCTTCACCCCGTCGGTCATGCTGACCTTCGCTGTCAGCGCGACCTCGGGTACGGCGTCGCGGATCCGGCGTACGACGTCTCGCGGGAAGCTCGACCGGTTGTCGATCGAGCCGTTGCGCCGGTCCTTGCGCTTGTTCAGGTTGGGGCTGAGGAACGAGCTGAGCAGGTAGCCGTGACCGAGGTGGATCTCCAACGCGTCGAAGCCGGCATCCGCGGCCTTGCGCGCACCGGCGACGTAGTCCTCGGTGATGCGGGCGATGTCCTGCTCGGTGGCGGTGCGGACCATCTGCATCGAGAGCGGGCTCGGCATCCGCCAGGCGCCCACCGCGTGAACGCCGTTGGAGCGACCGTTCGCGACGGGACCGGCGTGGCCGATCTGGCCGATGGCTGCAGCACCTTCAGCGTGGATCGCGTCGGTCAGGCGACGCAGCCCCTGGCCCACGTCGTCGCGCAGGCAGATCTGGTCGCTGTGGGTCCGGCCTTCGGGACTGACCGCAAGGTAGGCGACGGTCGTCGCGCCGACACCACCTGCAGCGAGCGCCCGGTGGAAGTCGACGAGCCGGTCGCTGACCTGCCCGCCGGGTGCCGCACCCTCGAAGGTAGCCGCCTTGATGACGGCGTTGCGCAGCGTGATCGGGCCGAGCTTCGTCGGCGCGAACACGTCCCGGGTTCCCACGCCCGAAAATGTAACACGTTCTAGTTCTCGACAGGGAGGACCAGCTGTCCTTGGATCACCCCTGCGGCAGCGTCCGCGAGCCTGAGGTTGTTGGCCCGAGCATGCTTGCGCATCATCACGAAGGCTTCGTCAAGGGGCACGGCCAAGCGCTCGGACAAGATGCCCTTGGCCTGCTCGATCTGGATGCGGCTGTTCAGCGCCGCCTGCAGCTGTTCCGCTATCAGGTGCTTCTCGCGCACCGCTCGCTCCTGCAGGAGCCCGATGGTCGCGATGTCGCACAGGCCCTGGGCAACGCCGATGTCGTCCTCAGGAAGCTCCACTGAACTCGTGCAGAAGAGGTTCATCACGCCGATGACCTCGTCCCGAAGACGCAGCGGGAAGGCATGCGCCGAGGTGTACCCGGCGTCGGCTGCACATGCCATGAACTGAGGCCAGCGCTGCCAGCTCTCCTCGACGCTCAGGTTGACGATCGGTGTGGCGCTCTGGAAGCAGTCGTAACAGGGACCTTCGCTGTTCTGGATCTCGAACAGCTCGAGGAGCTCCGCTGCCGGATGGGTCGTCGCCAGCACCCTGAGTCGTCCCCTCGGGTCAGAAAGGGCAATGCCAGTCGCTTCGACAGGCAGCACGTCCCGGCTCGTCTCCGCGAGGGTCTGCATCAGATCGATGGCCTCGAACTCCGTGGTGAGCGTGTCGGCCAGGTGTACGAAGACACTGACCAACTGTTGTTCCCTGTTCAAAGCTCACCCCTTTCGCCAGCTGCCCGGACAACTCTCATCATTATCCGTCCTCCTTCTGCATCAGGTACAGGCGGCGGGCCACGACATCTCGCGCCACGTCGACCAAGGAACGTTGATGGCTGTAGGCATGAGCGCGCAACAGGAGCAGGGCATCGACCAGCGCGACCCCGAGCCGCTCCGCCACCATCCCAGTCGCCTGATGAACCTCCAGGTGGTCACCGATCCACAGCTCCGCCGCCTCGTGGTGGTCCGCGCCCGGCTGTTCGCGCCCGAGTACGAGCGCCAGCGCCACCTCGGCGTACACCAGCGCTTCGCCGAGCTCGTCGGCGTCCAGGCTCCGGGGCTGGTCGGCGTACAGCGTCAGCGCGCCGACGCGGATGAGACCGACCTGGAGCGGGAACGTGAACAGCGAGGCGCAGCCAGAGTCCAGCGCCACTCGCGCGAACCGGGGCCACGCCGCCAGTCCGGTCGAGGCGAGGTGTGGGTGCAGCACCGGCCTTCCCAGGGATGTGGCAGTGGGGCACGGCCCCTCCCCCAGGTTGTACTGGGCGGACTCGAGGCGCTCCGCCATGCCTTCCGTGGCAGCAACCACCGACTCCGGCCGATGATTCACCGTCGACGTGATCGTCAGACCCACCCCGGCTACCGCGAGCTCGGTCGCGCACTGCTGGCACAACCGCTCAGCGCCGTTGAGCGCGTCGCCACCACCGAGCATCGCCGAGTCGAGGATTCGCCGGTAGGGCGAGGTGGACATGGCGTCACGCTATCGGCTGTCCCTCAGGACGCCGGCTTGCGACCCTCTCGGCCGCCAGCCGGCGCCCCGCCCCCGTCGGAAACCCCGTGCGCCGCCCTAGGTCGCTATGCGACTTGAGCAGTCCGACGGTGGTCGGGAAGCAGCGTGGGAGGTCACCGTGACCCACGGAGCAACGGGAGACCCGAGAAAGAAAGTCGCGCGCCACTCAGTCACCATCGAGCAACTACTAGGGCTGCCGGGGTCTAGGGCACGAACGTCTTCAGGCTACGGCTCTGACCACCGTGGCGGTAGTGCTTCTAGACATCTTGCTTCAGCGTGAGAGCCGCGCGGCCCTGCCCAGGCTCAGCCGATCAGCCCCAGGTCGCGACGACTGCCTCCGGGACGAAGCCCAGGCGCACCCGCTGCGGGTGGTCACCCACCGGCAGGAAGGCGAGCTCCTCCTGCGTCTCGAAGTCGATGATCGCCACCGCATCGGACTCGCTCAGCGAGATCCAGCACGTGTCCTCGGGACCCTCGGTCGTCCAGTACGGCTTGAGATAGTCGTGCCCGGTCGTCTCGGTATCGAAGTACGTGGGGAGGCCCGTCTCCCGGTCGACGAGCGCCACGTAGTCGTCCATCGTGCCTGCGGCGCAGAGCGTCGTACCCGCCTTGTCGATGGACAGGCCGTGGTGCGCCGAGTCGTTGACGTAGAGCTCGCGCGGCATCTCAGGGACTCGGTTCTCCAGGGTGATGACACGGGTGACTGCACCCGTGCGCGGCTCCGCCAACGTGCCGGCGGTGTAGTCGACCAGCCCGTTGATGTCGGCAGCCTGCGTGTCGAACTCGACCAGGCCGTGGAAGTACGACACCTGGAAGTAGACGAAGCGCTCGCCGGGGGCGACGGCCATCGGCCGGACCGCCGAGCTCATGTCCTCGTAGCCGGCTTCGGCCAGCTCCTTACCCATGTCCCAGCGTTGTGACACCGCGAACGTCGCGTTGTCGACGATCTGGAACCACCGGTCACCCTTGAGCGCGTCGTGCAGCGGGCCGATCTTCACCGGGCCGAGGGCCGGGTAGTCGCCAGGGACGTAGACCTTGCCGATGGACGCGTGGAAGATGCGCTTGCCGTCCGGCGTGTAGTTGTTCTCATGCGGGGTCTCGCCCGACTCGAAGGTGCGGAGCCGATCGCCCATCTTGACCACGCGACCGTCGGGCAGCGTCTCGTTGACCATCGAGTACTCGATGACCTGACGACTGGTGGAGTCCGAGACCAGCAGCCGGCGACCGTCCGGGGAGAGACCCATGTGGTCGGTGCGGTTCCCGTCCATCTGCTGCTCGCGCACGATGCTGTCCGTGCGACCGGCCGACGCCCTGGCGATGTCGACCCAGACCACGTCGGCGAAGCTCGGCCGCGAGACGGCGAGGTACTTCCCGTCCTTGGTGGTGAACATGTCGTCGACGTACTGGTCGTGCCCCTCGCCAGGACCCTGCTGGATGACCATGTAGTACGCGAACTTCACCGGGTTCAGGTAGATGTCGAAGAGCTCTTGGTTCTTGTCCGGGATGAGGTTCACCCCGGTCTTGAGCACTTGGTGCGAGTGCGCGTCCACGATGGTGGCGGTGCCGGCCCAGTTGTTGCCGACGAACATCACGTCGCGAAGGCCGGGCTTGGCGCTGACCGGGGCGATCTCGACCACGCTGAGCGTGGTGCCGGCGAGAGTTGCGGCGGCGAGGAGGGTGAGGCGACGTCGCATGGGGGCTCCGAAGTAGGGGACTTTTGTCTTGTGCCCCCATCTTCAGGTCAGACGACCTCCTAAATACCCGTGAGGTTCGGCAACATTCCTGGCCGCTCTTTGTGATACATAACAAAGATGCGGCCCATCACCTTCGGCGGGCGCCCACTCCACGAGGAGCTGGCCGTCCGGCAGGACGAGATCGTCGCCTCGGTGATCGGCAGCGTCGGCGGCCTGGTCCCGTCGTACGGCGCCCTGCCGCGGGAGCAGCTGCAGAACGAGTTCGCCGCCGTGGTGGCCACGACGGTCCGGCTCTTCACAGACCTCGTCCGAGACCGTCGGCTCCCCGAGGCGGACGATCTCGAACCCCTGCGCGAGGCGGCGGCGCGCCGTGCCGAGGAGGGCATCCCGCTGGGCGACATCCTGGCGGTGTACCACCTCGGCTGCAGCATGGTCGTCGACGAGCTGGCCGTGCTGGCGACACCCGACGACGTCGCTGACCTGATCGAGGTCAACCGGTTGCTGCTCGCGTTCCTCGCCCGGGCGGTCGCCGAGGCGTCTGCGGGATACCTGGCCGCCAGCCGGGAGACACTCAGCGAGGCGCAGGGTGCCAAGCAGGCCTTGATGGACGCGCTGCTCGAGGGGTCGGACGCGGCGACCGTGGCTGCTCGCGTCGGGCTCACCGTTGCCGACGAGTACGCCGTGCTCGCGATCGCGATCGGGGCGCACCCGGACGAGGCGTCTCCCGAGATCGACACAGGGGTGGCGTCGCGGCGCAAGCTGCGCAGGATCCGACACGACCTCGACGTGGCGGTCCCGGAGGCCCTCGCGTCGATGACTGCCTCGACGGCAACCGTCCTGATCCCGGCGGGACAGGGGGTCGAACGCCTCGGCGACCTCGTCCAACAGCTGTCCCGCGCCGCCGGTGCGCCGTTGCTCGCGGCCGTAGAGATGTCCGCGCCAGACGGCGTACCCGCTGCTGTGCACCTCACCGCCGAGGTGCTCCAGGTCGCTACGGAGTCCGGGCGCACGGCCGGGCTCGTCGAGCTCGATGACGTGCTGGTGGAGTACCAGCTCAGCCTGTCGAGCGCCGCGCGCCTCCGGCTCACCCAGTTGCTCCGCCCTCTCGACGACCATCCCGACGTTCTTGAAACCTTGCGAGTGTTCGTGCTCGAGGAGGGGATGAACCGTCGGCGTACGGCGCGACGCCTCAGCGTGCACCCGAACACGGTCGACTACCGGCTCAGGCGGGTGCGCACCCTGGTCGGACTGGACACGTCGAAACCTGCGGACCTGCAGAAGATCCTGGCCGCGCTCGTGGGGACCTAGACCTCGGTTCGCTCCACCTCAGCCATCAGGCGCGCCAGGTTCTCGTACGCCGCCCGCGCTGACTCCTTGATGCGGGCCCTGGCTGCCAGGAGGCCCGGGTCGTCCACCTGACCGGGGTACCGCTTCGTGAAGCTGAGCCGCGTGCTGTCGGCCCACTCGTGCAGCGCCGGGTGGTCACGCCACGCGCGCTCGGCCGCCATGCCCAACATGATGGTCTGCAGGTAGTGCACGGTGTGGGACATCACCGGCATCGGCGGGCTGAGCCGGTTCTTCTCGTCGAGGGGGAGGTCGAGTGCCTCGATCCGTGCGATTGCGGCGCTGCTCATCGAGATGCTGGCTCGAGTGATGGCAGCAATGTTGATGGTGTCGTCGGTGAACACGGCTGCGATCGGGCGGGTCGGTAGGCCGTGCGCGGCGCAGTGGACGTGGACGTGGTCCGGACTCGTTGCGATGCTGCCCTGCTCGAGACTGATCGACTCCGGCTCGATCCGGTTGACCCTCCCGAGCCGGACGACATTGCGAATGGTCCGGAGCCGCTCCATCTCGTGCTCACTGCACGAGGCCCCACGAAAGATCGTCGGCCAGACCTCAGGGTCCAGGCGGAAGATCACGCCCTGTGCTTCCACATACTCGTAGGCCTCGTCGACCGTGGCGCAACGTGCGAGGGCCTCGACGATGCTCGCGGTGCCCTCGACGGCATGCAGCGAGAGATGGCCCGGCTGGAAGTACAAGCGGTTGTTGAACCACAGGTCGCGCGCCCTGACCCAGGTGATGCGGTCCGGCGGACAACCGTGGTCGAGCAGCCACATGCAGGTGTCCATCGCGGTCTTCCCCGCCCCGATGACGACGTACCCGGGGGCGGGTTCCTGGAGCCGACTCAGCTGGCTGGGCGTGAGCAGCCGGACGCCTTGTGCCACCTCGAAGTTCGGCGGATACGTGTCAGGTACGTCGCCGCCCGCGCGGGTGGCGTCGACCGTCTTCTTCCGCACTTCGACGCGCGTGATTTCTCCGGTGACCAACGAACGCAAGGTGCCGGCTTCGACGTACTCGGTCATGGGGAGGAAGCGGACCCTCCCCGAGGCGAGGAGTCGTTGCTGCATGACGGAGTCGAAGTGGCCGA
>DATILB010000282.1:0-7501 GCA_035477015.1 Nocardioidaceae bacterium | reverse complement strand
AGGATGGCCAGCCGCTCGCCTCGCCCATGACGACGTGGAGCACTGTGTCCGGCCCCGGAGTGGTGACCTTCGCCAACTCGACGCTCGTTGACACGACGGCCACGTTCTCGGTTGCTGGCACCTACACCCTGCGCCTCACCGCCAACGACGGCGCCCTGAGCGCGTTCGACGACGTGATCGTGACGGTCGAGCGGGCCAATGCAGCACCCGTGGTCAATGCCGGCGTCGACCAGGCAATCCAGCTGCCTGCAGGCACGGCCCTGGACGGGACCCTGGTCGACCCGGGCTACCCAGTCGCTGTCACGACCACCTGGAGCAAGGCGTCAGGCCCCGGCACCGTGACGTTCGGGAACGCAGCACAGCTCGACACAACGGCAACCTTCTCGTTGCCCGGCACCTACACGTTGCGCCTCGCCGCAGCGAACGCCGCGCTGGCTGGCGAGGACACGATGGTCGTGGCAGTCGAGCGCGCCAACACGGCCCCGGTCGTCAATGCGGGACCGAACCAGACTGTGCGGATCCCCGCGCTTGCTTCGCTGGACGGCACGGTCAACCCGGGATACCCGGAGTCAGCCACCCTGACGTGGACGAAGGTATCCGGTCCCGGGGCAGTGGGCTTCCTGACGCCGAGCTCCGCGGACACGCAGGCGACCTTCTCGCTGGACGGCACGTACACGCTCCGGCTGACGGCGGACAACGGTCCGCTGAGCAGCCACGACGACGTGGTCGTGCAGGTGGAGAAACCGTTCCTGGTCATCGATCTGGGGACAGATGCCTCCAAGGTCCTGGCCGCAGACTCGGTCAGCCTTGCCGGAAGGGTCACGCGCGAGGCTGACGGAACACCCGTCGCGGGGGAGCTCATTGAAGTCCTCGTGACCCGGGCACCGGGGCAGTCACCGCAGCTGCTGACCACGGTGACCACTGGTCCCGACGGGGAGTTCGCACTCCAGGACCAGCCGATGGTGAGCTCGACCTATGTTGCGGTATCAGGTGCGGACACGTCGTCGCCCATCTTGGTTGCCGTGGCGCCGAGCCTGACCAGCGGACTTTCGCTGACATCGGTCGCTCTCGGCCAGCGCAGCCGACTGAATGGCGCGGTCTCACCGTCCGCCGCCGGGCAGCCGGTGTTGCTCCAGCGTTGGAACGGCACCACCTGGGTAACGGTCGCCACGAAGACCCTGGGCGCGGGTGCCGTGGTCAGGTACTCCTTCGACATCGTTTCGCTCACGAGCGCACGACGCACCTACCGCGCGGTCGTGCCGGCATACGGCGGGCGTGTCCAGACCGCGGGTACGGCGTTGAGACTCGACGTCTATCGGGCTGACATCATGCGCGTGGCGCCGCGACAAGAGATCGTCGTCGTCAAGAACACCGGGGTCATGGCGATCAACCTGTCCCGCTGGATCTTGCGCAAGTCCGGCTCAGGTGTCACGCGGGCGCTTCCAGCGTTCCGCGTGGAGCCGGGGCGGATCGTCCGGATCCACTCGGGCTCGGGGGTGAACGACCGCAACGACCTGTACCTGGGCCGGCCCGCCATGTGGGGGACGCACGGGGCCGCGGTCTTGCGCAACAACCACGGCTACCGGCTGGACCGGTTCATCTACTGAGTGGAGAGCTCCCTCGGGGTCAGCCCTGATCTTGCTGGCCTCGAGGCGCCGGTTCGTGCCATGTTCGAAAGGTGGTTACCGGCGCTGGGCCGCAGACGGTCACAGTCCTCTTCACCGATCTGGTCGACTCGACCCGAATCCTCGGTGAGCTCGATGCACGACGCGCGGAGGTCATCCGCCAGGCCCATGTCGCCACGCTGCGTGCCACTCTGACCGCTCACGGCGGAGACGAGGTCAAGACCCTCGGCGACGGCATCATGGCCGTCTTCGGATCGGCCACCACGGCAATCTCGTGTGCCGTAGCCATGCAGCGGGTGGTCCGGTCTCGCCACCCGGCGGACGAGCCGGCCCTGGTGATCCGGATCGGTGTCAGCTCCGGCGACGCTACGGAGGGCGAGGGTGACTGGCACGGCCCACCGGTGGTCGAGGCCAGCCGGCTCTGTGCAGCCGCAGAGCCTGGCCAGACACTCGTGGCGGACGTGGCCGCCCAGCTCGCGCGCGGGAGCCGCCATCGCCTGACGGAGCTCGGGCCGTTCGAGCTCAAGGGGATAGTCGAGCCGGTTTTCGTTCGGGAGCTGTCCGTGGACGCCGAGGATGGGGCAGTGCTCCGCGTAGTGCTCGCCGACGACGCCGTGGTGATCCGCGAAGGCATCGCCCGGCTGCTCGAGGCCGAGGGCATTGAGGTCGTCGCCCAGGTCGGTGACGCCTTGGCGCTCGTGAAGGCGTCGGAGCGGCTGCGCCCGGACGTCGTGATCGCCGACATCCGGATGCCACCGCTTCACACGGCGCATGGCGGGACGACGGCGGGGATCGAGGCAGCTGAGGCCATCCTCAAGCGTGTGGACGGCATCGGCGTTCTGATGCTGTCCAACGTGCTGAAGGACCGCTACGCGCGACGTCTGCGCGAAGCCAGCGAGGTCGGCATCGGCTACCTCAGCAAGGACCGCGTTGCCGACATGGCCGAGTTCGTCGCCGCCGTACGCCGCGTGGCGGCAGGAGGAACGGCGTTCGACGTCGCGCTCAGCCGTACGACGCAGTCGCGCGAAGGTACTTGAGGACCGCGAGCACGCGCCGGCTGTCGTCGCGTGCGGGGGGAAGCCCCAGCTTGGTGAACACTGCACGGATGTGGGTCTCGACGGTCTTGTCGCTGAGCACCAGCCGCTCGCTGATCGCCGAGTTGGAAAGCCCCTCGGCCATCAGCCCGAGCAGCTCGCGCTCGCGGGCGGACAGCTCCCCAAGAGCCTCTGCCGCCTGTTGCTTCTCTACCAAGGTCGACACCACCGTCGGGTCCACCACCACTCCCCCGGCCGCTACGCGGTAGATGGCCTCGACCAAGGTCCCGACCTGACCGACCCGATCCTTCAGCAGGTAGCCGGCGCCCTTGCTACGACGCTCCAGCAGCTGCATCGTCAGCCGTGGCTCGATGAAGTGCGACAACACCAACACGCCGACCTCCGGATGGCGCTCACCCACGAGCACTGCGAGCCTCAGGCCCTCGTCGGTCTGGGTCGGCGGCATGCGTACGTCGGCCAGCAGGACGTTGGGTCGGTGCTTCGCAACCTCGCGCAGTGCGTCGTCCGCCGTGCCTACGGTCGCAACCACCTGGATGCCGCTGTCGGTGAGCAGCCGGGCAAGACCCTCACGCAGCAGGACCTCGTCCTCGGCGATGACAACGCGCACGGGCCGCCCTCAGGCCGGCTTGGACAGCAGAGCCGCGACTGCCTCGCCCGTGAGATCGCGTTTGTTCACGAAACCGCGCGCGCTGGACTCCGTGAGTCGATGGCCGTAGGTCCCGGCGTCGCGCGTGGAGATCAGCACCACCTCGGCACGGTCCCGCAGCTCCTCGGCGATGTCGATGCCGTCCCCGTCGGGAAGTTGGACATCAAGCAGTACGGCGTCCGGCGTCAGCTCCTGAGCAGCCAATCGCGCCGAGGCGGCGTCCTCGGCCTCGCCCACGACTTCGAACCCGCTCTGGGTCAGGATCAGGCGGGCGAGCCGTCGGAAGTCGGCATGGTCGTCGACGATGAGCACTCTGGTGGCCACGTCATGAGCGTCCCACGAAGCGGGTGCGGGTCAAACACCGTTCAGGGCTAGCCCTGATGCGTGTCTCCGCGCACAGGAATAGCCTCGAAACAGGTTTCCCAGAAAGGTCGATCACATGGTCGGCGACGCGCGACGCAGCACTTGGGGGCTGATCCAGCGTGCGCACGACCGCTTCTACGAGCGCTTCGGGTCGCGAGGCCTCGTGGTTGCGGGAACCATCGGAGCGATGGTGTCCCTCTCTGCCATCTCCGAGCTCGTGATAGCTGCCGGGGCCGGTTTCCTGAGCGTTCCCTTGAGGGATCTGACGTGGTGGTGGTGGGCAGGACCCATCGGATGTGTTCTCTCGATCGCCCTCGGTGAGCTCGCCAACCTCAGGCGACTGCGCACGGTCGTCGAGTGGTCGGAACTAGCACCTACACCCGATCGGGCCGCCGAGCTCTGGGAACTCGGGACCATCCTTCCTCGACGCTTGACCATCCATGTTGCGGTCGTGCTCTACATCGCGCTGATGACAGCCGGGGTCCCGATGACCATCGCACGATACGACCTGCCGCTCTGGACCTTCGGAGTGATGGCTCTCACGTGGGCGACTCTGCTCGCCAGCGGCAGCATCTTCTTCGTGCTCGGCCTTGAGCTGCTCTTCCGGCCGCAGATGCGCGACGTGGCCGAACATCTCGCCCCCGAGCACGAGCCGACCACCCGGGGGCTCTCCTTGCGCTCCAAGGTCAGCACGCCGGTTCCCGGCGCGATCTGCTTCGCCGTTTTGTTCACAACGGCTTTCGCCGACACGAGTGCGTCGTACGGCACGAGGGTCCTGGTCGGTGTGACGCTGGGGCTGGTCTTCGCCGGCGTGACGATGACTCTGTACCTGATAGCCGTGCATGCCGCACTTGATCCGGTCGACCAACTGACGGAAGCGACCGAGCGGGTCCGGCACGGTGACCTGACGACACCGGTGCCTCTCGTGGGCGCCGATGAGCTCGGGCGGCTCGCCACAAGCTTCAACCAGATGCTCGAGGGCCTGCGGGAGCGGGAGACGCTGCGCGAGCACAACGCCGAGCTTCTCGCGGACGTGCAGGCTTCGCGGGCCCGCATCGTGGCTGCTGCCGATGACGAGCGAAGGCGCATGGAGCGCGACATCCATGACGGCGCCCAGCAACGGCTGGTGCTGATCAACCTCAAGCTCGGCATGCTGAGCAAGACTCTCGAGTCCGACCCGGCCGCGGCAAAAGCGCTCCTGACCGAGCTCCGCGACGACGCATCTCATGCGATCGACGAGCTGCGCGACCTTGCCCATGGCATCTATCCCGCGCTGCTGGAGAGTGACGGACTGGCCGCCGCGCTTTCAGACGTCGGGGACCAGTCCCGCTTCCCCGTGTCCGTGACCGACGACGGCACGACCCGCTACCCCGCCGAGGTTGAGGCGGCGGTGTACTTCTGCTGCATGGAGGCGCTGCAGAACTGCGCCAAGCACGCTGGCGAGGGGAGCCACGCACGCATCGAGCTCAGCCAGACCGACCGGACACTGCACTTCGTGGTACGCGACGACGGCAGGGGGTTCGACCGCGCGAGCGTCAATGGCAGCGCCGGCCTGCAGAACATGGCGGACCGGATCGGAGCTCTGGGCGGCCAGCTGCTCGTCTCCTCGACTCCTGGCGAAGGAACGACCGTCGAAGGAACGGTGCCGGTATGACGCAGAGTGCGCTGACCCGGCTGTACGAACGTCACGGCGTGACTGCGCTCATCAACCTCGGAGTGGCTTGGTGCTATCTGGTTGCGGTCACCTCGGGCTTCCTCGTCCTGTACGCCGCCGCCAAGTACATCGGAGCGTCGTCCGGTGAGATGGTCCCCTACTTCGCCGCCATAGCGATCTGCGTGGCAGTGTTCATCCCCCTCGGGGCGTTTCTGCTGCGCGACCGCCTAGGGGACCTGCGGAGCTGGTCCAGCGCGGAGCGCACTCCCGCTGCCGCCGCACGAGTCTGGCGCGCGGCCGTGGCGCTACCTCGGCGGTTCGTCATCCGCAACGGAATCGTCATCTACCTCGTGGTCCTCGCGACTGTGCCGGTGTGGCTGTCGGACTTCGACCAACCGGCCTGGGTCTACCTGCCCATGGTGGTCATCTGGGCCTTGCTGATCGGGGCGTTCGGACTGTACGCAATGGTCGGACTCGAGTTCATCTGCCGGCCTATCGTCCGCGATGCCGCCTCTCACCTCCCGGCGGACTTCCAGCCCGCCAGTCGCCAGCTGCACCTGCGTACGAAGGCGATCATCCCGGTGCCGGGCACCATCCTGTTGGCGGTGATGCTGACCGGTGGCTTCGTCGACTCGACGGAGAGCTACGGCACCAAGATCATGGTCGGCCTCGGCCTCGCGCTCGCCAGCGCCGGGGTGGCAATCGGGCTCCTGCTCCTGGCATCCCATGCCACCTTGGACCCCGTCGACGACCTCACCGAAGCCACCCGTCGCGTCCGCGAGGGTGACCTGAGGACTCCCGTCCCGGTCCTCAGCGACGACGAGCTGGGTGAGCTCGCGGTGAGCTTCAACGAGATGCTCGCCGGGCTCCGGGAGCGCGACTCGCTCCGCGAGCACAACACCGAGCTGCTGAACGACGTACGCGCGTCGCGTGCTCGCATCGTCGCCACGGCTGATGCAGAGCGCCGGCGGATGGAGCGCGACATCCACGACGGCGCCCAGCAGCGACTGGTGCTCCTGAGTCTCAAGCTCGCGATGCTGTCTCGCCACGTCGCCGACAGTCCGGAGGCCCGGGCGCTGGTCGACGAGCTGCGAGCCGACGCTGGGCTCGCCATCGAGGAGCTGCGGGACCTCGCGCACGGGATCTACCCGGCATTGCTGGAGAGCGATGGGCTGGCCGGCGCGCTCGAGGACGTCGGAGACCGTTCCACGTTCCCCGTCTCCGTGACCTGCCGGGACGTCGGCCGCTACGAGGCTGAGGTCGAGGCGGCGGTGTACTTCTGCTGCCTGGAGGCCGTCCAGAACTGCAGCAAGCACGCCGGAGCAGGCAGCCGGGTGAGCATCGACGTGCAGGCGGCTGACGGCCACCTCCTCTTCGAGGTCTCCGACGACGGTCGGGGGTTCGACCGAGCCAGCGTCAACGGCAGTGCGGGTCTGCAGAACATGACCGACCGGATCACGGCCCTCGGGGGTCGGCTGCAGATCCGGTCCGAGCCGGGCACCGGGACCACCGTTGAGGGAGCGATTCCGCTCTCGTAAAGCACTCGGCAACGATGGAGTGGTCAGCCTGATTGGGGGACCTGCTCAGCCGCATATGCTGCTAGCCGCGCGATGCTGCGTCACTTAGCCGTGTGGTCCCCCGTGCATCGGGGCTGGGTCAGCGGGAGAGGTGGAGGCCGGAGGCGGGGATCTGGACGTTCTCGCTGCGGGTGTAGGACGACCGGAGGCAGGCACCGTTGCCGTCCATCACGAGTTCCTTGATCACGATCAGGGAGTTGTACGGAGAGCTGCAGCCGTTGCCATTCATCACGACCGTGCCGCTGGACATGTAGATCGTTCCGGTGAGGTGGTCGGACCCGCCGCCGGTGATCCGCAGGCTGGATGAGTTCTGGCGGTCGTACAAGATGGCCAGACCTTGGAGGGGGCCGGCCGTGGGCGCCTGGATCGAGAGAATGCCGTTTCCGGAGGCGTCCATGGTGGCGCCGTTTTCGCCGGCCGCACACACGCGTGGGGCGGCGTGGGGTGCCGCAGGTGAAGTAGAGGGTGACGCCGGCCCCCTGAAGTCTGGTGCTGGCGTTGCCGGCCAGGTCCCAGGCCGTCGTGGAGTCGCCCGCGATGACATAGAGCCCGGGTTCGAGGGCGCAGGTGATGCCGCGCAA
>DATILB010000281.1:0-8657 GCA_035477015.1 Nocardioidaceae bacterium | reverse complement strand
TGGGTGGCGCTGGTGGGAGCGGGCGTTCGGGGCGTTGTGCGGTGCGCTCGCCGCCCTGTTGTGGATGGCGATCCTGCTGCCCGAGCACGAGCTCAAGCCGAGGGCCGTAGGGGCGCGGAGGGGGGCGTGGGGGCCGACGGGCCGTCCCCCGGGTGCTTCACGTGTCACACGGCAACGTAGGCCGTGATACGTGGCTTCTGAGGCCCCGCCTAGCGTGCCCCGCGTGGGCATCGGAGCAGCGCTGGGCTACGCCGACACCTTCGCCCGCTGGCACGTCGAGAGCGGTGACGTGGACCCGGTGTACCCGGTCATGGAGCACCTCATCGGCCCGACCCTCGACCTCGACTGGGACGAGCGCATCTCCTTCGTGCTGCTGTACGTCGCCTACTACGACATCGCCTCGGCGTTGCGGGCGTGGACCGAGGGGTGGCGGATCGACGGCGACCTGACCGACGAGCAGTTGCGCTACCGCACCGGGACCGAGCGCCGCGCCCACCGCGACGTGCGTCAGTTCCGCCGCCACATCGAGTCGATGCAGGCGATGGTGTCGCACTTCGGCGGGCCGGACGAGTTCCTCTCGCTGCCTGACGACGACCCGCGGATGCGCTGGCGGGTGTTCCAGGACCGCCTGTCGCTGATCCACGGCAACGGTCGCTGGGCTGGCTACAAGACCGGCGAGATCCTCGACACGGTGCTCGGCCACAACTGTCCGCCACCCGATGCCGGACACGCCTACAGCAGTGGCCCGCGCAAGGGGCTCGTCGACCTCGTCCCGGCCTCGGCGCGCTGGACCGGCAACGACCCCGCCACGATCCGCCAACTCGACCAGCTGACCAACTGGCTCGTCGACCGCTGGAAGATCCCCGTCGCCCAGGTCGAGACGGTGCTGTGCGACTGGCACTCGACCGTCAACGGCCACTACTACGTCGGCCACGACATCGACCTGATGCAGGAGCAGGTGAGCCGGGTGTCCGCAGATGTCCGCAATCTGATCATGGAGGCCCGCGCCGCGGTGTTCGACCATCGCTGGCTCGGTGAGTTCGGCGGCTGGGACGGGGTCCGCAAGCCGCTCAACCGTCTGTTCGTCGACCGCTTCACGGTGGAGTGGTGGTGATCGGGGTCGTTGGTGGGGGATTCTGGGGAAGGGCGGTGGCTCTGCGGTTGGAGGAAGCCGGCTTGGAGTACCGGGTGTTCGACGACGCTGCGCCGACCGGGGCCAGCCGCAACGCAGCCGGCATCTGCAAGCTGTCGTGGTACCGCCAGGAGACGGTGCGCAAGATGATCGACGGGGTGTTCACCTACGCCGAGTTCATGCGCGGGTTCTCCTGGCTGGCCGACCGCGTGGCGATCGCCAAGGTGCCAGAGCGATTCGTCAACGCCGGGCGCGGCACCGAGAAGGTCCACGACGACAACTACCTCGCCGACCCGGCCGAACTGTTGGGCCTCGGGCGGGTGATGACTACGCCCGTAGACAAGCTGTACCACGACCGCAATCGGGTGGTCGTGCACACTCCCGACGAGGGCGACTTCTACTGCTCGCAGGTCGTCGTCGCCGCCGGGGTGGGCACCGACAAGCTGCTCGCCGACAGCGGGCTCGGGGCACCGACGGGTGTCCAGCCGTTGTGGGGACGGGCGATGCTGTTCGACTGCGCCGAGCCTCCCGTGTGCACGACGGTGATGACCCGGCCCTACCGCCACTACACCTTCCGAGAGTTCCGCGGCCGGGTGCGCGGCGGGGACACGGTCGAGCGCGGTGAGCGCAACGACAAGCACATGGACGACTTGTTCGTCGCCGCGGCGCGGCTGTTCGGCGAGCTGTCCGACGTGACGGTGTTCGGGGGCATCCGCCCGGTGTGTCGGCGCATGTACGTCGGGCGGGTCAGCCCGCAGGTGATCGCCGCCACCGGCGGGCACCGCGTCGGGTTCGGCCTGGCCGGGGCGGTCAGCGAAAGGGTTTTCGAGTTGCTGGGGACTTCGCCATGACGATGAGGTCGGCGAGGTCCGCTCCGAGGGCGTAGGGCGGCAGGCGTCCGTCGAAGCGAAGGTGGGGAAGCCCGCCGATGAGGTTGTCGACCTTGGTCACCCGCCCCTTCCACCACGACTCGTTCTGCGGCTTGCGCCCGAGCGCCTCAGCGCGGTCGGCCATCCGTTGGCGAGCGAGCCAGATCGGCGTGTCGAGGTAGATGATCGTCAGGTTCGGGCAGGTGGCGAAGAACCCGCGGTTGGCCAGCCGGTCGCCCTCCCCGAGCAGTACGTCCGGGACCGCGGTCGGGGCGTAGCCGGTCACCGGCTCGGCGTAGTCGATGTTCAGCGGCAAGTTCGCTATCCACTCGATTGCCTTGGGCTGGATGCCCATGCTCAGCGTGTCGGTGCCGCCGAAGTCGTCACGGGGCTTGCCGATCACCCACAGCCAGTCGTCGTAGCGCACGTGCGGGACCGGGCCGTCGAGCACGGGGGTGGGGGCCATGCACGTGATCTCCAGCGCCGTCTCGACCATCGTCGTCTTGCCGCATCCCGGCAGTCCGATGACGTAGAGGACCTTCACCGCTTGGTGTAGCGCTCGGTGATCCGGCGGTCCTCGGCCAACGTGGCGTCGAGTTGGGCGCGCTGGGCCTCCTTGCGCGGGTCCGGGCAGCACTTGGACATCAGGCTCTTGGCGTAGACGACGGTCGTGTAGCGGAAGGCGTGCGGCCCGACGAGGCGCAGTGGTGTGACACCGTGGACGACGGACTGGCCGTCGAAGATCGTGATCGAGCCGTGGGGGATGGCCAGGTACACGTCGTAGTCGGCGAGGTGCAGGAGGCCTCCGTCGACGTGGCGGCGCGCCGCCAGCATCGCTGACCACGACCCCGGCACGTTGTCCTTGTCGACGTGGTAGGGCAGCGCGGCGGACTTGTTGATGATGCCGCTCGTCCACGGAGTGCCGGCGATCCGCCAGGCCGGGGCGATCTTCTCGTAGACCTTCCCGGCGGTGTCGTCATGGGCAGCCGAGGCGTGGGTGCGGAACACCTGCTCGGCGAGCTGACAGAACTTCGTCAGCGTGTCCATCGCCTCGGGGTACTTGGAGTTGAACTGCGATCTCGAGCAGGCGTAGCGACGACGCATCGGCTGGGGCGGTTGGTAGCCGTAGGTGCGGTGCGTCACCGCCATGCCGTTGAGGCGGGCCGTCGTCGTCACCGCCGAGTAGACCTGGGTGTCGAAGAACACGTGGCGCATCGAGTGGGCGAACCGCGTCGCCAGGTCACTGGCGCAGACGTGGTGGACGACAGCGACCTCGCCCGTCTCGGCGTCGATGATCGACATCGAGCCGTTGATGATCCGCGCTCCGTCGCGCGGCGTCGGGGCGTGGCTGGCAACGAGCTTCTGCCCACAGTTCGGGCACGGCCACTTGGGCTTGTAGGGGACCAACTCGCCGCACGACTGCAAGCGACCGTCCCAACGGTCCCGCCGCCCTTCGGCATAGGCGCACGGGACCATCGGCACACCCCGCGGCAGGACAAGCCGGGGGATCTTCGTCTGGGCGAGTTGCACTAGGCGTCGACCTCGTCCTCTACGGGAAGGGCCGCCAGCGCCTCGGTGACCAGGCGGTCGGCGACCTCGGCGTTGGACTCCAACTCCCACACCTCGCGCAATCGGGCGAAGGCGTAGGCGACGCGCTCGTAGGTGTCACCCTCGTAGGGCAGGATCAGGCTGCGCACGTCGAGCTCGTTGTAGGAGTCGATGCGCTCCTCGGGGGGCAGGCCTTGGCGGATGCCGCCGACGATCTCGTCGGACTCGATGGATTGCAGCAGCAGCTCGTAGGCGGCGCGGTCGTAGCCGGTGCCGGTCAGGCCCTCGGAATCGACCAACGACTTCAACAGCACGAACAGCTGGGCGTCGTCGTAGAAGGCGAGGTCGCTGGTGCGGTTGTCGGCGAGCAGGATGCGCGTCGCCGTCTCGTCGTCGCAGTCGACCCAGAATCCCGGCAGCGTCTCGTGACCCTCTTCGACCATCACGCGGAAGCGGGTGTTCCCGGCGATCACGTTCCCCGTGGAACGCTGCACGAGGATCGCCCCGAAGAACCCGTTGCGGGCGATCGACTCGCCAACGGCGCGGTCGTCGCCGCGGCGTGGGTTGTCGGGGTGCTGGTGGACCTTGTCGATCGGGATGGCCTCGTCGAAGGTCTGCTCGATGATGTTCACGCGTACTCCTTCTTGTCTCGGTATCGCTTGACGAGCTTGTTCACGGCGTCCTCTCCGATCGGCTGCCCGCCGGCTGCACGGGCGGCGCGCGACAAGCGAGCGGCCAGTTCCACCTGGGACATGCCGGAACGGTAGAGGCTGAGGATCAGATGCTTCCGTCTTTCGTCGGCGAGCACCCCCTGGGTGACGGCGCGCTGGGTGCGCTCCAGTTCCCGTTCCTCCTGGGTGCGCGGTGGGCGTGGTCCGTTGTTCGGCACGGTTCCCCTTTCAGGTCTGTCCACGAATGGAGGCATTCAAGGTTCGGAGGGCGTCCAGGTGCGCCCGGAGGGTCTGGAGGTACTCCCGCTTGGAGTTGCGCGCCGCCGTGGTGACGAGGTGGTGCTTGTACTCCGCCGCGCACATCAGGTCGGCCCGCGCCCCGCGCTCCCCGACAGTCATCTTCTCGCCGTGCTGGATCACCGCCAGCACGGCGGTGGCGCTCTGGCGTCGGTAGTCGGCCTCGGCCTCCGCGGCAGTGCGGGCGATGTCCTCGAACTCCTCGGTGTGGCGCTCCATCTCCTCGATCACGTGGTCGATGCGCTCTTCGACCTCGACCTGGGTGAGCGGGCGGGTGTTGCGTAGGTCGGTCATGCGGTCACCTCGGCGACTCCGTACTCGGCAAGGAAGTGCTCGGCCCGCGACATGCCGCTGTTGCGCGAGCGCTGTGCTGTGTTGATGGCGTCGATGTGAGTGAGCAGCTCGGGATCGGGGTTGAACCACTCGCTCTTGCCGTTGCGGATGTGCTTCCAGCGCAGGTGCACACCGCGCTCGGCTGCCATGTAGCCGTGGTGCAGGGCAAGCAGCCGCACCGGCCCGCCGGACTTCATCGCCGCATCGGCAACCCGCCCCCACAGCGTCTCGGGCCGAGCCGTGGTGCCGATCTTGATCCTGCCGTTGCGCGTCGACAGGACGTAGTAGACGAACCCCGACGACTCGAAGGGCAGCCGCCGCTCACGCGCCTCGGCGCGGGCGATCGCCTCGCGGGTCTGTGAGTTGGCGCGCAGCAGGCGGTCCTCCTCGGCCCGTGCCGCGGCGATCTCGTCCTGCCGCGCCTTCTCGGCGGCCTTGCGCTCACGCATGCGTGCCGCCTCCTCCTTGCGCTCGGCCTCACGCTTGTCGGCGAGGCGCTGCTTGTGCCGGTCCAGTCTCCACAGCCGGCGCTCATCCCAGTTCTTGATCAGCTGGTCGCCGCCGCGGTTGACGAGGTGGACGGCGACGAACTCGGCGTGGCGCGGGCACAGCGGCAGGCGTTCGATCCCGGACAGGTGCTTGGCGATCTCGATGACGAGGTAGTCGGTGACCTTCCCCGAGGCGTAGGCCCCACCGCACTCGTACCACTCCTCGTTGCGCGGCTGGGAGCCGGGCGAGACTGCCCACGAGCACTTCCGTCGACGCAGGAACATCAGCGCGCGGTTCCTCATCGCTTGCGCCACTCATCGGCCTGCGGACACGTGACGAAGTGGCTGACGTAGGCCACAGGCTCGCTCGATGGCACGGCCTCACGGTTGAGCGCCACGCCCATCACCGGAGTGCCCTGCTGGTACCGCTCGACCCACATGTTGCCCTCGGGATCGGGCTCGGGGTCGATCGGCATGCGCTTGAGATTGGGTAGCACGAGCACCCAGCGCACTGGCGCGTCGCAGGACCGGCAGCGCGTGTTGGCCCTCATGGAATCCACTTCTCGACCTCGCGGTACATCGCCCACAGGGCGTCCTCAGCCTCGGGGCCCTCCTCCTTGGCGAGCTTGATGAGGTGCGGCATCCCAGTGCGGATCGACTCGTGGACCTCATCGGCCGTCGCCTGGCGACCCTCGGCGTGCCAGGTGACGCGCTTGATGTAGGCGAACTTGAACAGCACCCCTCCGGCCACCGGCATCGTGCGCCAGACCTCGGCGTCGATCAGTCCGGTGACACCGGGGTTGCGGGTGAGCGAGATGCCGGGTGCGTCGGCGTGCTCGGGCAAGCCGGCTTCGCGACGGACCTTCTTGGGCGTCGACAGGAACGGGCACGCCCTGACGGACCACTCGGCGCAGGCGCGGTGGTTGGGCGGCTCGGCCGAGGTGCGGTTGACGAGGCACATCGGACCGGCGACGAACGTGGCGGCGCGTGGTGAGCGCTCCAGCCGGGTCCCACAGATCCAGCACAGGTTCTCGACCACGGCGCGGCGCAGGTTGACCGCCGACATGATCCGGAAGTCGGGCTTGCCGTCGACGTACTCGACAAAGAACGGGACCGGCCTGCCGACGTCGTCGCGGCGCAGTCGGCGCATCTTGTGGGGCAGGCCCTCGGGCAGGGTGATCGTGTGGGTCATGGTGTTCCTTTCACCGTGAAGATGTTCTCGTAGCGAGCGTGATGGGCAGAGGCCAGGTGACGCTCCTCGGAGGCCTCGGTGGTGAACTCCTCGCCGCACGTCGTGCAGCGGGTGTGGTAGGCGCGCTTGGGCTTGCGCTTGCGCGGCTGCTTGGCCCGGGGATGCTTGTCGCCGCCATTCAACCCGAGGGCCTCGGCCTGCTTGCGGGTCAGGTGGAGCTCGCCCATCAGGTGGCGATCCAGATGATCGTCTTGCGTCCGGCACGCGTCGTGCCGCGCCGTGTCGAGTCGGCGACGAGTCCGGCGGCGAACAGCTCGCTGCGCCGCGTGCGCAACCCCGATGGCGAGGCCATGTGGTGCAGAGCACTGGCTATCTGCTCGTCGGTGAGTCCGTCGGGGTGCTGACGCAGGCACTCGAGGATCGCCTGGCGCGTCCTGGTGATGCGCACGGCCACGAGCGATTTCGCCGCGTCGAGCGAGGTCTGCGGATCGGTCTTGCGGGCCAGCTGATAGGGGTCCGGAGGATCGAACAGGCTGTCTTGTTGCATGCGGTTCCTTTCAATCGGGGCGGGTACGGCCCCGTGCCCCTAGCCTACTACGCCGACCGCCGCTCGGCGGTATCGGAGGGCTACGCCAGGGCCATCTGCACCGGGTCACGACGCTCACACTTGCCGAGCACCTTGTCGCGCCACGAGAGGGCGTGGTGGACGCAGTTGTTGCACGAGGTCAGTCCTTTCACCGGGCACGGGTTGATCCGCCGACCGTCGTAGGACCAGGCCATCGAGTCGCTGCTGGCAAGCATCCACCCGTAGGCACCGAGCCCGGACATCTTCACGCCGAAGCCGTGCAACCGGAGCTCGATGGAGAGCTGCGCGATGATCTCGGCGATCTCGTCGGTGGCTTGCCGCCGGCACACCGAACCGAGCCCGACCAACGGCTCGGTGAGCAGGTCGATCCCGGCCAGCGCGTACATGCCGACGTGGCGCTCGTAGTCGGCGATCCGCTGGCCCTGGAGGACGGGGATGATCGGCAGGGTGTCGTCCAGGCTGCGCAACTCCAAGTAGTTCTGCACCGTCCAGTCCTGGGCCTGGCCGATCGTGTTGGCGACGAGCGACTTGGCGAGCACCCACGGCTCGGTCATGTGATCCTGCGGTGCGGCCCAGTCGAGCAGTCCGATGTCGTCGCGGTAGCGGCGGATCGCCCGCACGTACTGGCTGGGAGTCGTGAGGTACTGGCCATGCGTGGCGACCTCGGTGAACGCCCCTGAGTCAAGCGCCCACCGCGCTGCGGCGCGCGGCAGGGTGCGTCGCCGGGCGAGGGTGCGCTGGGAGATGAACAGCGGCACGGGCACCCGCGGGAGCCAGTTGGCGTGATGCGTGCCGAGGTAGAAGTTCACCTGCGCGAGTCCCGATAGGCGATCCAGAACAGGGCCAGCACTGCGATGCCGGAAGGGATGAGGACGACTGCCATCACCACATTGACGAGCACATCTCAGCCTATCATAGAACCGCCAGGTGGCGGGAACCTCCGCACCCCCCGGGGGGGGCGGATCAGCGACGGCGGATCACGCCGGTGGCCTCGGCACCGGGCCGGTCGACGACGTGGGCGCGGGTGTGGTGCGCCATGCACAGCGTCAACAGATCCTCGGGGACGTCGCGCCCGCCCTGGCTGCGCAGAACGGCGTGGTGGACGTGCAGCCGGCCTGCGCACGGCATGTCGGTGCCGAAACCCAAATAGGGCGCTTGGCATCTCCAGCGGTCCCGGGCGAGCACTGCCTCACGGACCTCGGGGGGCATCGCCCCGGCCTTGCGAGGCCGACGCTTCATCGGCGAGCGCTTCAACCCCGAGCCCCTGTTCTTGAACTCGGTTCGTTTCAATGGAGCCGAACGCTTCATCGCATTTGAATCTATCACAGCCAGATAAGACCGTGGTTATGTCTAGTATCAGCGCACGTGCCGTAGTAGGGTACGTGTGACCCCGGACGCCGGGCGCGAGAGCGCCCCGGCATGTTGGTGCCATACCGGGGCGCTGGGAGTTTCGCAGCCCCCAGCTTACAGCAGCCGCCCGCCAGGGCTAGCGCAAGTTGCGCGAGGGGGCGGTGATTCTGCCTCCCGGCATCGAGCCGGTA
>DATILB010000280.1:0-9475 GCA_035477015.1 Nocardioidaceae bacterium | reverse complement strand
CCGATGCCGGACAGGCCGGCGCCGACGACGAGCACGTCGAAGTGGGTCTGGGTCACGGTGATCCCTTTCAGTCCTCTGCTCGAGTGAGCGGGGCGACATTCCGAGCGCTGGTGGAACGGCCGAGCCGAGCCACCTCTTCATCCATCAGCGGCACCAGCCGGGGAGCAGACTTGCGCAAATCTCTCTCACCGAGGCGGGAGTTCAGGAGTGTGCGGCTCTTCGCGAGCAGCCCGACCCACCCCGGGACGTAGATCCGGCGCTCACGGCCCTCGATGCCCTTGACGAAGGCGGTGACGCACTTGTCGACGGAGGTGGTCTTGCCGACGGGATACGGGAGCGACTCGAGCATCTGGGTGAACGCGCTCAGGTCCTTCTTCGCATCCTGGACGAGCGGAGTGTCGATCCAGAGCATGTGTGCGGACCCGACGTCGACGCCGAAGTGCGCGACCTCAAGACGCAACGCGTTGGTGAAGTGCTCCGTAGCGGCCTTGCTCGCGTTGTACGAGGCCATCCCCGGAACGGGAGCGAACGCGGCCGCCGACGAGACCACCAAGATGTAGCCCTTGCGCTCGATCATCGAGGGGAGCGCGGCGCGAACGGTGTGGAAGACACCGTTGACGTTGATGTCGATGACGCGGCGGAAGGTGGCGGGGTCGACGTTGAGGACCGAGCCGTAGCTCGCGATGCCGGCATTGGCCACGACGACGTCGATGCCGCCGAAGCGCTCGATGCCCGCTGCTACAGCCGACTCCATGGCGCTGAGGTCACATACATCGGCCACGACTGCCAGCGCCCGGTCACCGATCTCTGCGGCGACACTCTTCAGGGCGCCCTCCTCGACATCGGTGAGCACGACGTACGCGCCCTTTGCGGCCAACGCCTTGGCGGTCTCGGCGCCGATGCCACGCGCGCCGCCCGTGATGAGGACAACCTTGTCCTTGACGTCACCCACGTGAGCTCCTCCATGCATGCCATCGGCTATGTGACATCGAGAGTGTCACATAGGAACAGGTTCTGTCACGTTCTCACGGGTGCGACGCACGCCACATCCTTCCGTAGTCTGATGCCGTGGGCGAGGAGGTCGCGCAACAAGAGTTCACTCGCGAGGACCGGAGCCGGTACCGCGAGAAGGTCCGGGCATGCCTCGACGTGCTGGAGCGAATGCTGCGCGAAGCACGCTTCGACGCCGAGTTCCCGATGACGGGCCTCGAGATCGAGCTGAACCTCGTCGGGCCCGATGAGGCACCGGCGCTCCGGAACATCGAGGTGCTGGAGGCGATCGCGGATCCTGACTTCCAGACCGAGCTCGGCCAGTTCAACATCGAGATCAACGTCCCGCCACGTCTGCTCCAGGAGGACGGGGTCGCCGCGTTCGAAGCAGGCGTCCGGGCCAGCCTGAACGACGCGGAGGAGAAGGCCGCGGCTGTCGGCGCTCACATGGTGATGATCGGGATCCTTCCGACGCTGACCGAGGAGCACCTCAAGCGGGAGAACCTCAGCCCGAACCCGCGCTACCAGCTGCTCAGCGACCAGATCCTTGCTGCCCGTGGCGAGGACATCGTCCTCGACATCAGCGGGCCCGAGCGGCTCCGCATCACCGCCGACTCCATCGCTCCCGAGGCAGCCTGCACCAGTACCCAGCTGCATGTGCAGGTCAGCCCCGACGACTTCGCGGCGTACTGGAACGCGTCCCAAGCGATCTCCGGTGTCCAGCTCGCGCTCGCCGCGAACTCGCCGTACCTCGTCGGCAAGGAGCTGTGGCGCGAGACGCGGATCGCGCTCTTCGAGCAGGCGACCGACACACGGGCCGAGGAGCTGAAGGCGCAGGGGGTGCGGCCCCGGGTGTGGTTCGGGGAGCGCTGGATCACGTCGATCTTCGACCTCTTCGAGGAGAACGTGCGGTACTTCCCGTCGTTGCTGCCGATCCTCGACGACGAGGACCCCGCTGCGGTCCTCGATGCGGGAGGCACGCCGAACCTCGCCGAGCTCCGCTTGCACAACGGCACGATCTACCGGTGGAACCGGCCGGTCTACGACATCGTCGACGGAGTTCCCCATGTGCGCGTCGAGAACCGCGTCCTGCCGGCGGGACCGACGGTCGTCGACACGATGGCGAACGCCGCCTTCTACTTCGGGCTCGTGCGAGCCCTCGCGGACCAGGAGCGGCCGCTGTGGTCACAGCTGTCGTTCAGCGCGGCTGAAGACAACTTCCACCTGTCCGCTCGGCACGGACTCGACGCCCACGTGTACTGGCCCGGCGTCGGCCAGGCTCCGGTGACCGAGCTCGTCGTACGACGGTTGCTTCCGCTGGCTGCCGCGGGGCTGCAGGCCTGGGGAGTCTCTGACGAGCAGTCTGGGCGCCTGCTCGACATCATGGAGCAGCGCTGCATCACCGCCTCCAACGGTGCGAGCTGGTTCGTCGACCGGGTGAACGCCGAGGGTGGGGACCGGATGGTGGCGCTGGCCCGGTCGCTGGCGGACTACCGCGGACGCATGCATAGCAACGAGCCCGTCCACACCTGGGACTGATCCCGCCCGCCACGAAGGGAGCCCTCCGATGGACCTGTCGGCGTTCTACGGCACCGTGTCCGCGTTCGCTTTCACGCTGCTCGGCCTGTGGTGGGTGGTGGCGGACCGGCACCCCGAGTGGTTCAAGGACGCCCGAGGGCGCATGGCGTACGTCGTGTCGCTGCACTTCATGATTCCGGCCACCATGTCGCTGCTCTCCCTGGTCGCCCCTGACCAGCCGTCGGTCTGGAGAGCAGTGTTCGTCGGCCTTGGCGTGACCGGGATCGCCGGCACGCTGGTCGTCGCTGACGTCCTGGACGCCTCCAGGCGGACCCTTGCCAGGATCGCGGTGACGGTGGCCATTCCCGTGTACGTCGCGGTGGTCGTGGTTGCGGTCGCTCCGGACGTCAGCGACGTGTTCGACCTCAAGCCCCTGCAGGTGGAGGCGTTCCTGCTGTGCGCCGTACTGCTCCTCGGGTTGCACGCGGCCTGGTTCTTCTCTCACGAGGACACCGACTAAGGATCAAGGCGCAGCCTCTTCCAGACCCGACGCTCGCCTGAGCGAGGGTCGACCCAGCCGTCGCGAGTGATCACGTAGAAGGACGCGAGGGCGAGGCCGCTCGCCCGAAAGGCTGCGTCCGCTCCAGCCATCCATGTGAGGTCGTCGTCGACCGGTGCAGGGTCTCCCGCTCTGCTGGTCCACGCGGTGTCGGTGCCCTCGGGCGCGATCTCGAGGAGCGCCGCCACCAGCTCGCTTCGCCCCTCGCGGTCGGCGTGCTCGAGCATCCGGGTGGGCACGGTGAGGGAGACGCGATCTCCGGCGGGGCTGCCGACCGAGAGCGTGGGGTCGAAGATCCGCCGCCGTTCGGCGACACGGAACCGGCCGACCTCGAGGCGCAGCCGCGCTATGAGGTCGGGATCGGTCACCGGGCCAGCCTGCACCGTCTCAGTCCAGTGCCGCATCAGGACATCCACAGCAGTCGACTGCGGCAGACTGTGGCCATGCCCAAGATCCAGATCGCCCAGGACCCGGCAGCCGACGAGGTGCTGAGCGCCAGCTCGTTCGCGCTGCTCGTGGGGATGCTCCTGGACCAGCAGTACCCGATGGAGCATGCGTTCCGCGGTCCCGCGAAGATCCTGGAGCGCTTCGGCTCCCTCGACCCGCGAGTGATCGCTGAGGCCGACCCGGAGGAGTTCGCGGCACTCTGCGCGACGCCACCAGCCATCCACCGCTATCCCGGCTCGATGGCCCAGCGGGTGCAGGCTCTCGCGCGAATCGTGGTGGACGAGTACGACGGCCAGGCGGACCGGCTCTGGGAAGGCGTCGCCCATGGCAAGGAGCTGATGCGACGGCTCCAGGCTCTTCCCGGCTACGGCAAGCAGAAGTCGCAGATCTTCACGGCCCTGCTGGCCAAACAGCTCGGCGTTGAGCCGGAGGGCTGGGAGACGGTCGCGGGGGACTACTCCGAACGTGGTGGCTACCGGTCCGTTGCCGACGTCGTGGATGCCCAGTCGCTGGAGCGGGTACGTGCGTTCAAGAAGGAGAAGAAGGCCGCAGCGCAAGCCTGAATCAGCGACTACTGTTCCGACACGCGGGGGTCGCGTGGGTTTCGTTTGCGCGCGTGCCACAATATGAGCGCGGCTCTTGACGTGAACGGGCCTTGCCGCGCCCGACAACCGGTTCTACGAGAGGTAGTTCGTGTCATCGAGCACGTCCCGCAAGCTCTCCGCTGAGGCTCTTGCCCACCCAGATGTCGTTTCGTTGGTCACCCTCGGCAAGTCCACCGGACACGTCACGGCTGACGCCGTACGCACGACCAGTGAGTCCGCCGGGATCAACCCGCAGCAGTTCCGCGCTCTGCTCAAGCTGTTGAGCGAGGAAGGTGTGACGGTGGCGGTATCCGCAGCGGAGTCGCAGTCGACCCGCAAGAAGGTCGTGGCTGCCGCCGCGAGCCGTACGACGGTGAAGGCATCGACGGCCAAGAAGGCCGCTGCCCCCGCCAAGAAGGCCGCTGCGAAGGCTGTGGAGCCGGCGAAGAAGGCCGCCCCTGCCAAGAAGGCACCCGCTGCCAAGGCTGCGGAGCCGGCGAAGAAGGCCGCCGCCCCCGCCAAGAAGGCCCCCGCGAAGAAGGCCGCGCCGGACGACGAGGTCGTGGTGGTGGCCGGTGATGAGGCCGAGGTCGTCATCGGTCCCGACGGCAAGAAGGTTCTGCCCGACCTTCCGGACGAGGAGTTCGAGAAGGACCTGGCGACCGACCCCACCCTCAAGGAGGAGGAGGACGAGTCCAAGGGCTTCGTCATCTCCGCCGCCGACGAGACCGACGAGCCTGTCCAGCAGGTCATGGTCGCGGGCGCGACCGCCGACCCGGTCAAGGACTACCTCAAGCAGATCGGCAAGGTGCCCCTCCTCAACGCCGAGATGGAGGTCGAGCTCGCCAAGCGGATCGAGGCCGGCCTGTTCTCGGAGGAGAAGCTCGCCAAGGGCGGCAAGATCTCCGCGAAGGCGCTCGAGGAGCTCGAGTGGATCTCCGAGGACGGCCGACGCGCCAAGAACCACCTGCTCGAGGCGAACCTCCGCCTCGTCGTCTCTCTGGCCAAGCGCTACACCGGCCGCGGCATGCTCTTCCTGGACCTGATCCAGGAGGGCAACCTCGGTCTGATCCGCGCGGTCGAGAAGTTCGACTACACCAAGGGCTACAAGTTCTCGACGTACGCCACCTGGTGGATCCGCCAGGCGATCACTCGAGCGATGGCCGACCAGGCTCGGACGATCCGTATCCCCGTGCACATGGTCGAGGTCATCAACAAGCTCGCGCGTGTCCAGCGTCAGATGCTGCAGGACCTCGGCCGTGAGCCCACTCCGGAAGAGCTTGCCAAGGAGCTCGACATGACCCCGGAGAAGGTCATCGAGGTGCAGAAGTACGGCCGCGAGCCGATCTCCCTGCACACCCCGCTCGGCGAGGACGGCGACAGCGAGTTCGGCGACCTGATCGAGGACTCCGAGGCGATCGTCCCGGCCGACGCGGTCAGCTTCACGCTGCTGCAGGAGCAGCTGCACGCCGTGCTTGACACGCTCTCCGAGCGCGAGGCAGGCGTGGTCAGCATGCGCTTCGGCCTGACCGATGGCCAGCCGAAGACCCTGGACGAGATCGGCAAGGTCTACGGCGTGACGCGCGAGCGGATTCGTCAGATCGAGTCGAAGACGATGTCGAAGCTTCGGCACCCGAGCCGTTCACAGGTCCTTCGGGACTACCTGGACTGACCAAGCAAGTCTCGGCGGCCCTCTTCCGTAGTGGAGAGGGCCGCTGACTGCTTTCACGGGGCCCCACGCGCCACCGAGTTGACCGGATTGTTGCGCTTACGTTCGGTTCGATGCGTTTCGTCATAGCCCGGTTGGAGCCCCCCGAACTCGCCATTGTTTGACTCTTCGGTGGAGCAGAGGCTTAGTACGTTCGGTCAGGCCGAGAAGGGGTTCGGTCGGAATGGGGGATTGAACACGTCGCGAGGCGCCCTCGGGCGGCGACGGTCGGACGCGTGGTGCGTCCGAATATTGGGGATGGGACTTCCACTGATGCAGCACAACATCTATAGCCGCGCGCGCAATCAGCGCGGCCTCGTGGGAAGAAGGAGCGCCATCAGCGCTCTCGTATGTGGCTTGGCCCTAGCTGGTGCGATCTCCTACTCGGGGTCCGCTACAGCAGGCGCACTGTCGATCGACGCCGGATTCGAGCTGTCTGACGGCAACCTCGTTCCAGAGAGCCCAGGACCAAACTTCGACTGGAACAGCTTCAACCCCGTGACCTGGACGGGAACCGCGCCGCTCCGGCAGGCCACCAAGACGGTGGACGGCTGGGTCTTCACCGGGTTGGAGGACCGTCAGGCGACCACGCAGGACTCCGGGTTCGCCGGTGGCACCAAGCAGGACGACTCGTGTGCGTCGGTGATCACCGCCAAGGCACCGAACAAGGACGACCTCAAGCGCGTCTACGTGACCAGCAAGACCATCAACGACGTGAACAACGCTCGCAACGGGCACGTGATCCTCGGTCTCTCCTGGATCCGCATCCCGCAGAACACGACGTCGCCGTCTGCGCACATCGGCTTCGAGTTCAACGCTGGAACCTCGGGCGCATGTGCGGGGCCAGGCGGCCTCGTCGTCCGCACGGCCGGTGACATGCTCATCGTGTACGACTTCGAGGGTGGCACCGCGGTACCGGCCATCTCGCTTCGTCGCTGGGTGACGTCTGGAGCCTGTGAGGTCGGAAGCAAGTCGCCGCCGTGCTGGGGCCCGTCCGTCAACCTCACCGACTCCGGTGCGGCAGTGGCTGGGGTCAACACCGGCGCAACAGCGTCCGACACGGCTGGACCCACCAACGAGACCCTGGGCATCAAGGAGTTCGGCGAGGCCGGCATCGACCTCACGGACGCCGGCGTGTTCGCTCCGGGTGTCTGCGCGACCTTCGGCTCGGCGTTCGCCGTGAGCCGCTCGTCGGGTAGCTCGGCGACGGCCCAGATGAAGGACCTGGTCGGCCCGGGCAACATCAACATCACCAACTGTGGGTCGATCAAGATCATCAAGCGCACGGCGCCGCGCGGCGTGAACCAAGCGCACAGCTTCACGTCGACGATTCCGGCCGCAGGCTCTCCGGCTGCGCCCAACGAGGCGTGCACGCTCGACTCGACACCGGCATCGTTCACGCTCAACGACAGCGGCAACACGAATGCGGACAACGCCGCCAACACCGAGTCGTGCACCAATGTGCCAATCGGGAGCTACACGGTGACGGAAGGCGCTGACGCTAGCAACTTCTCGTTCGTCGACGTCTCCTGCACTGCTACCGGCACGGGGACGAGCGCGACCACATCAGCCGGCAGCAAGGTCGCGTCGATCACGCTGGCCGGTGGCGGCGTGGTGACCTGCGTGTACACCAACCGGCAGAACCTCGGCGCGATCCTGGTCACCAAGAACCGGAAGCATGCTGCCGATGGTCCTAGTGACCACCCACAGGTTGGTGTGGATATCACCGTCAACGGTGTCACGAAGGCGACCAACAGTTCCGGTCAGGCCTGTTTCGACGGACTCCCGTTCGGCGACTACACGGTCCACGAGACTGTGCCCGACGGATACCACGTCGACGCAAACGACAAAGTGAAGACGGTCGACAACAACGCGAAGTGCACGGACGCCACCTTCGTCGGAGAGACGGTCAGTTTCCTCAACATGCCGCTCACCGACATCACAGTGTCCGTCGACTCGCAGATCGATGGAGGTACTGCCTCGACGATCAGTTGCGTCGACAAGGACGGCAACGTACTGGGTAGCACCGCTACCGATGCGGACGCCGTCACAGGTGGGGACGGCTCCGTGAAGGTCGAGGATCTGGAGCCCACCGACCCGGCGGTCACGCTGGTCTGCACGATCATCGTGGATCCGTAACCGAGAGGCGGTCTTTTTCGAACTGCGCGGGCCCGGGAGTTTCTCCCGGGCCCGCGTGCGTGTGTGGAGGCAGGCCTCGTTTGGGTAGCGTCAGGGCAAGCTGCCACCGACCACCAGGGGAACCAATGAAGCTCGTAGCGTCCGTAGCTGTCGCAGGTCTGACGTTCTCGCTGCTCGCACCTGCTGCCCGGGCAGAGACCCGTCACGTGCGTGACGCACACGGGGACCTGAACCACGGAGCCGACATCTGGCGCGGCACCGTTGAGCACGAGAGCGTCGTACGGGTCCGGGTGAAGCACGCGAACCTCCGGCGGTTCCCCAAGCGGGGCGCCGGCATCAGCATCTACTTCGACACCAACCCGACGCTTCCGGGTCCCGAGTACGTGATCGGCAGTGGGCTCAACGCGGGCACCGACTATCTCCTGGGGACCGTCAACGGCTGGGACTTCGGCGAGCCTGTCGAGTGCCGCTACCGGTTGTCCCTCGACTTCGACAACGACGTGACCCGGACCAGGTTCAACCGCAACTGCTTCGGCGCCCCGGAAGCCGTGCGAGTCGCGATCGAGGTCGGCGCGGACGGACCTGGCGGGACCGTCGTGCGGGACTGGCTCAAGGCAGAGCAGGCTTTCACGCCCTGGGTGGCCCAAGGCTAGGGCCCTCACCCTGCGGCGACGAAGGCCACAGCAGCGCCGCACAGCACCAGTCCGACCGCCTGCATCGCGTGGATCCGTTCTCGGAGCACGGTGGCCGCCAGAAGGACGGTGGCGGCCGGGTAGAGCGACGCGATCACGCCAGCCACAGTGAGGAAGCCGTGCTGTGTCGCGAGCACGAACAGGATGGCTGCGGCTGCTCCTAGGGGCCCTGCGAGCAGCCCCCACGCGGCGGCTGTGGTCCGCGGCACCCAGTCCGTCCGAAGTGCGGTGGCCACGGCCGCGACCGCGACCACCGATACGAACTGGGCCAGGGCCAGCGGCCACATGCCGGCGCTCTCCGACACCTGGCCCAGCGTCGCGAAGAGCAGGCCGAACCCGAGTCCGGCCAGGACTCCGTCCAGCACGCCCTCGGCGAGGGAGCCACGGGCCGGCTCATCGGACGGCTCGCTCGAGACCAGCCAGATGCCGGGGAGCGCCGCAGCGATGCCGATCCATACCAGTGCGGTCAGACGCTCGCCGGTGATCGCCCCGACCGCAACCGGAACGAGCGCCGCGCCCACTGCTGACACGGGAGCCACCACACCCATGCGGCCCAGCGAGAGTCCTCGGTAGAGGAAGCCCGTCCCGACACCGGCGCCCACCCCGGCCACAGCGGCCCAAGCGAAGTCACTGGCGCTCGGTTCGCCGGGACGGAAGACTGCCACGGCTGCCGTGCAGACGGTCGAGGCAACCTGTCCCAAGAAGGCGACAGACCACGCAGAGGCCCGACGGGACACGATGCCCCCGACGAAGTCCGAGAGGCCGTAGGCGACCGCAGCCAGGGCCGCGAGCAGGACCGTCATCGGACGAGGATCACACCGACGACGAAGGCGGTGGC
>DATILB010000279.1:0-3867 GCA_035477015.1 Nocardioidaceae bacterium | reverse complement strand
CGTACCAGCCTGAGATCTCGCAGGGTCGCCTCGAGGCACTCCTGAACTTCCAGACCATGGTCGGCGACCTCACCGGGCTTCCAACGGCCAATGCCTCTCTGCTCGACGAGAGCACCGCGGCCGCCGAGGCGATGACGCTCGTACGCCGTGCGGTCCGTGGCGCCAGTGGAGCGTTCGTGGTCGACGCTGACGCGCTGCCGCAGACGATCGCGGTGGTCGAGACGCGTGCCGAGGCGATGGGCATCCCGGTGGTCGTCGCGAATCTTGAGGAGGGCCTGCCCGAGGGTGAGCTGAGCGGGGTGCTCGTCCAGTACCCCGGTGCTTCGGGTCGGATCCTGGACCCCCGACCGCTGATCGAGGCCGCGCATGAGCGGGGCGCGATGGTCGTTGTCGCCGCGGACCTGCTCGCGCTGACGATGCTCGAGTCACCCGGTGCCCTCGGCGCCGATGTCGTGGTCGGCAACACGCAGCGCTTCGGGGTGCCGCTGTTCTACGGCGGTCCGCACGCCGGCTACATGTCCGTCCGCGACGGTCTCGAGCGGCACCTGCCCGGTCGTCTGGTGGGCGTCTCCGTCGATGCCGAGGGGCGCCCGGCGTACCGACTCGCACTCCAGACCCGCGAGCAGCACATCCGTCGCGACAAGGCGACCTCGAACATCTGCACCGCCCAGGTGCTGCTGGCGGTGACGGCTTCGATGTACGCCGTCTACCACGGGCCGGCCGGGCTGCGGGCGATCGCCGAGCGCACCCACGCGTATGCCGCGACGCTCGCCTCCTCGTTACGTGCAGCTGGCGTCGACGTAGCCGAGGTGCCGTTCTTCGACACACTGACCGTCACGGTCGCGGACGCGGCTGCAGTCGTGGCCAAGGCCCGCGAGGGTGGCGTCCACCTACGCCTGGTCGACGACACGACGGTCGGCATCTCGACGTCCGAGTCCACCCGCGACGAGCACGTCGACGCTGTGCTGGCCGCTTTCGGCGCCGTACGCCGGTCGAGCCGCGACGCGAGCGAAGCGAGCAAGGGTGCCGAGACCCACCTTCCCGCCGACCTGGCACGCACCACGTCGTACCTCACCCACGAGGTGTTCAACACCCACCGGTCCGAGACGTCGATGCTGCGCTACCTCCGCCGCCTCTCGGGCCGCGACTACGCGCTGGACCGCGGCATGATCCCGCTGGGCTCGTGCACGATGAAGCTGAACGCCACCACGGAGATGGAGCCGATCTCGCTGCCCGGCTTCGCGAACCTGCACCCCTTCGCTCCCGCAGAGGACGCGACCGGCTATGCCGAGATGGTCGAGCAGCTCGAGGCGTGGCTGGCGGACGTGATCGGCTACGACCAGGTCTCGATCCAGCCGAACGCTGGGTCGCAGGGTGAGATGGCCGGCCTCCTGGCGATCCGGGCCTACCACCGCGCCAACGGGCACGGCGAGCGCGACATCTGCCTCATTCCCGCGTCCGCGCATGGGACGAACGCCGCGTCCGCGGTCATGGCGGGAATGCGTGTGGTGGTCGTGAAGACCGCCGCCGACGGGCGTGTCGACATGGACCACCTGGTCGCCCAGTGCGAGACGCACGCCCAGGACCTCGCGGCCATCATGGTGACGTACCCGTCGACGCACGGCGCGTACGAGGACGGCATCGGCGACCTCTGCAAGATCGTTCATGACCACGGCGGCCAGGTGTACGTCGACGGGGCCAATCTCAACGCGTTGCTCGGCTACGCGCGTCCGGGCGAGTTCGGTGGCGACGTGTCGCACCTGAACCTGCACAAGACGTTCTGCATCCCGCACGGCGGTGGCGGTCCGGGTGTCGGCCCGGTCGCGGTCCGGGCGCACCTCGCGCCGTACCTTCCCTCGCACCCCGGTCACCCGCTGCCCGGGAAGCGCACCGGCATCGGTCCGATCAGTGCTGCGCCGTACGGCTCGGCCGGGATCCTGCCCATCTCCTGGGCCTATGTGCGGATGATGGGAGGGGCGGGCCTGACCAAGGCCACGGCGGTTGCCGTGCTGTCGGCGAACTACATCGCGTCCCGGCTCGGCGAGCACTACCCGGTGCTCTACAAGGGCCACGGAGGGCTGGTGGCGCACGAGTGCATTCTCGACCTGCGGGACCTGACCAAGGACACCGGTGTAACGGTGGACGACGTGGCGAAGCGGCTCGTCGACTACGGCTTCCATGCACCGACGATGTCCTTCCCGGTGGCCGGAACCCTCATGGTCGAGCCCACGGAGTCGGAGGACCTGGCTGAGCTCGACCGGTTCATTGCCGCGATGGTCGCCATCAAGGGTGAGATCGACCGCGTGGGGGCGGGGGAGTGGACGCCTGAGAACTCCCCGCTGCGCGGGGCACCGCACACCTCGCGTGCACTCATGGACGAGTCCTGGGGCCGGGCCTACACCCGGCAGGAAGCCTGCTTCCCGAACGGCCCGGACCCGGACAAGTACTGGCCACCTGTAGCACGCATCGACCAGGCGTACGGCGACCGGAACCTGGTCTGCGCCTGCCCCTCTCCTGAGGCGTTCGCGGAGAACTAGGGCCGTGGTCGAGCCACTCACCGCGCGGCGCCTCGAGGCCGCCCTGGCGACAGCGCAGGTCTCGGGGAAGCTGCCGTCCGTCGCGGCCGGGGTCGTCCGCGACGGGGAGCTGGTCTGGGCGGCCGGAGATTCCGACCGTCAGTACCGCATCGGGTCGATCACGAAGACCATGACCACCGTCCTCGTCATGCAGCTGCGCGACGAAGGACGGCTGGCGCTCAACGACCCGGTGGAGAAGCACCTCCCAGGCATCGTGTACGGCGACCGGTCGATCCGATCGCTCCTCTCGCACTCCGGTGGCCTGCCCTCCGAACCTGAGGGTCCATGGTGGGAGCGCTCCGCCGGCGGTTCCTTCGAAGAGCTCGCCGCGGCGATGGACCCGACCAAGACGCCCTTCGAGCCCGGAGCCACCTTCCACTACACGAACCTCGCCTTCGGGCTGCTGGGCGAGGTCGTCGCCAGGCTTAGGGGTGGGTCCTGGTGGGACTGCGTCGACGAGCGCATCCTCGGGCCGCTCGGGATGACGCGGACGTCGTACGACGCAGTGGGTGACCACGCCCAGGGTTACTCCGTGCACCCCTACGCCAACACGCTCACCAAGGAGCCACACCACGACACTGGCGCGATGGCCCCGGCCGGACAGGCCTGGAGCACCGTCGGCGATCTTGCTCGCTACGCGGCCTTCTTGGTGGCCGGGCACGAGTCGGTTCTCCGGCTCGCCACGATCGACGAGATGGCGACGCCACAGTCCGGCACTCTGGCGGACGGCCTCGACCGGGCCTATGGCCTAGGTCTGCGGCTGCTGGCCAACGACGGTCGACTGTTCGTCGGTCACACCGGGTCGATGCCGGGTTTCCAGGCCTCTCTGTTCGCCGACCGGCCGCGTCGAGCCGCCGCGGTCGTCCTGGCCAACAGCACCACCGGCTTGCAGGCGGACGGGATCACCCCGCTGCTGCTGGGGGTCCTCGAAGACTCCGAGCCGACCGTGCCCGGGCCATGGGCGCCCGCCACCCAGGTCCCTCCGGAGGTCATGGAGATCCTGGGCCCCTGGCACTGGGGCAACACAGGCTTCGTGTTCTCGTGGAACGGTTCCGAAGTGGTCGCCAGCGCCTTGCGCACAGGGGAGGACCGGGAGGCCTTCCGACCCGCTGCGGAGGGGACGTTCCTGGGAACCAGTGGCTACCACCATGGCGAGACCCTGCGGGTCGTGCGCAACATGGACGGGAGCATCAACCACCTGGAGGTGGCCACCTTCGTGTTCACTCGTGCGCCGTACGATCCCGAGGCGCCGATTCCAGGCGGCGTTCCGTAGTGACAGAATCGGACGTCC
>DATILB010000278.1:0-3617 GCA_035477015.1 Nocardioidaceae bacterium | reverse complement strand
TGGGGTGTCGGGGTGTACCTCGCCGGCGTGAACCGGCAGTGCGACGAGCAGCCCAACCTCACCTCCAACTGGGTGGCCGAGCAGTCACGCAAAGGCTGGCGGATCCTGCCGCTGACTGTCGGGCGGCAAGCCGCCTGCACTGCATACCCGACACGGATCGACGACAGCCAGGCCAACAGCTACGCGGCGGCCAAGAGCCAGGGTCGCGCGGAAGCCGTCTCGACCGTCGCCGCCTCGGAGGCGGTCGGACTCCCGAAGAAGACCACGCATTGGCTCGACATCGAGGACTTCGACGTGCTCGACACCCACTGCCGGCGCTCGGTGCTCGCGTTCATCTCGGGATGGACCAGCAAGCTGCACAAGCTCGGCTACCGAAGCGGGCTGTACTCCAACGCCGCTGCGGCGATCCAGGCCGTCGAGGGCGCGCGCACGCTGTCGCCCGGGTCGTACAACCTCCCCGACCAGCTGTGGTTCGCCCACTACAACGGCCAGGTCTCGGTGAAGACCGAGTACCTCGCCAAGAAGGCTTGGGCAGGAGAGCGCATCCACCAGTACTCCGACAGTCACAATGAGACGCATGGCGGCGTGACGATCAACGTCGACAGCAACTGGACGCAGGTGGGAGGCGGCACAAAGTCGCCGCGCGTCCGCAAGCACTGCCACGGCGTCCGCGTCGACTTCCCGGCGTACGGCGTGCAACGGCTCGGGTCGTCGGGCGACCGGGTCCGCGCGCTGCAGTGCCTGCTTCGCGAGGAGCGACTGCTCAGCGGCGACCTCATCGAGCGGTTCGACCGGCGTACCTCGCTCGCCGTGAAGCGCTTCCAGCGCAAGCACCACCTGCGCGTCACCGGAAAGGCCACCAAGGCGACCTGGGTCGCGCTCCTGTCCGACGGCAGCGCGCCCCTCGCCAAGGTGGGGAGCGGTTCGGACGCCGTACGACGGCTGCAGCGTGCCCTCAACGCGGCGACGACCTCGCGACTGCCGATCACCGGTGTCTACGACCGGAGGACCGAGCGGGCCGTGAAGGGCTACCAGGGTGCGCTCGGGTTCACGCGGACCGGCGTGACCACCACTGGAGTGTGGTCACTGCTCCACGCCGGGCGCGCCTGAGTGTTGTTACGGATGGGGTTTCTGTGTTTACAGTGACTAATGACGTCACTTCCCCGACGCCTTGCCCTGGTCGCGACAGCCCTCGGCGCAGCCGCTGCCCTGGCCTTTCCCACGGTGGCCGCTGAACCCGTCGCGCGCGCTTCGACGAACCCGGTCACGCCCGGAAACTTCACCGGCTACGGCTTCGACCAGTGCCTCGCACCCACGCAGAAGGCGATGGACGCCTGGCTCGAGAGCTCACCCTTCTGGGCCGTCGGCATCTACATCTCCGGCAACTCGCGGCACTGCCGAGACCAACCCAACCTGACGCCGACCTGGATCACGACCCAGCTGGCGAGCGGCTGGCGGCTGCTGCCGATCGCCCTCGGGCCGCAGGCGTACTGCAACACGCGCTACCCCAAGTACGGCCCGAAGATCGACCCGGTCATCAAGAAGGATCCGGCAGGCGGCTATGCCGCGGCCAAGGCCCAGGGCGTCGCCGAGGCGACGAAGGCCGTCGACGTCGCGACGGCGTTGGGGATCGCTGCGAAGAGCACGCTCTGGTACGACCTCGAGGCCTACGACATCAAGAACAGGGGCTGCCGCCTCTCGGCGATCTCCTTCCTGGACGGCTGGACCGAGCAGCTGCACGCGCTCGACTTCGTCAGCGGCATGTACTCCTCCGGCGCCAGCGGCATCGTCGCGGTCGACAACGCGCGGGTCCGGCGCGAGACCTTCGACGAGCCGGACATGATCTGGGTCGCGGACTGGTCGGGCACCCCCTTCGACTTCACCGGGCCCTGGTTGCGCGAGGACGCGTGGCTGCCCGGCCGCCGAGTCCACCAGTACAAGGGCGGGCACGACGAGGTCCACGGCGGCGTACGCATCAACATCGACAGCAACTTCCTCGACACCGGGACCGGCTCGGTGCCGAAGCCGGCCAAGGTGATCTGCAATGGCACCAACATCGACTTCCCCCGCTACACGAAGGTCGACGTCGGCACCAAGCAGGTCGAGCGCACCAAGGCCGTGCAGTGCCTCCTCAAGCGGATCCGGCTCTACACCGGGCCGATCACGGGTGTCTACGACACGCGGACCGGTGAGGCCGCCGCGGCCTACCGGGCCCGCGTGGGGTTGCCGATCGGCACGTCCTTCGACCGGCTGGTCTGGATGGTCCGGCTGTCCGCGGGCAAGACGCCGCTGATGAAGTACGGCGCGTACGGCCCCGGCGTCCGCCGGCTGCAGCGTGCTCTGAACGCTGCCGTGGATGCGCGGCTGCCGATCACCGGAACGTTCGCTTCGGCGACTACAGCCGCGGTGAAGAAGTTCCAGGCCGTGCACGACGTACGGCAGACCGGTGTGGTGACCGTGGAGCTGTGGGCGCGGCTGCAGAACGGCACCTAACGCCGGTCGAGCCGGGACGTTCGCGAAGCGGGCGACCGTGCCGAGACCAGGTCACGGGGGACACCAAGCCCAGCCCACCAGGTGGTTTCGACACGCTTGCTCGCCCATAGGCTCGCGTCGCGGCTCAACCGCCGAAGGCCGCAGGCAGCGTCGCCGACCATGCGGCACGGAGCTCGGCGAGCGGGAGCGTGAACTGCTCCTGCACGTCGAGCTCGTCGCCGTCGGTCACGCCGATGCGCACGTGCGGGAAGCCTCGGGCGGCGCACATGTCGGTGAAGCGCACCTCCTCGGAGCGCGGCACGGCGACGATCGCCCTCGCTGAGGACTCGGAGAAGAGCGCAACGAACGGGTCGCCCTCCAGCCACACGCGTGCCCCGATCCCACCGTGCAGGCAGGACTCGACCAGCGCCTGCGCGAGGCCGCCGTCGGACAGGTCGTGGGCCGCGTCGATCAAGCCGTCGCGGGAGGCGTTGATCAGGATGTCGGCGAGCTCCTTCTCGGCAGCGAAGTCGACAGCCGGCGGCAGACCGCCCAGGTGGCCGTGCGCGACGTGCGCCCACTCCGAGCCCGAGAGCTCCTCGCGAGTCGTGCCGAGGAGGTAGATCTGCTGGCCCTCGGCGACGAAGCCGGTCGGGGTGCGACGGGTGACGTCGTCGATCACGCCGAGCACGGCGACGACGGGCGTCGGCAGGATCGCGGTCTCACCGGTCTGGTTGTAGAGGCTGACGTTGCCGCCGGTCACCGGGACGCCGAGCGCCTGGCAGCCGTCGGCGAGCCCGCGAACGGCCTCGGCGAACTGCCACATCACGCTCGGGTCCTCCGGCGACCCGAAGTTCAGGCAGTCGCTGACGGCGAGCGGGCGCGCACCCGTAGTAGCTACGTTGCGGTAGGACTCAACGAGGGCGAGCTGGGCGCCGGTGTACGGGTCGAGCTTGGCGAACCGGCCGTTGCAGTCGGTCGACACGGCGACGCCGAGGTTGGTGTCCTCGTCGACGCGAACCATGCCGGAGTCCTCGGGCTGGGAGAGCACGGTGTTGCCCTGGACGTAGCGGTCGTACTGGTCGGTGATCCAGGACCGGTCGCAGAGGTTGGGGCTGGCGGCGAGCTGCAGCACTGTCGCGCGC
>DATILB010000277.1:0-15062 GCA_035477015.1 Nocardioidaceae bacterium | reverse complement strand
CGCCGGCGTCTGCAGGAAGCTCGCCGACCTCTGCGTTCGGATGAAGGCGAGGTGCTCCTCGGGCGTGATGGTGCGTACGGCGAGCGGGGAGGTCACGGGGGCGAGCCTAGTCGGTGGGTTGTGAGTTCCGGTTTCACACGGTCCCGTGGGAAACCAGGGGTTCCCACATGAAACTTCGTGTGGGAACCCCAGGATTCGTGTGGGAACCCCGTCGCAGCCGCCGGTCATGCTGCCCGAGGACGCATCGCCCGCCCGATCCGTGACGCGACTGCTCTCGGATCATCGAGCCAGTCCCACACTGGACGGACCATCCCCCAGGACGTGATCTCGCGCAGCAGGTCTTCGCGCTGTTTCTCCATGAACACGACCTCCCCAGGATCCTGCCCTGGCTTCAGCAGCCGGCCGTACTTGATCTTCCCGTCGAACTCACCAAGCAACTGGCGGTTCGGCCAGGCAAAGTCCGTCGTTCCGACGAGATTTCCGTGCTCGTCGTACACCTCGAACTGGAGCTCCGGTTTCGGCAGCCCCTGTTCCCAGCAGATGTAGCGAACACGCGACTCTCCAGGGGACTCTGCACGGCCGTCGGCCAGGCGTAGCACGAGCTGGGCGGAGCGCATCCCGGGCCAGAACTGCATTCGGTCATAGGTGTTCTCGACGTCAAGCGGCGTCGCGATCCCCTTGTTGTAGGCGGAGTCGGTCAGGACGAGGCCGGGCTCGGTGCCACACATCGTCAGCGTCTCGACGACAGCACGCGGGGCCTTGATCAGGGACAACCCGTTCACGACCTCGACGTCGTCGTGCAGCCAAAGACCCTCGTGATGCTGTACGTCTCGTGCAATCCGGCCCGCTCCTCGGTCCAGGCGGGTGACGTGTACTCGCGTGAGGTCGATCCCGTACGTCGCAACACCTCGCTCGACGAGGCTGCTGACGTGACTCGCCGCGACAGGCCCAGGCGTCTGCCGAAGCACCGCTCTCAGCCGGATTCGGTGGCGGGTCACCGCATCGGCGGCATGCCAGACCTCGGGAAACACGTAGGCGCCATGGCGAACCCGGTGCCACAGCCCGGAGCGAGCCGCCTGGGTGATGGTCTTGTCCTCGTAGCCAAGTTCCTTGGCCTCTCGCGTCAGGAAGACGCCGTGCTTGGCGGCGATGGCTTCGAGTCGGGGATCGCGCATGGCGACAACCTTGGACTGTCGAACGCAGTCGAGCACGGCCGACCGAGCTGGGCTGTGGATGGCGAAGGGGTTCCCACACGAAACCGGGGGTTCCCACACGAAGTTTCATGTGGGAACCCCATGTTTCACACGGGACCGTGTGAAACCGCACCACTCACAGCCGAGACCGAACCCATTCGAAGTCGGCGACATGCTCCTCGACGCCACCGGGGGTCTCGGCGATGACGGGGGCACCGGCGGAGCGGAGGACCTCCATGAACCCGTCGGGGTCCACGTGACCGTTGCCGAAGTTGGCGTGGCGGTCGGCGCCTGAGCCGAAGTCGTCGCGGCTGTCGTTGGCGTGGACGAGGTCGATACGGCCGGTGATGGCCTTCACCTTCTCCACCGCCGTGTCCAAGGCGATGCCGCTTGCGTGCGCATGACAGGTGTCGAGGCAGAAGCCGACGTTCTCGAAGCCGGATGCTGTGGAGATGGCGTCCCAGACGCCGGCGATGCGGTCGAGCTCACGCGTCATGGCGTTGCCACCACCTGCGGTGTTCTCGATCAGAAGCGGCACCTTGAGGTCGGTGGCTTCGACTGCCTTGCGCCAGTTGTCGAAGCCGACCGCCGGGTCGTCGCCGTCGTTGAGGTGGCCGCCGTGCACGATCAGCCCCAACGCTCCAATCGAGGCGGCCGCGTCGATGTGCTGCTGGAGCAGCTTGCGGGAGGGGATGCGGATTCGGTTGTTCGTGGTCGCGACGTTGACGAGGTACGGCGCGTGCACGTACAGCCCGATCCCTGCGTCCGCCGCCGCGGCACGCAACGCAGGGGCCCCGCCCTCGACTTTATCTCGGGGCCTTTGTAGCCCTGCGGGTTGCCGAGGAAGAACTGCACGAGGTCGGCGCCTCGAGCGACGCCTTCGGCGACGGGGTCGGTCTGGTCTACGTGAGCGCCCAACAGCATGGGTCCACCCTACGAGCGAGCAACGACAGTCTTCAGCGCAGGTAGGACCGGGGGACAACCCCGTTGGTGAGGCGTACGGCGTACAGGCCGCTGTTCGCGTCGGTGAAGTACACGAGCCTGCGAGCGAGGTCCCACGTAGGAGCGGACATCGCCCAGGCGCCCTGGTGGAACGGGTCGGCGTTGGCCGGACGCGGCATGTTGAAGTACGCCACCTCGCGGGGCCTGGCCGGGTTCTCGATGTTGAAGATGCGGAGACCGGACGCGACGAAGCTGCACGCGACGAGCTTCGGGTTCACGCGCTTGGGGGCCGAGCAGTAGTGGCCGGTGTACCCCTGGATCGGCAGCCTGGCGCCCGGGTCGTTCTGCGAGGCCAGCCGCCCCGCGTAGTTGTTGACCGCGAGGCGCAGGTTCGAGGTGACGAACGGCCGCTGCGGGTTGTCGACGTTGATCAGCCGCGCCGCACCCACGGCGGAGCTGGCGGAGAAGCCGAGGCCGAGCAGCACGTCGAGGTCAGCTGTGTAGTTGGCGTACTCGTCCATCTCCAGCAGGTACCGGTGTCCGTTGATGACGATCGGGTCGGCGTGCTGCGGGATCGAGTGGCTGCCCCACTTGAGCTCCGCGAGCGTGCGCACCTTCGGGTTGGCCTGACGGTCCTGGATCTCGCTCACGTCAAGGATGCTGAGCCCGCCAGAGCCGAGCAGCCCCTCAGCGTTGGGGAACCCGATGTTCGCGACGTACATCGTCCGACCGTCGGCGCTGAGCCGTACGCCGTGGTAGACGACACCGTTCTCCGTGTAGAGGTGCTTGGGCTGCCGAGGGTCACTGACATCGATGGCGAGGAACGAGCCGGCCGCACCGGTGAGGTACAGCGTCCTGCCGTCCGGGGCGAAGCCGCCCTCGTGGCCCAACGACGGCTGCACCGTGAGGGAGAGCAGCTTCGGCTGACGACAGTCGGTGCGCACGTCGTAGATGGCCACCACCGCCGGCGAGGTAGCAGGCGTGCCCAGCGACGCGGCGAGCAGGCCGCGCTTGGCGTTGAACACCAGCGACTCGTGCGGGTTCAGCATCGGCAGCGACGTGAGGCTTGCGGTCTTGCGCAGGTTCCTCGGGTCGCTGACGTCGACGACCTTGACGCCCTGCCCCTCGCCGACGGCGTCGTAGATCAGATCCTTGAGGACCAGCAGCGTCGAGTCGTAGAACACGCACTGATGCCCGGCCCTGTCGACGTACCGGAAGGTCTTGAAGCCGCCGGAGTGGCCCTGATGGCCGACCTGGCGGGTGTTGCAGGTGTAGCCCTGGTTGACTCGCCCGTTGTCGTAGTCGCGCTGGGGCACCCGCCCCTGGATGTCGGTCTCGGGCCGCGAGCCCGGGCCGCACTTCGCCTGGCGCGTGGCCGCCAGCGACGGCTCGGTCTGGCCGACCGAGGGCCCCTGCGGGAGGAGCAGGGCGGAGCCCGTCACCAGTGCGGAGGCAAGGAGGAGGCGTACGACGGCGGGGCGCGACGGCATAGCGGTGTAACGAGTTGCAAAGGAAACGGTTACATGTCCTAAAGCGGGAGCCGCCCGATCACGCCCTCGATGGCGGTGAGCATCGCGGCCCACTGCGCGAGCTCGGCCTTGCGACGGGTGCTGTCGTGACGCAGCAGGGCCCCGAGGCCCATGCCGCGCATGAGCTGCAGGGTCAGGCCTACGGACTCGCGGACCTGCGGTCGAGCCGAGTCGGCGCCGAGCAGCTCGATCGTGACCTTGTAGATGTCCTGGTTGAGCTGTCGCTCGAGCGGGAGCACGAGGGACCGCAGCGAAGGGTCGGTGGACGCCGCTACCCAGAGGTGCAGGGCCGCACGACCGAAAGTGCTCGTCCAGAGGCCGCTGATCATCTCGAGGACGGCCATCGACCGATCCCTGCGCCCCGCTACCTCCGGGATGCGTCGCCGCATGTCGGCCAGCAGCTCGCTCTGGACGTGGCCGATAGCGGCGATCACCAGGTCGTCACGGGTGGTGAAGTGGTGTTGAGCCGCTCCGCGCGAGACGCCGGCCCGGCCCGCGACGGCCACCACTGTGGTGCGGTCCCACCCCACCTCGGCAAGGCTCTCGATGGTCGCATCGAGAAGCCGTTGCCGGGTGGCGCGAGAGCGTTGCTGCTGGGGTTGGCGTCCCGCGGGCGGCGGCCCAGCGGTCACGGTCATGCGTAGAGCGCCTCGATCTCCGCGGAGTACTTCTCGTTGATCGGCTTGCGGCGCAGCTTCATCGTCGGGGTCAGCTCGGTACCGCCTGGCTCCCAGAACGTCGACAGCAGCTCGAACTTCTTGATCTGCTCCACGCGCGACAGCTTGGTGTTGCCGTCCTCGACGCCCTTGGCGACGATCGCGAGTACGCCGGCGTCCTTGGCGAGTACGGCGGGGTCGGGGCTGATTCCGACGCGCTCGGCGTACATCGCCGCGGCATCGGGGTCGAGGGCGATCAGCGCGACGTTGTAGGCCCGGTTGTCACCAATGGCGATGATGCCGCCGATCAGCGGGCAGGCCGCCTTCACGGAGTTCTCGATGTTGGTCGGCGACATGTTCTTGCCGCCGGCGTTGATGATGAGCTCCTTCTTGCGGTCGACGATCTTGAAGTAGCCCTCGTCGTCCAGCACGCCGATGTCGCCGGTCAGGATCCAGCCTTCAGCGTTGAGGGTCTCGGCGGTCTTCTCGGGGTCCTTGCGGTAGCCGGCCATGTTGATCGGGCCGCGCACCATGATCTCGCCGTCCTCGGCGAGCTTGACCTCGACGCCGGGAACCGCGATGCCCACCGAGCCGACCCTGATGGCCTCGGGCGGGTTGATCGTGGCGATTCCCGTGGTCTCCGACATGCCCCACAGCTCGCAGAGCTTGATGCCGAGACCGATGAAGAACTCGAGGGTGTCCGGCGCCAGCGCAGCCGCGCCGGTCCAGGCGTAGCGGCACTGGTCGAGGCCGATGGCCGCGCGCAGGTTGCCCAGGACGAACGCCTCAGCAAGCTCCCACTGCTCCTGCTGCTCGGCGGTCAGCGGCTCGCCACCGGTGACGGAGCGCGCCTTGAGCCGCCCGACCGCGATCGAGTCGAGCGCGATCTTCCGCTTCGCCTCGTCGGGTTCCGCGTTGACCTTCGCCTCGATGCCGGCCCGGATCTTCTCCCACACGCGGGGTACGGCGAACCACACGGTGGGACGGCAGTCGAGCAGTGCAGGCAGCACGCCCTTGGGGTCGTCGATGTAGGTGACCTGGATTCCGTAGAAGGCCATGAAGTACAGCGTCGACACCCGGTCGGCGATGTGGGCCGCCGGAAGGAACGACGTCTGGCGGTCGCCGAAGTGGATGGGCGCGATCGGCTTGATCAGCGTCACCTCGGCAACGATGTTCGCGTGAGTGGTCTGTACGCCCTTCGGCGGGCCGGTCGTCCCCGAGGTGTAGATCAGCGTGCAGACGTCCTCGGGCTGGACCGCCTGCCAGGCGGCGTCGAAGTCGAAGCCGTCACGCGGGTCCCCTGACTCCAGGTCGGCCAGCGTCCCCGTCGCACCGTCGGCCGGACCGTCGATACAGATGACGTGCTCGATGGAGACGCCGCACTTGAGGATCCGGTCCAGGAAGGCCTTCTCGGTCACGACGATCTTGTTCTCGGCGTGGGAGAAGAGGTAGTTCAGCTGCTCGGGCGAGCTCGTGTTGTAGACGGAGAAGCACGTCGCACCCAGGTGCATGCCAGCGGTGTCGACCAGGGCGAACTCGGGACGGTTGACCAGCATGAACGCGAGGGTGTCGCCGCGCTTGAGGCCGAGACGGTCGAGCCCTGCCGCAATCTTGCGCACGCGCTCGTCGTACTCGCGCCAGGTGATGGACACGGTGTCACCCGGGGTGCGCATCGCGACGGCGTCCGGCTCGACCTTCACGATCTGCTGGAAAGCGTCGCAGACAGTTTTGCTAGTGCTCATCTTTGGCAAACTCATGCGTAGAGTCCTTCGATCTCGGCGGAGTACTTCTCCGCGATGGGCTTGCGACGCAGCTTCAACGTCGGAGTCAGCTCGTCGGTGCCTGGCATCCAGAACACCGGCAGCACCTCGAACTTCTTGATCTGCTCGACGCGCGACATCTTCGCGTTGCCGGCGTCGACCCCCTTCTGGATCTCGGCGATCAGGCCGGGGTCCTTGGACAGCACTGCAGGGTCGGCCGAGAGGCCGGCCTTCTCGGCGTACGCCGCGGCAGCGTCGGGGTCTAGCGTAATCAGCGCGACGTTGTAGGCACGCGCGTCGCCGATCACCGCGACGGTGGCCGCGAGCGGAGTGCTGGACTTGATGTTGTTCTCGATGTTCGCGGGCGACATGTTCTTGCCGGCCGCGTTGATGATGATCTCCTTCTTGCGGTCCACGATCGTGAGGTAGCCGTCGGCGTCGATCGTGCCGATGTCACCGGTCATCAGCCAGCCATCGGCGGTGAACGTCTCGGCCGTCTTCTCCGGGTCCTTGCGGTAGCCGATCATGTTGCCGGGGCTCTTCACGAGGATCTCGCCATCCTCAGCGAGCTTGAGCTCGACGCCGGGCAGCGGCGGGCCGACGGTGCCGACCTTGACCTTGCCGATCGGGTTGAGCGTGGCACCGCCCGTGGTCTCCGACATGCCCCAGAGCTCGTACACGTTGATGCCGAGGCCCATGAAGAACTCGAGGGTCTCGGGGGCGATCGCGGCCGCTCCGGACCACGCCCACTTCAGCTCGTCGAGCCCGAGGGCAGCGCGGACCTTGCTGAGCACCAGCTTGTCGGCGATGCCGAACTTGATTGCGTCGAGCCCGCCGAGCTGGGTGCCCTTCAGCTGGGCCTGACCGTTCTTGGCGGCCATCCCTAGCGCGAAGCCGGCGAGCGCCTTCTTCACCGGGCTGGACTCGGCGGCGACCTTCGCCTCGATGCCCATCTTGATCTTCTCCCAGACCCGCGGGACCGCGAACCAGATGGTCGGCCGGCAGTCGGGCAGCGCCTCGGCGACGGCGCGGGGGTCGGCCACGTAGGTCACCTGTACGCCGCGGATGGCGTTGAAGTACTGCGACGTCGCCCGGTCGGCGATGTGCGCGGCGGGGAGGAACGACGTGATCCGCTCACCGAACTCGATCGGCACGACGTCAGCGGCACCGTCCGCGATGGACATCAGGTTGCGGTGAGTGAGCTGCACGCCCTTCGGCGGACCCGTCGTACCCGAGGTATAGATGAGCGTCAGGATGTCGTCGGGCTCGACCGCCTGCCAGGCGGTGTCGAAGTCGAAGTCCGGGTCGCCGGACGCCTCGAGCTCCTCGAGGGTGATCGTGGCGCCGTCGGGCTTCCCGTCGACGCAGATCACGTGCTCGAGCTTCACGCCCGAAGCGAGGATGACCGGGAGGAGGGCCGTCTCGGTCGCAACCGCCTTGTTCTCGGCGTTGCCGAAGAGGTACTCGAGCTGCTCGGGCGAGCTGGTGTTGTAGACCGAGAACGCCGTCGCGCCCAGGTGCATCGCGGCCGCGTCGAGGATCGCGAACTCGGGCCGGTTGGTCAGCATGATCGCGAAGGTGTCACCGCGCTTCACGCCGAGCTTGGCGAGACCGGCCGCCGCCTTGCGGACGCGGTCGGCGTAGGTGCTCCACGTGATCGAGACCTTGTCGCCCGGCGTCCGGAGCGCAACCGCGCTTGGGTCGATCTTGGCGGTGGCCTGGAAGGCTTCGCAGACGGTGGTCGGTGCGCTCATGCTGCTCCTCGGGATGCCCTGATGTTGGGCTGAACCTAAGGGCGACCCGGCGGTAAAGCAAGCACTCGTGCTTGTTTTTACCTTAGCCGGCAACCGAGCCGAGGCCCACGGCCTTCCAACCACCGTCGCGGGGAGCCATCCGCAGCCCCATGCTGAACTCGAACTCGCCCATGAAGTTCACGAAGCAGAACCAGTCGTCGGTGCTGCTCGGGGCCTGCCCCGGGTGGGTGTCGCCGACCTGGCAGCGGAGTGGCTCCACGGTCACGTCGGCCTGGCCGTACGTCGCCACCAGCTCGTCGTAGACCTCCGGGGTGGCCAGCTCGTGTCCCCGCTGGTCGTCACCCGACACGACCGCCTCCGTCAGCTCGGTCACCTCGTCCCAGCCGTCGAAGACGAACTCGTCGACGGCCTGCATCGCTGAGCCGTCCCAGGCAAAGGTGAGCAGCCCCGAGACATCGCTCTCGAGGCTCGTCGCGTCGACGAACAGCTTCTCGCCCTCGGCCCAGAGGCTCGTGACGTACTCCGTACCCTCGCCGGTGACGTCCGCCAGGTACGACGACCCCGCCAGCTGGAGGTGGTCGTCGTAGAAGGCGAGGTAGTTCGGCGTTCCGAACCCGCCGTCATAGCAGCGAACCACCAAGGCGACACCCTCGCTGCCGGCGAAGAACGGGCCGCGGGCGAACTTCAACGGGTAGGCAACCTCCACCCCGTTGCCCTCGGGGGTGTCGGGGAGCTCGCCTTTGACCAGTCGGCCCGCCGGGTGGCCGCACACCGAGGGCACCTCGACGAACTTGAGGTCGCGGGGCAGCCGCGAGAGGTCCGACGGCCCCGCGGGTGTGACCGTGGGCGTCACCGTCGGGGTCGGTTCGGCCGCCGGGTCGGGGTCTTTCTCGGCGCCGCAGGCGGCGATGACCAGGAGCAGCAGAGCGGCGAGGAGGGAGCGCATGCCCTGATTACGCCAGACCGAGCACCGGGGTTGCACGGATTTCGCCGGATCCTCGCTCGCTGATAACCTTGGGCGTTCGCCTCGCAGCCACTCTCGTGCCTGTCGGGGCGTGCACTTCGCAACAGCCCTCCTGCCACGGAGAGACCGTGGCCGCCTGAGTCCGAAGGAGGTGGAGACTGCTTTGCGTGCTTATGAAGTAATGGTCATCCTCGACCCGAGTCTTGAAGAGCGCACGGTTGCGCCGTCTCTCGACACCTACCTCAATGTCGTCCGTCAGGACGGCGGGAGTGTCGAGAACGTCGACGTGTGGGGCAAGCGTCGTCTTGCCTACGAGATCAACAAGAACCCCGAGGGCATCTACGCCGTCATCACGTTGCAGGCCGAGCCGGCCACGGTGAAGGAGCTCGACCGTCAGCTCACGCTGAACGAGTCCGTGCTGCGCACCAAGGTCATTCGTCCCGACATCCGCTGACCCCTCCCACGGCCACCCCTACCCCTTTCATGCGGGGTGTCGGTGGCTGAGGATACGTTCAGAACGTAGAAGCGATCCCTCGAGACCTGGAGCCCTGATATGGCAGGCGAAACACCGATCACCGTCGTCGGCAACCTGACCGCTGACCCGGAGCTGCGCTTCACCCCGTCGGGTGCAGCGGTTGCCAGCTTCACGGTGGCGTCGACCCCCCGCACGTTCGACCGTCAGTCGAACGAGTGGAAGGACGGCGAGTCGCTCTTCCTCAGGTGCTCCGTGTGGCGGCAGGCGGCGGAGAACGCCGCCGAGTCGCTCACCAAGGGCATGCGCGTCATCGTCTCCGGTCGTCTCAAGGCAAACACCTATGAGACCCGCGAAGGCGAGAAGCGTACGTCGTACGAGGTCGATGTCGAGGAAGTCGGGCCGAGCCTGAAGTACGCCTCCGCCAAGGTCACCAAGACCCAGCGTCAAGGCGGCGGCGGCGGTTTCGGCGGCGACGACCCGTGGGCGTCCGGTGGCAACCAGGGTGGCGCTCCTGCCAACCAGGGTGCCGGCCAGGGAGCCCAGGGCGGCGGCCAGGGTGGCGGCCAGGGTGGCGGTTGGGGCGGACAGCAGTCCGCACCGGCGAGCGACCCGTGGGCGTCGAGCAACCAGGGTTCGTCCGACGAGCCCCCGTTCTGATCTGCATACCCATTCGTTAGTCATTCCGTCTCACCGCGGTTGGCCTCGAGCCAGTTCCGGGAGAGCCGGGCTCAGCAACAAGGAGCACCACAATGGCGAAGCCAGTCCTGCGCAAGCCGAAGAAGAAGGTTTGCCAGTTCTGCAAGGAGAAGGTCGCGTACGTCGACTACAAGGACACGACTCTCCTTCGCAAGTTCATCTCCGACCGCGGCAAGATCCGCGCGCGTCGGGTCACCGGCAACTGCGTGCAGCACCAGCGTGACGTTGCCATCGCAGTGAAGAACGCCCGCGAGGTCGCTCTGCTGCCCTACACCAGCACCGCGCGCTGAGAGGAGGCCACCTGATGAAGCTCATCCTGACCCAGGAGGTCTCCGGCCTCGGCGCCCCTGGCGACGTGGTGGAGGTCAAGGACGGCTACGGCCGTAACTTCCTCATCCCGCGCGGGTTCGCGATCCGCTGGACCAAGGGCGGCGAGAAGACGGTCGACTCCATCAAGTCGGCCCGTGCCACCCGTGAGGTCCGCGACCTCGACAAGGCCAACGAGATCAAGGCCAAGCTCGAGGGCTCGACCATCGACGTCCCGGTTCGCGCCGGCGAGGGCGGCCGCCTGTTCGGCGCCGTCACCGTCAGCGACATCGCCGCAGCTGTCGCGGCGGCCGGTGCCCAGGTGGACAAGCGCAAGATCCTGGTCGGCAACCCGATCAAGTCGCTCGGAGCGCACACGGTGACCGTCAAGGTCGCCGACGAGGTCGACGCCACCGTCAACCTCAACGTGGTTCCTGCGTGATCTGAAGCAACGCAAGAAGGGCCGCTCCCCGAGGGGAGCGGCCCTTCTTCGTTTGTCACAGCGAGCTGCGGCCCAGACCCTCGATCTGCACGCGGCTGTCGCTCTCACTCACGATCTTGAGGACGCCGTTGGTGGGGACGCGGAAGCGACGTACCTGGATGACCTGGCGGTACCTCGTCGAGCCGGAGGCGAGGTCGATCCGCTTCACGAGCTTGAAACCCGCGTCGTCGGCCCGGTTGTCGATGAGCACCTTGAGCGACCCGTAGCCGGGGGCCTTGGTGACGACCAGGGCGATGCGCGTGAGCCGCTGGAACCCCTTGGTGATCGATGCGCCCTTCCGCTCGGCGTAGATGCACTGCCCCAGCATCGGCCCGCGCTTGTACTCCTTCTTCCAGAAGCGGAGACCGGTCAGCTTGGTGGCGCTCTGCGGCTTGTTGAGGCGGACGACTGAGGGCGTCGGGTCCTTGACGGTGATGCCGTTGACGGTGCGGACGGCGGCCGCCGTGAGCAGGTGGTCGCCGGGTGTCACGCCGAACCAGTTGAGGAGGTCCCCGTCGGTGTCGCGCGTCGGTCCGCACGGGTGCGGCTTGGAGTCGAGGGTGCACTCGAAGCTGGTCGCCTTGGGCTTGGAGTGGAGGTCCATCGAGAGCAGGTAGCCCATGTACCAGTACGGCGGGACCCCGGTGATGCTTGTCTCCGGGAAGGTCAGGTCCGGACGCACGTGGAACGTGAAGGTGGCATCGGGGCCCCAGACCGGGTCACCGATGAGGAACGGCTTCTTGGCTGCCCGAACGTGGACCACGTAGCCGTCTGCGTACGGCAGCTCCTGCGTGATAGCCATCGAGCCGGGGGTGTTCACGTTCGCGGCGACCGGAGTGGTGCAGTCGACGTACGTGGTCTGGATGGGCGCCAAGTAGCACTGGTAGAGCAGGTCCGGCTGCGGCACCGTGACATTGAAGTTGAACGTCCCGGTGCGCGTCTTGGTGATGCCACTGGCGTCGATCTGCGTGGGGTAGCCGGTGGTGAGATCGACGACTGCGACGATCGGGCACGGCGGTTGCAAGAGCCCGCCACAGTCCGCCGCCGAAGCAGGCGCTGCGGTCATGAGTGGAAGGCCGACGGCCGCTAGCGCGACAACGCCGAACGTTGAGATGGTGCTGCGAAAAGTCATGATGAGGTGCTCCCCGTAGAAGTCGTCCGCGGGTGGGACGGCGCAAGCTTCTTATTATGACAACGATCGAGAACCTGAATCGTGATGCGGCTAGTCAGCGGACTGTGAGGTGGGCCGCACCGGACGGGGCTCGGCCCCGGTCTCAGGCCGGTTCGACGCCATGAAGAGCATGGTGACCAGGGCGATGCGGCCGATCTCCCAGCCGGTCGCGACAGCGACCACCTCCGGAGGCGCCTCGTCGCCCTCCTCCTGGGCCTGACCGGCGGCGGCGGCGCCCAGGCCGACGGCCAGGAGTACCCAGCCCAGAGGCTTGAACCAGCGACCGCTGCGGCCCAGCACGGAGGCCAGGGAGAAGCAGAGCACGACCATGAAGGCCAGCTGAGGCAGCTCGAGGAGCCAGGCGGCCGCCGGGTCGAGGTCGTCGACCACACCCGGCGGGTAGGTGACTGCCGAGATCAACAGCGCCAAGCCAGCCAACCCCCCGAGGGAGCCGGTGTTCGGCACGTGACCGTGGGCTGCCCGGACTCCGGCCAGGACCAGCAGCCAGCCCAACGGGTTGGGCAGTCCGTCCCAGCCCTCGCCGAACCTGGCTTCGATCACGATGATCACCAGACCCATGGCGATCTTCTGCAGCGGAGTCACGGCGGCAGACTACGCTCCCGTCACCATCCAGTCCGTGCCGCGGGCCCGGGTGAGGAGCACGACCAGCCGACCCCCCATGAAGCCGACTCCGAAGGCAACCCACAGCCACGTGAGCGTGGAAGTCGCGATGGCTAGTGGTGCGAAAACGAGGAGTACGACGACCCCGGCCCAGGCCAGGAAGCGACCGTCCCCGGCTCCGATCAGCACACCGTCGAGGACGAACACGACGCCCGCGATCGGCTGGAAGAGCGCGGCGACGAGCAGGACGGGAACCAGTGCCTCTTGCACGGCGTCGTCTGCGGTGAACAGCGGACCGAGGAACGGCGAGCTGGCCGCGAGGGCGAGGCCCGTCACGATGCCGCTGAGCAGGCCCCACCGGATCATCCGGTCCGTCACCGTCCGCGTGGCCGCGACATCGCCCGCTCCGAGGTAGCGGCCGGTGATCGCCTGGGCAGCGATCGCAATCGCATCGAGCGCGAAGGCGAGGAAGCCCCAGATGGTGATCGCGAGCTGGTGGGAGGCGAGGTCGGTCGACCCGAGTCGCGCGGCGGCGTACGTGGTCACCAGCAGGCTCGCCCGGAGCGTCAGCGTGCGGACCACAAGGGCCACCCCGGCGCGGGCCGACCTCGCGATGCCCCGACCGTGAGGGCGTAGCGGCGCGTGCTCCCGGCGCGCTGCGCGCACGACGACGAGGACCAGGGCTACGGCCATGCCGACCTGGGCCAGGACGCTGCCGATGGCCGAGCCCTTGATGCCGAGCCCGACGGGGTACACCAGGACGAGGTTGAGGATGACGTTGGCGATGTTGCCGCCCACGGCGACGTACAGCGGGGTGCGGGTGTCCTGCAGCCCTCGCAGGATGCCGGTCGCGGCGAGCACGATCAGGAGTGGCGTGACGCCGAACCACGCCCACGACAGGTACGTCGTGGCGTCCGCCTCCACGGACGAGTCCGGGTTGAAGACCCGCACGATCGGTCCGGTGAGCATTACCCCGAGGGTGGTGGTGAGGACACCGATGAGCACCGCGAGCCAGACCCCGTCGACGCCCTGGGTGATCGCTCCGCGGAGGTCGCCGGCGCCGATCCGGCGGGCGACCGAGGCGGTGGTGCCGTACGCCAGGAAGATGCAGAGGCCTACAGCGGTCTGCACCACGGCACCAGCGATACCCAGGGCAGCGAGCTCCGGAGTGCCGAGATGGCCGACGATCGCGGCATCCGCCAGCAGGAACAACGGCTCGGTCACCAGGGCCAGGAAAGCGGGAACCGCCAGCCGCAGGATCTCCCGGTCGTGGCCGCGCTGTTCCGGGTGCGCGACGGACCGGGGCATAACGGAGATTCTAGGATTGCCCGAGGACCAAGGTCCGCGCTGGCTCCGGTCGGGCCATGCTGTGGGTAACCCGGTCGGGTCTGTGGGTATCACCCGTTCGGACCATGCACCCCCAGAAGTCGGTTGTGCGGCGGCAAGGTTGCCGTTCAGTGAACGAGACGGACCCAAGATATGTGCGAACTTTCTTCGCTCCACACCGGGTGGATGCTGTTTCCGCAGGTCAGAGCAGGTTTCGCGGTCGGGGTCCGGAATGCATCCACAGCTGTGTGAACAGCCTGTGCACATGGATCGCGGGGTACTCCACACCTCTAGGACGGTTGTCCACAGGAGCCTGTGTACGGCGGGCTACCCATCTCCGCCGAGCTCGGCGTACGGTCGCGTTCGAGCTTGGACACCCCACCGGCATTTCACGGCCTCCGCTTCGCCGAGACCGTACTCCCGCATCGGCCCCACCGTGCGGCGAAGATCTGTCGGTGGGGTGCCCTAGCGTCACAGGGGTCACGTCAGTCACAGCGGGTCGAGGGAGGGGTACACACCGGTGAGCATCGCCGACTACCCGCAGGACACCGACTACCCACCCGCCTACGGCGGCGGCTACCAGGGGTCGGGCTACGCCGGTGGCGACCGCACGCCTCCGCAGGACAACGACGCCGAGGTCTGCGTGCTCGGCGCGATGCTGCTGACCAAGGACGCGATCGCCGACTGTGTCGAGCTGATCCGCGGGACCGACTTCTACCGGCCGGCGCACGAGACCATCTACGACGCGATGATCGAGCTCTACGGTCGCGGCGAGCCGGTCGACCCGGTCACCACGTCAGCCGAGCTCGGCCGGCGAGGCGAGCTCGTCCGAGTCGGCGGCGCGCCGTACCTCCACACGCTCTCGGCCTCGGTCCCGATCGCCGCCAACGCCTCGTACTACGCCGGCATCGTCCGCGAGAAGGCCGTTCTGCGCCGGCTGGTCGACGCGGGCACGCGCATCGTCCAGATGGGGTACGCCGGCGAGGGGCTCGTCGACGACGTCGTGGACCGTGCGCAGCAGGAGGTCTACAGCGTCACCGACAAGCGGACCTCGGAGGACTACGCGCCGCTCAGCGTGATCATGGAAGCCACGCTGGACGAGATCGAGGCGATCTCCAACCGCGACGGCGGGTTGAGCGGTGTTCCGACGGGCTTCGCCGACCTCGACGAGCTGACCAACGGTCTGCA
>DATILB010000276.1:0-7710 GCA_035477015.1 Nocardioidaceae bacterium | reverse complement strand
GCCGGCATCCTCATCCTTGAGGGCTACGGCATGACCGAGAACGCTGCTGGCGCCACGGTCAACCACCCCGACGGCTACAAGATCGGCACGGTCGGCCAGCCCTTCCCGGGTTCCGAGGTGCGGATCGCCACCGACGGTGAGGTGCAGCTCAAGGGCCCGCACGTCATGGCCGGCTATCACAACCTGCCCGAGGCAACCGCCGAGGCGTTCACCGAGGACGGCTGGCTGCGGACCGGCGACAAGGGCGAGATCGACCCGACCGGTTACCTCCGCATCACGGGCCGGATCAAGGAGCTCTTCAAGACCTCCGGCGGCAAGTACATCGCGCCGACGGCCATCGAGGGCACGTTCAAGGCGATCAACCCGTACGCGAGCCAGTTCCTGGTGCACGGTGCAGAGCGGAACTTCTGCGTCGCGTTGATCGCCCTCGACCCCGAGGCCATCGCCGGCTGGGCCGAGCACAACGGACACGGCGGCAAGTCGTACGCCGACCTGGTGACCTCTTCCGAGGTCCGCGAGATGCTGCAGAAGGACGTCGACGAGCTCAACGGTCGTCTGAACCGCTGGGAGACGATCAAGAAGTTCATCGTGCTCGACCACGACTTGTCGATCGAGTCAGGTGAGCTCACCCCGTCGCTCAAGGTCAAGCGAAAGGTCGTCGAGGAGAACAACAAGGAGCAGATCAACGCTCTGTACTCCTGAGCGTTGCCCCACTCATCGCCCATGGCCCAGTTTGGCTATGGCAAGTAACGCCCGATTCGGCAAATGATGCGCTTGAATGGGAGTGATCCAGGCCCCGGCGGGGGGCGACGCGTCTGAGGGAGTGCATTGAGCGTCGAGACAGCGACCCCCACGGGTCTGATCGGGTCTTTCAAGTCAGCGGTGTCCGAGACCGGCGCCTCGCTCTCGGCCGTCTTCCGAAACAAGAACCTCCGACGCATCCAGCTGGCGTTCGCCGGCTCGATCATCGGTGACTGGGCCTACTCCACTGCCGTGGTCGTGTGGGCCTACGGAGTCGGTGGTGCCAAAGCCGTCGGCATCTGGGGTGCCGTGCGCCTCCTGCTCATGGCCATCACCTCGCCACTCGCCGCAGGGCTCGCGGACAAGCTGCCGCGGAAGCGGGTGATGATCGCCAGCGACCTCGCCCGGGTCGTTCTCATCTGCGCATCCACGGCGTGCCTGTTCGCGGATACGCCAGCCGCGACGATCTTCATCCTCGCCACCTTCCCCTCGTTGATCGGCTGTGTCTTCCGGCCGGCGCAGGCTGCTCTGCTGCCGTCGTTGGTCGACAGTCCTGAGCAGCTGACCGCGTCCAACGGAGCCTCGAGCACCATCGAGAGCCTCGGCTTCTTCGTGGGGCCGGCCCTGGGGGCCTTGCTGATCACGGTGAGCAACGTCGAGACCGTGTTCCTGCTGAACGCGGCCACGTTCGCCTGGTCTGCCTTGCTGGTGCTCGGAGTTCACCCTCGGCCGAAGGAGACTGCCGCGGACGAGGCAGACGAAGATGCTGAGGAGGAGGAGAAGCAGGGGTTCCTGTCCGAGATGCTCGCCGGCTTCTCGGCGATCGGTCGTGACCGTGACCTGTTCCTCGTGGCATTCATCATGGCCGCACAGACGCTCGTAGCTGGTGCTTCCGTGGTGTACGCCGTGACCCTCGCTGTCGAGGTCTTCAAGACCGGACCGGAGGGGGTCGGCTACATCGACTCGCTCTTCGGCGTGGGTGCCATCATCGGCGGCTTCATCGCCATCGCCAGAGCGCGGAAGAACAAGCTCGGCTTCGACCTCGCGTTCGGCACGCTGCTGTGGTCGTTCCCGCTGTTGCTGGTGGCGTGGCAGCCGGTCACGGCAGTCGTGATCGTGGTGATGCTGCTCATGGGCCTCGGCAACCCACTCGTCGACGTTGCCTTCTACACCATCGTTCAGCGCATCACGCCGGACAAGGTGCTGGGGCGCGTTTTCGGCGCCACGGAGGGCGTCCTGATCGGAACGATGGCGCTGGGTGCCGCCGCCATGCCCTGGGCCGTGGACGCGTTCGGGTTCCGGACCGCCCTGGCTGGGCTGGCGCTCATCGTCGGAGTACCCGTTTTCCTGCTCCTCCCGGCAGTGCACAAGCTCGACTCGAAGCTGCGTCCGCCGGAGGGTCTCGAACTGCTGCGCGAGGTCCCGATGTTCGGCCCGCTCGGACCGGCCAAGCTCGAGCAGCTGGCTCGTCAGCTCAAGCGCGTCACCGTCCCGGCCGGCTACGTCGTACTCCGTGAAGGGGAAGACTCAGACCGCTTCTACATCATCGAGTCGGGCGGTGTCGATGTCACTCAGGACGGCGCCCTTCTGCGACACGAGAGCCGTGGTGAGCACTTCGGCGAGATCGGCCTGCTGCGAGATGTTCCGCGTACGGCGACCGTTGCCGCCACCGAGGAGACCGTCCTGTTGACGCTGAGCCGGGCCAACTTCCTCGGAGCCCTTGCCGGGAGCGATGAGTCAAAGGTCGCCGCGGACGACATCATCTCTCGTAGGCTGACTGCATGACGGCAGCGGGCACCTGTCGGTCGTGTGGTGCGGCCGGGCTGCTTGAGGGCGCCCGTTTCTGCCACGAGTGCGGTGCCCCGACTGTTGCGGGCTGTGTGTCGTGCGGTGAGAGCCTTCTTCCCGGCGCTCGGTTCTGCAGCAACTGCGGGACGAGCCAGCCCGGGGTGGCGCCAGCCGCTGCGACGCCGGCGATGGCGACGACCCAGCCCCAACCCGTGGCGGCCCGCCGAGTAACCAGTGTGCTGTTCGGTGACCTGGTCGGGTTCACGACCTTGTCGGAGTCTCGCGACCAGGAGGAGGTGCGCGAGCTCCTCTCGGCCTACTTCGAGGACTGCCGGCTGATCTGCGACCGCTACGGCGGCACCATCGAGAAGTTCATCGGCGACGCGGTCATGGCCGTCTGGGGTGTGCCCACGGCCCACGAGGACGACGCCGAGCGGGCCGTGCGTGCTGGACTCGAGCTCACGGCTGCCGTCGAGGCGCTCGGCGAGCGTCAGGGAGCTCCAGGACTTTCGATGCGGGTGGGGATCGTCACCGGCGAGGTCGCCGTCACGATCGGTGCGACGCAGCAGGGGATGGTGGCCGGTGACGCGGTGAACACCGCCTCGCGGGTCCAGTCGGCCGCGGCACCAGGCCAGGTGTGGGTCGACGAGACCACGAGACTGCTCACGTCGTCTGCCATCACGTACGTCGACGTCGGCTCGCACGTGCTCAAGGGCAAGGCCGAACCCATGCCGCTGTGGGCGGTCCGGGCAGTCGTCGCGAGCATCGGCGGCGCCCAGCGTGCTGACGGTCTCGAGGCACCCCTCGTCGCCCGGGACCGCGAGCTGAGGCTCATCAAGGAGCTCTTCCACGCTGCGGCGGAGAGCGCGCGTCCCGCGCTGCTCGTCGTCGACGGCGAGCCCGGCGTCGGCAAGTCGCGACTGGCGTGGGAGTTCGAGAAGTACGTCGATGGCCTGACCCAGACCACCTTCTGGCACAGCGGGCGATGTGTGGCGTACGGCGAGGGCGTTGCCTTCTTCGCACTCGCCGAGGCATTTCGGATCCGACTTCAAGCCCTGTTGCGCAATGACTCCGAGGCGGCCGGCGAGGAGATCGACGACCCAGAGACCCTGCTGACGCGTGGCCTGGCGGTGCTCGATCTGCCCGCGTCTGAGTCGGAGTGGCTGAAGCCCCGGATCGGTGCGCTGCTCGGAATCGGGTCCGTGGGGACGTTCCCTCGCGAAGACCTCTTCTCTGCGTGGACGACCTTCCTCGAGCGTGTCTGTGCGTCGGAGGAAGGCGGACACGTCGTCCTGGTCATCGACGACGCGCAGAACGCCGACGAGGGCCTGTTGCAGTTCCTGGAGCACCTGCTGGTCGCGGGCTCCCTTCCGTGCCTCGTGGTGCTGCTCACTCGCCCCGGGCTGCTCGAGGAGCACCCGAGGCTGGCCACGAATCGGGCTGCCACGGTGGTGCACCTGCCGAAGCTGTCGGATGCCGACGTCTCGGCGCTGCTGTCCGGACTCGTCGTGGGTCTCCCGGACGAGGTCAGGGAGGGCCTGGTCGCCCGGTCCGAGGGTGTGCCTCTCTACGCCGTGGAGACGGTCCGGTCCCTGATCGACCGGGACCTGGTGGTCCCCCGGGGCGGCCAGTACGTCCTCGCGGATCCCGACTCGCTCGACCTCACCACGATCGGTGCACCGGCTTCGCTCCAAGCCCTCGTCGCTGCTCGACTCGACTCCTTGTCGGCCGATCAGCGAGTGGTGCTGGACCACGCGAGTGTCCTGGGCATGTCGTTCCCCCGCTCGAGCATCGAGGCGCTGTGCGGCAATGTCGGCGACCTCGACGGGATTCTCAGCGGCCTGGTCCGACAACAGCTTCTCGGCTACGTGTCGAACCGGCTGTCCGCCGACTACGGCGAGTATCGCTTCGAGCAGACCGTGGTGCGACAGGTGGCCTACGCCATGCTGGGTCGCCGAGAGCGCAAGGCCATGCACCTCGCCGTCGTACGCCAGTTCGAAGCGGAGCCGGACGCGGCCGGCGACCTCGCCCCGTTCATCGCCCAGCACTACCTGGATGCGGTCGAGGCCGCGCCGTCCGATCCTGACGTCCCCACCCTGCGGGGGGCTGCGATCGCACAGCTGACTCGCGCGGCCAGCCGAGCCAGGTCGCTCGGCGCGCAGCACGACGGGGCCGGACACCTGCGCGCCGCACTTGAGCTCTCGCTTGACCAATCGGAGGCTGCGCGCATTCGGCTGGAGCTCGCCGATGCGCTACTGATGGCGGGCGACTACGACGGCGTTATCGAGCAGGCTGTCGCCGCCACGGAGCGTTTCGATGCGGAGGGCGACGAGTTGTCGGCTGGGCTAGCCGTCGCGTTGCACGCAGAGGCACTCTCCTTCCTCGGCGGTGTGTCCGAGGCGAAGGCTTTGGTGCAGCCTCGTTGGGACGCACTGTCCGATCGCTCGGACGCGAACCGCACCGTGCTACGTCTTGCTTCGGCACAGAACGTGATCAGCTTGGGGCTTGGCTTCAGTTCTCTCGAGTTCGCCGCGAAGCGACTGCTTCTGTCCCAGCGGCTCGGGGACCAGCAGGAGTTCTGTGCCGCCCTCAGCTCGCTGGCCGGCCACTTCCTGTCGATCGGGCTGCCTTCGGTGTGGCGCACGCTGACGGGTGCTGCCGCGGACATGGCCCGCGAGCACCACCAGCCCAAGGCTCTCGTGCGAGCGTTGAGCAACCTCGCCGCCGGCAACCTCGATGTCGACCTTCGTCAGGCCTTCAACCTGGCGCAGGAGGCACAGGAGGCCGCCCGCACCGTCGGGGATGCGACGATGGGTCTCAATGCGGACGCGAACACGATCATCGCGGGTTACGCGTTGGGTGAATGGCGCGCCATCGACGAGAACCCGCGTAAGGAGGCGGTCGCGGCCCACGCGTTCTACAGCGCCATCCTCGCGTCGTTCGAGGGTCTGATGGCGCTCGCCAGGGGTCAGGTCAATCGGGAGACCGAGTTCCCTGACACCGAGGACCTCGCCATGATGGGTTGGGCCAGTCACGCGCGGGGCATCCTCCATCTCGCCTCGGGAGAGCTCGGGCTCGCCACGGAGCACCAGTTGCAGGCGCTGCGCCGGATCCATGAGATCGCCGACCTCAGCGACGACTTCCCGATGATGTTCCAGACGGCGGTCGAGACCGCATTGGCAGCCGGGGACCACCAAGCGCTGGCCGCGATGCTGGAGCTGGTGCGGTACGACGACGACAGCGACCACAGCATCTCGACGGCGATCCAGGGCCATCGCAACCGGACCCGTGGGCTGCTCGCCGTCCGGGACGGTGACCATGAAGGCGCCGAGGCGGCGTTCCGGCAGGCGATCGAGGACTACCGGTCCTGGAAGGCCCTCCTGTACCAGCGCCGGACCGAGGCAGACCTCGCGGTGCTGTTGGTCGAGGCCGGGCGCGCCGAGCAGGCCGCACCCTTGCTGGAACAGGTTCGCGCCTTCTACGACGACCTGGGCGCCGTTGTCTGGGCCGCTGAGCTGGAGTCTCGCCTCCCCGCTTCGGTGTCGATCACATGAGCGCCTGCCCGAGCTGCGCAGCGACCGACCATCCGGCCGGATCGCGGTTCTGCTTCAGCTGCGGTGGTTCCCTCGGTGCACCCTCGTGCAGTGAGTGCGGCACCGAGCTCGTCGCCGGCGCCCGGTTCTGCAGCAGCTGCGGAGCGACGCAGCAGGTTGGTCCGCATCCGGCCGCGGCAGTTCCGTTACCGCCGCCACCGCAGATGCCGGTCGCCGGTCGACGCGTGACGAGTGTGCTCTTCGGTGACTTGGTCGGTTTCACGAGCCTGTCGGAGGCGCGTGACCAGGAGGAGGTGCGCGAGCTCCTGTCGCGCTACTTCGAGGAGTGCAGTCGCATCGTCGGGCGGTACGGCGGCACGGTGGAGAAGTTCATCGGCGACGCCGTGATGGCGGTGTGGGGTGTGCCCACGGCACACGAGGATGACGCCGAGCGCGCCGTACGCGCCGGTCTTGAGCTGGTCAACGCGACCGCCGCGCTAGGCGATGAGCAGGGCCTGACGGGGCTGGCGATGCGGGTCGGGATCGTGACCGGCGAAGTGGCCGTCACGATCGGTGCGACGCAGCAGGGCATGGTCGCCGGCGACGCGGTCAACACTGCCTCGCGCGTCCAGTCCGCGGCAGAGCCGGGGCAGGTCTGGGTCGACGAGACCACCAAGCTCCTCACCTCCGCAGCCGTGTCGTACGTCGACGTCGGCAGCCACGCGATGAAGGGCAAGGCCGAGCCGATGGCGTTGTGGTCCGCCCGAGCCGTCATCGCCTCGGTCGGCGGCGCCTCGCGCGCGGACGGCCTCGAGGCTCCCTTCGTCGGTCGCGACCGTGAGCTTCGCCTGGTGAAGGAGCTGTTCCACTCCACCGCAGAGAACGGCCGCGCGGCACTCCTAGTGGTCGACGGAGAAGCAGGTGTCGGCAAGAGTCGGCTGGGCTGGGAGTTCTTCAAGTACGTCGACGGACTGAGTGCATCCGTGTTCTGGCACCAGGGACGTTGCTTGGCCTACGGCGAGGGCGTGGCTTTCTGGGCACTGGCCGAGGCCGTGCGGCTTCGCCTGGTGAGGTTGGCCGAGCACGAGGATGACGGGGAGGACTTCGACGCCTCCGTTCTCGTGGCAGAAGGACTCGATGCCCTGCCAATGACCGACGAGGAGCGCAGCTGGATGGCACCGCGGCTCAGCGCTCTGCTTGGCGGCGCCTCGATCGGGACCTTTGCGCGCGAGGAGCTCTTCTCCGCCTGGGTGATGTTCTTCGAGCGCGTCAGCGGCGGCACCGAGGTCGTCTTCCTGGTCGACGACGCCCACCATGCCGATGACGGACTGCTTGCGTTCGTGGAGCACCTGCTCGAAACAGCCACGTTCCCATGCCTGGTCGTCCTGCTGACCCGTCCCGGGTTGATCGAGCGACGAACTGCACTCGCCACGAACCGGCGGTCGGCCGTGCTTCACTTGCCGGGGCTCGAGGCCAAGGACATGACCGCGCTGGTCAACGGGCTGGTGGCAGGGTTGCCGACCGACGTTGCCTCCGCGCTTGTCACACGAGCAGAGGGTGTAGCCCTGTACGCCGTGGAGACCGTGCGCTCGCTGATCGACCGTGATCTCGTGCTGCCACGGGGCGGGCATTACGTCCTCGCAGACCC
>DATILB010000275.1:0-1973 GCA_035477015.1 Nocardioidaceae bacterium | reverse complement strand
CAGTAGGCGTCGACGGCCTTCACGTGCTTGGGGTCGGGCTCGCCCTTCCAGCGGATCATGAACCGCTCGGTGATGGACGTGGCCTTGTCGACCTCGCTCTGCGGAACCATCGGCTGACCCAGACCACGAGCTGCCTGCGCGACGTACGACAGCACCATCACGGCTGCGCGGCCGAGGTCCTCGCGAACCTGTGACTCTTCGATGTCGTAGGTGGCCTGCATTCCCCACACGGGAGCCAGCATCGCGACCGCGCTCTGCACGTCGACGCGGATGTCGCCGGAGTGCACGGGCAGCGGGAACGGCTCGGCCGGTGGGAGGCCGGGGGAGTACGCACCATCGACGAGCAGGCCCCAGACGTTCTCGAAGGGGACGCGGCCGACGAGATCCTCGATGTCCACGCCGCGGTAGCGGAGCGCCGAACCTTCCTTGTCGGGCTCGGCGATCTGCGTCTCGAAAGCGACGACGCCTTCGAGCCCGTGGTGCACCTCGGTCATTGCGACTCCTTCGTCTGGAGAGACTCGACTGCATTCTGCCCCACCGCGCCGGTTACAGTGCCAGGCATGCTCGAGGGATATGTGCACCCGTCGTTCCGCGACGTCGCAGAGCTGTTCGAGCGGCAGCTGCCGACGACCGTGCCCGGCGGCGGCGCGCTCACCGTCCGTCATCGCGGTGAAGTCGTGGTCGACCTGTGGGGTGGCCAGCGGGCGCCGGGCGAGTGCTGGCAGCAGGACACGGTCGCGACCTCGTTCTCCACCAGCAAGGGCGTTGCGTCGACGCTGGTGCACCTGCTCGCCGACCGGGGTCTCGTCGACTACCGCACACCGGTCGCGCACTACTGGCCCGAGTTCGCGCAGGCCGACAAGGGCCGCATCTCCGTGCGGACGCTGCTCGCCCACGAAGCCGGGCTTTACGACGTACGCGACCTGCTGCCTTCGGCCGACGTACTCACCGACTGGGACAAGATGCTGGAGCTGCTCGCCGCGGCGCGGCCCGCGCACCGGCCAGGGAGCCGGCACGGCTACCACGCCTGGACCTACGGCTTCCTCGTCGGTGGACTGGTCGAGCGGGTCACCGGCAAGCGGCTCGCTGAGGTACTCGACGAGGAGCTGGTGCAGCCGCTCGGGTTGGACGGCGCGTACTTCGGTCTCCCCGAGCAGGAGCATGGCCGCGCGGCCACCTTGGTGCTGCCGAAGGCCCGCGAGGGTGAGCCGTCCAACGGTCCGTGGATCCCGGGTCTCGGCGTGGCGAAGCAGGTGACCAACGCCGCCGTCCGCTCCCAGACCAAGGAGCTTCGCCGTGCCCTGGTGCCACACGGCATTCGCGACTTCGACCTCAACGGGGCAGCCTTCCGATCGTCCTGCAACCCGTCGGCGGGTGGAATGTTCACTGCTCGCTCGCTTGCCGGCATCTACGGCATGCTCGCCGAGGGCGGCCTCGTCGACGGTCACCGCTACCTCTCCTCGCACACGCTCGCGAAGATGGGCAAGCGCCAGAGCAGCACGCCCGACCTCGTCCTGCGGATGCCGATGCACTGGAGACTCGGGTACCACCGGATCTTCTCCCTCACCCCGCGCGCGCCTCAGGCGTTCGGCCACTTCGGCTGGGGAGGCTCCGGCGCCTGGGCCGACCCGTCGCGGCGGCTGTCCCTCGGGTTCACGTGCAACAGCGGCACCGGCTCGCCCGTGGGGGATCTGCGCATCATGCGGCTCACCACCGCCACTTTGCGCGCGGCTGACGCTCGGTGAGGCCAATTGAACATGCAGTTCTCGCGTTTAGGCGCTTCTGAGGGCTGATTTCGTGAGAAGTGCATGTTGTTCTGGCCCTACCGCCTTCGGATCAACGAACCCGAGAAGCGCCAGCCGCACGTAATCGGGGTGGAGCATGACGTCCTCCCACGCGAACCGCAGCACGGTCCACCCCCGGATGGCCAGCGCCGTGTAGCGGCGGCAATCGTTGCGCAGCGAGCCACGGCT
>DATILB010000274.1:0-5404 GCA_035477015.1 Nocardioidaceae bacterium | reverse complement strand
GTGGGTGTCGTGCACTCGCGGTTCTCGACCAACACGTTCCCGAGCTGGCCGCTGGCGCACCCGTTCCGCTTCATCGCGCACAACGGTGAGATCAACACCGTCATGGGCAACCGCAACTGGATGCGGGCTCGCGAAGCGCTACTGGACTCCGACGTCATCGGCGGTGACCTCGAGCGGCTCTACCCGATCTGTACTCCAGGCGCGTCCGACTCTGCGTCGTTCGACGAGGTCCTCGAGCTTCTCCACCTGGGCGGACGCTCGCTTCCGCACGCAGTGCTGATGATGATCCCCGAGGCGTGGGAGAACCACGCTGAGATGGACAACAAGCGCAAGGCGTTCTACGAGTTCCACTCATCGCTGATGGAGCCGTGGGACGGCCCCGCCTGTGTCGTCTTCACCGACGGCACCCAGGTCGGCGCCGTCCTCGACCGCAACGGTCTGCGCCCCAGCCGCTACTGGGTCACGGACGACGGTCTCGTCGTGCTCGCGTCCGAGGTGGGCGTTCTCGACATCGACCAGTCGAAGGTCGTGCGCAAGGGCCGGCTGCAGCCGGGCCGCATGTTCCTCATCGACACGGCCGAGCACCGGATCATCGAGGACGACGAGATCAAGGGCGAGCTCGCCGCGGAGCACCCTTACGAAGAGTGGCTGCACGCCGGCCTCATCAAGCTCGGCGACCTGCCCGTCCGCGAGCACATCGTTCACACGCACGCATCGGTCACTCGCCGCCAGCAGGTGTTCGGCTACACGGAGGAGGACAAGCGCGTCCTGCTCACGCCGATGGCCAAGACCGGCTACGAGCCGCTCGGCTCTATGGGCACCGACACTCCGATCGCTGCGCTGTCGGAGAAGCCGCGACTGTTGTTCGACTACTTCAGCCAGCTGTTCGCACAGGTCACCAACCCACCCCTCGACGCGATCCGTGAAGAGCTGGTCACCAGCCTCAGCGGCACGATCGGTCCGGAGGCGAACCTCCTCGACCCCACGCCGGCATCCTGCCGCCAGGTCGTGCTGCCCTTCCCGGTGATCACCAACGACGAGCTCGTCCAGATCCGGCACATCAACCGTGACGGCGACATGCCGGGCTTCATCACGCATGTCTCCCGCGGCCTCTTCGACGTCAACGGCGGCGGCGACGCGCTTGCCCAACGCATCGACGAGATCTGTGCGGAAGTCTCGGCGGCCATTGCCGACGGCGCGCGCATCATCGTGCTTTCCGACCGGCACTCGACCGCGGAACTGGCGCCCATCCCGTCCCTGCTGCTCACCGGCGCAGTGCACCACCACCTGGTCCGCGAGAAGACCCGCACCCAGGTCGGGCTGATCATCGAGACCGGCGATGTCCGCGAGGTGCACCACGTCGCGCTGCTGATCGGCTACGGCGCGGCCGCGGTCAACCCGTACCTCGCGATGGAGACCGTCGAGGACCTCGCACGCGACGGGCACTTCGTCGACGTACCGCCGGAGAAGGCCGTGGCCAACCTGGTCAAGGGCCTCGGCAAGGGCGTCGTCAAGGTCATGAGCAAGATGGGTGTCTCGACGGTCGCGTCGTACACCGGTGCTCAGATCTTCGAGGCGGTGGGTCTGTCCCAGCCGCTCGTGGACAAGTACTTCACCGGAACGACGAGCAAGCTCGGCGGCATCGGCCTCGACACCATCGCCGAGGAGGTGGCTCGTCGCCACCGCAAGGCGTACCCGGTCGATGGCCTCCCGCCGGCGCACCGTGCGCTCGAGATCGGCGGCGAGTACCAATGGCGCCGTGAGGGCGAGCCGCACCTCTTCGACCCGGAGACGGTGTTCCGCCTGCAGCACGCCACGCGCGCTGGTCGCTACGACATCTTCAAGCAGTACACCTCCCGCGTGGACGAGCAGTCCGAGCGGCTGATGACGCTGCGTGGGTTGTTCCGCCTCAACTCGGGACGACCCTCGATCTCGGTCGACGAGGTCGAGCCCGTCTCGGAGATCGTGAAGCGGTTCTCCACGGGCGCGATGTCCTACGGCTCCATCTCCAAGGAGGCGCACGAGACCCTCGCGATCGCCATGAACCGGATCGGCGGCAAGTCGAACACCGGTGAGGGCGGCGAGGACGCGGACCGGCTGTACGACGCCGAGCGCCGCTCGTCGATCAAGCAGGTGGCGTCCGGTCGCTTCGGTGTGACCTCGGAGTACCTCACGAACGCCGACGACATCCAGATCAAGATGGCGCAGGGCGCCAAGCCCGGCGAGGGTGGTCAGCTCCCTGGTCACAAGGTCTACCCCTGGGTGGCCAAGACCCGCTACAGCACGCCCGGAGTGGGGCTTATCTCGCCGCCACCGCACCACGACATCTACTCGATCGAGGATCTCGCGCAGCTGATCCACGACCTGAAGAACTCCAACCCGTCCGCCCGCGTCCACGTGAAGCTGGTGGCCGAGGTCGGCGTCGGCACGGTTGCCGCAGGTGTGTCCAAGGCACACGCGGACGTCGTACTCATCTCGGGTCACGACGGCGGCACCGGTGCGTCGCCGCTGACGTCGCTCAAGCACGCAGGTGGGCCCTGGGAGCTTGGTCTCGCCGAGACCCAGCAGACCCTGCTGCTCAACGGTCTGCGCGACCGGATCGTCGTCCAGACCGACGGTCAGCTGAAGACCGGCCGCGACGTCATCATCGCGGCGCTGCTCGGTGCTGAGGAGTTCGGCTTCGCGACCGCTCCGCTCGTGGTCTCCGGCTGCATCATGATGCGCGTCTGCCACCTCGACACGTGCCCGGTCGGCGTCGCCACGCAGAACCCGGTGCTGCGGGAGCGCTTCAACGGTGACCCGCAGTTCGTCGTGAACTTCTTCGAGTACATCGCGGAGGAGGTCCGTGAGTACCTCGCGGAGCTCGGCTTCCGCACGCTCGAGGAGGCCATCGGTCGGGCCGAGGCGCTCGACGTGGAGCAAGCGGTCGGCCACTGGAAGGCGGCCGGTCTCGACCTGAGCCCGATCCTGTACGTCCCGGAGCTGCCCGAGGGGACGCCCAGGCACAACACGACCGGCCAGGACCATGGTCTCGACAAGGCTCTCGACAACGAGCTCATCGTGCTCGCTGCCGATGCGCTCGAGCGAGGCGAGCCGGTCCGCGCCCGGGTCAAGATCCGCAACGTCAACCGCACCGTCGGCACCATGCTCGGCCACGAGGTGACCAAGCGTTACCGCGGTGAGGGCCTGCCGGACGGCACGATCGACATCACCTTCACCGGCTCTGCCGGCCAGTCGTTCGGTGCCTTCCTCCCACGTGGCATCACGCTGCGACTCGAGGGCGATGCCAACGACTACGTCGGCAAGGGTCTGTCCGGAGGCCGTCTCGTCGTACGCCCGGACCGCAGCACGACGTTCGACGCGTCGAAGCAGATCATCGCCGGCAACACGATCGCGTACGGCGCGACGGGCGGCGAGATCTTCCTTCGCGGCCAGGCCGGTGAGCGCTTCTGCGTCCGCAACTCGGGTGCGACCGCTGTCGTCGAGGGCGTGGGTGACCACGGCTGTGAGTACATGACTGGCGGGCGAGTGGTCGTTCTCGGCCAGACCGGCCGCAACTTCGCGGCGGGGATGTCCGGTGGCTACGCGTTCGTGCTCGACCTCGACCACGGGCGTGTCAACCCCGAGCTGGTCGAGCTGAGCCCGGTCGAGGGCAAGGCGGCCGACGAGCTCGAGGCGCTGGTCCGCAAGCACTTCGAGGAGACCGAGTCATCCGTGGCGGAGTCGCTGTTGGCCGACTGGCCGGCCTCACTCGCTCGGTTCACCGAGGTGATGCCGAGCGACTACAAGCGCGTGCTCGAAGCTCGTGCAGAAGCCATTGAGGAAGGCATGGACGAAGAAGCAGCCGCCGCGTTCATCATGGAGGTGCTTCATGGCTGATCCCAAAGGATTCTTGAAGGCCGGCCGCGAGGTTGCCACGCGTCGTCCTGTCGACGAGCGGGTGCGTGACTGGAACGAGGTCTACCCCGACGGCGCCGGCCGCGCACTGCTGCCGATCATCAAGGCCCAGGCCGGGCGCTGTATGGACTGCGGTATCCCGTTCTGCCACCAGGGCTGCCCGCTGGGCAACATCATCCCGGAGTGGAACGACCTGGTCTGGCGCGACGACTGGCAGGGCGCGCTCGAGCGGCTGCATGCGACGAACAACTTCCCGGAGTTCACGGGCCGCCTCTGTCCTGCTCCGTGTGAGACATCTTGCGTGCTGGGCATCAACCAGGACCCGGTCACCATCAAGAACGTCGAGGTCGCGATCATCGACAAGGGCTGGGACTCTGGCTTCGTCCAGCCCCAGGCTCCGGAGTGGCTCTCCGGCAAGACGGTCGCCGTCATCGGCTCGGGACCTGCCGGTCTCGCCGTCGCGCAGCAGCTCACCCGGGCCGGCCACACGGTCGCGGTGTACGAGAGGGCCGACAAGATCGGCGGCCTGATGCGCTACGGGATTCCCGAGTTCAAGATGGAGAAGCAGTTCCTCGACCGCCGTCTCGGCCAGATGGAGCGCGAGGGCACGGTCTTCCGCGCGGGGATCAACGTCGGCGTGGACATCACGGGCCCTGAGCTGGTGGACCGCTTCGACGCCGTCGTGCTCTCCATCGGCGCGTGCGACGCACGTGAGCTGCCGATCCCGGGCCGGACGCTGAACGGCATCCACCAGGCCATGGAGTTCCTCCCGCAGGCGAACCGGACGTCGCTGGGGGAGACCGTCGAGGGCCAGATCCTTGCCACGGACAAGCACGTCGTGATCATCGGCGGTGGCGACACGGGCGCCGACTGCCTGGGCACCTCGCACCGCCAGGGCCCCAAGTCGGTGACGCAGCTGGAGATCATGCCGCAGCCTGGGCTCGACCGGCCGACCGGCCAGCCGTGGCCGACGTACCCGATGCTCTTCCGGGTCTCCTCGGCTCACGAGGAGGGTGGCGACCGGGTCTACTCCGTCTCGACCAAGGAGTTCGTCGACGACGGCGACGGCAACGTCCGCGCGCTGCGTCTGACCGAGGTCGACGCGAAGTTCCAGGAGGTGCCGGGCACCGAGCGTGAGATCCCGGCCGACCTGGTGCTGCTCGCGATGGGCTTCGTCGGGCCAGAGAAGGAAGGCCTGATCGAGCAGCTCGGCGTCGAGCTGGACGAGCGTGGCAACGTCGTTCGTGACAGGGCCTACAAGTCCTCGCAGGACACTGTGTTCGTGGCCGGTGACGCGGGCCGCGGCCAGTCGCTCATCGTGTGGGCGATCGCCGAGGGGCGCGCGTGCGCCGCGGCGGTGGACACCTTCCTCACGGGTGCGACTACCCTCCCGGCGCCGATCCCGCCGACCGAGCGACCACTGGTCGTCTGAGCCGAGCGACGGGCCCCTCCCTCGGGAGGGGCCCTTTTCGGACCCGGCCGTGGAACGATCCAACAGCCGATACGG
>DATILB010000273.1:0-7992 GCA_035477015.1 Nocardioidaceae bacterium | reverse complement strand
GGCCCCCGAACACCAGGCGGTCGTCGGCCGTCCGCTGGCCGTAGATGATCAGGTGCCGGTGGTCGCTAAAGGTCTCGTAGTCGGTGAGCCCGATCTCGTCCCAGGCGGCGGGGGAGAGCGGCTCGGTCGCCACGATGAGCGAGTACACCGGGATCAGCTCACGCTTGAGGCCGTCCAGGCTGGCGGTGTAGCCCTCGGTGGCGCGGACAACGACGTTCGCGCGCGCCCGGCCGCGACTGGTGTGGGCGACGCCGCTCTCGATGCTCTGCACGCGCGTCTGCTCGTGGATGGTGCCGCCCCGGCGCTCGACCGCATCAGCGAGGCCGCGGACGAGTCGAAGCGGGTGCACCCGGGCGCAGTGCGGTGTGTACGAGCCGCCGAGCGTGCCCGTCGCGTTCAGCCGCTTGCGTGCCTCCGACTCTCCGAGGATGTCGTCCCCTGAGGCAACGGCGCGCGCCAGCTGGGCCGGGGTCCTGGCAAGGGTGATGGTCCCGCCTCGATGGAAGTGAGCATCGATCTGCTCGGTGGCGAGCACGTGCTCGATCTCGTCGAGGGTCGCCACCATGGCGTGGTGCTGCTCAGGCGTCGTCACGTGCGGGAACAGCGCCGAGCACCAGCCGCCGTTCCGACCGGACGCACCGAAGCCGACCTCCTCCGCCTCGAGAACCACCACGCGGAGACTCGGGTCGGCGCCGAGCAGGTAGTAGGCCGTCCAGAGGCCGGTGAATCCGCCGCCGACCACCGCGACGTCGCACTCGAGGTCTCCGGGCAGGGGCGCACGCCGCACCGCGGCCGGTGCGGTGTCCTGCCACAGGCTCAGCGGACGCCCCATGCGTATGACTGCTTGCAGAGCTTGAGGTAGACGAAGGTCTCGGTTGCGACGACGCCGGGGATGGTCCGGATCCGGTTCGAGATGATGTCGAGCAGGTGGTCGTCGCTCTCAGCCACCACCTCGACAAGCAGGTCGAAGGAGCCGGCGGAGATGACCACGTAGTCGACCTCCGCGAGCGCGGTCAGAGCCTCGGCGATGGGCTCGAGTGCCCCGGTGGCCTTGATCCCGACCATTGCCTGGCGCTCGAAGCCGAGCTCCGTCGGGTCGGTGACCGCCACGACCTGCATCACGCCGCCGTCGATCAGCTTCTGCACCCGCTGTCGGACAGCGGCCTCCGACAGCCCGACGTCCTGGGCGATCGCGGCGTACGAGCGCCGGCCGTCGTGCTGGAGCGCAGCGATGATCGCCTTGGAGACGTCATCGAGTGTCGGCTTGGATCGGGTCACGCCGTAAGGCTGCCAGCCAAGGGCGCTGCTCTGTCAAGCGGAAACGCAGGAATTAGTTGCGATTCGGCGAAATCGCTTCGGAATCCCTTGTTTCGGTCCGGAACCTCTGAAAGTATCCTGCGCATCAGCACCGCCAGGGGCCGGGAGGTTAGAACATGCCGACACGTCGTCTCATCGTTCCGAACGGACAGCTCGGGAGTCCGCTCACGAGGCGGGGGTTCATGCGTGGCATGACCTTGAGCGGGATGGCTCTCGGCGCTCCGGGCCTGCTCGCTGCGTGCGGCACGGAAGGGGCCAGGCAGACCGCCGACACCTGCGTCAGCACCGACATCTCCTCGACCGACAAGACGCTGCGCTTCTCGAACTGGCTGGAGTACATCGACGTCGCCAAGGGCGGCAGGATGCCGACCCTGGACGAGTTCAAGAAGCAGACCGGGATCGACGTCACCTACACGACCGACGTCAACGACAACATCGACTTCTTCGAGAAGGTGCAGAACCAGCTCGGTGACTGCCAGACCGTGGAGCGGGACATCTTCGTCCTTACGGACTGGATGGCGGCGCGCATGATCGATCTCGGTTGGATCCAGAAGCTGGACCACGCGAACATTGCCAACGTCGACGCCAACCTGCTCGACAGCCTCAAGAGCCCGAGCTGGGACTCGACTCGCGACTACAGCGTGCCGTGGCAGAGCGGCCTGACTGGCATCGCCTACAACTCCGAGTACATCGGAGAGGTCAGCAGCATGGAGGAGCTCCTGACCCGCGCGGACCTCAAGGGCAAGGTGACGCTCCTCAGCGAGATGCGCGACACCATGGGCTTCATGCTCAAGATCGTTGGAGCAGATCCTTCGGACTTCAACGAGGACGAGTGGAACGAGGCCCTGAGCAAGCTCGAGGACGCGGTAGGCAGCGGCCAGATCCGGCGCTTCACCGGGAACGACTACGTCGACGACCTGCTCGCCGGCAACGTGGTCGCCTGTGAAGCCTGGTCCGGCGACGTGATCGGCCTCCGCAAGGACATCAAGTGGGTCGCGCCCGACGAGGGCCTCGCCATCTGGTCGGACAACATGCTGGTGCCGAACAAGGCGGACCACAAGGAGAACGCCGAAGCGCTGATGAACTACTACTACGACCCCGAGGTGGCAGCCACCCTCGCGGCGTGGGTGAACTACATCTGCCCGGTCGAGGGCGCCCAGCAGGCGATGGAGAAGATCGACCCGAGCCTGGTCGACAACCCGCTGATCTTCCCGACCGCGGACTTCCTCGAGCAGACGTGGGGGTTCATGGGCCTCGATGAGCCGACCGCCCGTAAGTACGAGACGGCATTCACGAAGGCGACGAGCGCGTAGTGGCAGATCGCGACCTGGTCCTCGAGTCCGTCACCAAGAATTTCGGGTCCTTCCTCGCGGTCGACAACCTCTCGGTCACTGTCCCGAAGGGTTCCTTCTTCGCGCTGCTAGGACCGTCGGGATGCGGCAAGACCACGACACTGCGGATGGTCGCGGGCCTCGAAGTCCCCACGGCCGGAGTGATCCGGCTCGGTGGCAACGAGATCACCAACCTCAAGCCGTACAAGCGGCCGGTCAACACGGTCTTCCAGTCCTACGCGCTCTTCCCGCACCTGACGATCTTCGAGAACGTCGCCTTCGGTCTTCGTCGGCGCGGCAAGAAAGACGTCAAGGGATCCGTGACCGAGATGCTCGAGCTCGTCGAGCTCGCCCAGTACGCCGGTCGTAGGCCGGCCCAGCTCTCGGGTGGCCAGCAGCAGAGAGTCGCGTTGGCCCGAGCCTTGATCAACGAGCCCGAGGTGCTGCTGCTCGACGAGCCGCTCGGTGCGCTCGACCTCAAGCTGAGGAGGTCGATGCAGATCGAGCTGAAGCGCATCCAGACCGAGGTCGGGATCACCTTCGTGCACGTCACGCACGATCAGGAGGAGGCCATGACGATGGCCGACACGATCGCCGTGATGAACGCCGGTGTCATCGAGCAGCTGGGTAACCCGACCGAGCTGTACGAACACCCCGCGTCGACGTACGTCTCCAACTTCTTGGGTCAGTCCAACCTGCTGGCGGGGCGAGTTCTCGAGGGCAGCGGAGACGACCTGGTGCTCGACGTCCATGGCACGAAGCTGACCGCGGCGAAGAGTCGCGCCCGCGTTACGAGCGGCGATGCCTGGGTGGGGGTGCGGCCCGAGAAGGTCGGGCTGGCTCAGTCGGGAGAGTCGCCCGCGCAGGCCAATGTGCTGCGCAACGGCACGGTGACCGACGTGAGCTTCACGGGTGTGAGCACCCAGTACCTCCTTCGGCTGCCCTGGGGTCAGGAGCTGATGGTCTTCGCTCAGAACAACGGGTCCCACCAGGGCTTCGCGGTGGGTGACGTCGCGGACCTGCACTGGCTGCCGAGTCACACCTTCCTGCTTGACGCCAACCAGGACGTGAGCGCCGGCGCCGACCTGGGGGCCACGGCGTGACCGCTACGGCGTTGCCGCCCCCGCCGGGCCAGACGCCGCCCGATGCCTCACCCCGTCGGCGCGGGCTCTTCGGCTACGTGCTGCTGCTTCCCGGGGGACTGTGGCTGGCCCTCTTCTTCGTGGTCCCGATGGTGACGCTGGCCGCGAGCAGCCTCTATGACCCTGCCGGGTCGTTGCAGGACGGCTATGCGATGACCGGGCGGCTGGCCAACTACGGCGAGGCGATCCAGGACTACGCGGGCACCTTCGGCCGTTCGATGTTCTACTCGGTCCCCGCCACCGCTGCCTGCATCGTGCTCGGCTACCCGCTCGCCTACGCGATCGCGTTCAAGGCCGGACGCTGGAAGAACCTCATGCTGGTCGCGGTGATCGCGCCGTTCTTCACGAGCTTCCTGATCCGGACGCTGTCGTGGAAGCTGCTCCTCGGCGACAACGGGTTCATCGTCGACACCCTCCAGTTCCTGCACATCCTGGGTGCGGACGGGCATCTGCTCGCCACTCCGTTCGCGGTGATCACGGGGCTTACCTACAACTTCCTGCCGTTCATGGTGCTGCCTCTGTACGCGAGCCTGGAGAAGATTGACCTCCGTCTCGTGGAGGCAGGAGCCGATCTGTACGCCTCGCCCTTCATGACGTTCCGCAAGGTCACTCTGCCGCTCTCGATGCCCGGACTGGTCGCAGGCACCCTGCTGACCTTCATCCCGGCCTCCGGCGACTACATCAACGCCGAGCTGCTGGGTAATCCACGCACCCGCATGATCGGCAACGAGATCCAGGACCTGTTCGGAGCCGGAGCACTGCCGCACGCCGCCGCGCTCTCGGTGACGCTGATGGCCGCCATCACCGTCATGGTGCTGTTCTACGTCCGACGAGCCGGGACGGAGGAGCTCCTGTGACCGCGCGTCGATGGCTGCGTGACCATGCCGTGCTGATGGTCGCGCTCCTCGTGCTGGTCTACATGTTCATGCCCGTCTTCGTGGTGATCCTGATGTCGTTCAACCAGCCGACCGGCCGGCTTGGCTACGAGTTCGGGTCCTTCACGTTCGACAACTGGACCGACCCCTGCGGGCCGTTCCAGCTGTGCGACTCGGTCGTGATGAGCATCAAGATCGGCCTCCTCGCCACGCTGGTCGCGACGGCACTGGGCACGCTGATGGCGTTCGCCCTGGTCCGGCACCGGTTCCGTGGGCAGGCTTCCGCGAACGTGCTGATCTTCCTGCCGATGGCGGCTCCCGAGATCGTGCTGGGGTCCTCGCTCCTCGCGCTGTTCGTCAACGGGGGATTCGCCGGCCAGCTGGGTTTCTGGACGATCTTCGTGGCACACGTGATGTTCTGCATCTCGTTCGTGGTGGTGACGGTCAAGGCCCGGCTCGCGGGCATGGACCCCAGGCTCGAGCAGGCCGCCATGGACCTGTATGCCAACGAGTGGCAGACGTTCTGGCGAGTGACCTTCCCGCTGGTGTTCCCGGGGATCTTGTCCGCGGCGCTGCTGAGCTTCTCGCTCTCGTTCGACGACTTCATCATCACCAACCTGAACTCCGGCCAGACCGTGACGTTCCCCCTGTTCGTCTGGGGAGCGGCGCAACGCGGCGTGCCGATGCAGGTGAACGTGATCGGCACCGTGATGTTCCTGGTGGCCCTCGGCCTCGTCGTCGCCGGCGGCACGTTCCGTCGTCGCCGCGTCTGAGAACGCAACAGCGGCGACCCTCTCGGATCGCCGCTGTAACCCCCCTCCCTTGTGCCCCCCGGCTACAAGTGTTCGAGCGCCTCGCTGAGCACGCCGCGGAGCAGCTGCTCCATCTCGTCGAAGTGCTCCTGCTCGCAGATGAGCGGTGGCGACAGCTGGATCACGGGGTCGCCTCGGTCGTCGGCACGGCAGTAGAGCCCGGCTCCGTACAACGCCTTCGACAGGAAGCCGCGGAGCAGGTGCTCGGCCTCCTCGTCGTTGAAGGTCTCCTTGGTGGCCTTGTCCTTGACCAGCTCGATGCCGTAGAAGAACCCGTCGCCGCGGACGTCGCCGACGATGGGCAGGTCCTTCAGCTTCTCCAGCGTCGTCCGGAAAGCGTCCTGGTTGGCCAGCACGTGCTTGTTGATGCCCTCGTCCTCGAAGATCTCCAGGTTGCGGAGCGCGACGGCGGTGGACACGGGGTGCCCGCCGAACGTGTAGCCATGGGCAAACATGTCGTGGCCCTTGCGGAACGGCTCGTACAGGCGGTCGCTTGCGATCATCGCGCCCAGGGGGGCGTATCCGGAGGTGATGCCCTTGGCGCACGTGATCATGTCCGGCTCGTAGCCGTAACGCTCGGCGCCGAAGTAGTGACCGAGGCGGCCGAAGGCGCAGATCACCTCGTCACTGACCAGCAGCACGTCGTACTCGTCGCAGATCTCGCGCACCCGCTGGAAGTAGCCGGGCGGCGGCGGGAAGCAGCCGCCGGCGTTCTGGACGGGCTCGAGGAAGACGGCGGCCACGGTGTCCGGGCCTTCGTTCTCGATCGCCACGGCGATCTGGTCGGCGGCCCAGCGGCCGAACGCCTCGATGTCCGCGTTCGGTCCGTCGAACGGCGCTGGGGCGCGGTAGAAGTTGGTGTTCGGAACCCGGAAAGTCGAGGGCACCAGCGGCTCGAACTGCTGCTTGAGGCCGGGGAGCCCGGTGATCGACAAGGCGCCGTGCGTGGTGCCGTGGTAGGCGATCGCCCGGGAGATGACCTTGTGCTTGAGCGGCTTGCCGACCAGCTTGAAGTAGTTCTTGGCGAGCTTCCAGGCGGTCTCGACGGCTTCTCCGCCACCACTGGTGAAGAAGACCCGGTTGAGGTCGCCGGGGGCGAGGTTCGCTACGCGCTCCGCAAGCTCGATCGCGGTCGGGTGGGCGTAGGACCAGAGCGGGAAGAACGCGAGCTCCGATGCCTGCTTGGCGGCAGCCTCGGCGAGCTCGGTGCGGCCATGGCCGAGCTGGTTGACGAAGAGTCCGGCGAGCGCGTCGAGGTAGCGCTTGCCGTTCGCGTCGTACACGTAAGGGCCTTCGCCGCGGACGATGATCGGTACGTCGCCGCCACCCTGAGCGGGGTCGTAGGCGGACATCCGGGTGAAGTGCATCCAGAGGTGGTCGCGGGCGGACTGCTGCAGGGCGGCGTTCTGGTCAGGATCGTTGGACACCTGCTCATCTTGAACTGCAACACGGCCACGAATCAAGGGATTCCGTCGTGAAGTCGCTGATTGCTTGCGGAATTAGTTGTGACTAGGCTCCCACGCATGAGCATCCAGTTCCGGAACGTGATCAACGGGGAGTCCGCCGCAGCTGCTTCCGGGGCGACGTACGACGTCATCAACCCGGTCGACGGCGAGGTGTACGCCACCGCTCCCGCCAGCGGGGACGAGGACGTCGACCGCGCGTACGCCGCGGCGGCGGCGGCCTTCGAGTCGTGGGGCTACACCACGCCACGCGAGCGATCGGAGGCGCTGCTCAAGATCGCGGACGCAATCGACGCGCGCGCCGACGAGATCACGAAGGTGGAGGTCAAGGACACCGGCAAGCCGCTAGGGCTGACGGCGAGCGAGGAGCTGCCACCCAGTGCCGACCACTTCCGCTTCTTCGCGGGGGCGGCGCGGGTGCTGGAGGGCAGGAGTGCGGGCGAGTACCTCACCGACCACACGTCATGGATCCGCCGTGAGCCCATCGGCGTCATCGGGCAGGTCACCCCATGGAACTACCCGCTGATGATGATGATCTGGAAGATCGCGCCTGCTCTGGCGGCAGGCAACACCGTCGTGCTCAAGCCGAGTGACACGACCCCCGCGTCGTCGACCCTCCTGGCTGAGATCTGCCAGGAGTTCCTGCCGCCGGGCGTGCTTAACGTCGTCACCGGCGACCGCGACACCGGCCGCGCACTCATCGCGCACAAGACGCCGCAGATGGTGTCGATCACTGGTTCCGTACGCGCCGGCATGGAGGTGGCGGCCTCTGCCGCGACGGACCTCAAGCGCGTCCACCTCGAGCTCGGCGGCAAGGCTCCGGTCATCCTGTTCGACGACGCGGATGTCGAGGCAGCGGCCGAGGCGATTGCCGGAGCCGGGTACTTCAACGCCGGCCAGGACTGCACCGCGGCGACCCGCGTGCTCGCCGGTCCGGGGATCCACAACGACTTCGTCGCCGCGCTCACCGAGCAGGCCAAGAACACGAAGACCGGGATGCCCGACGACGAGGACGTCCTCTACGGCCCCCTGAACAACGCTGACCAGCTGGC
>DATILB010000272.1:0-3648 GCA_035477015.1 Nocardioidaceae bacterium | reverse complement strand
CTCCGCTTGTGAGAGTAGGTAAGCGGAGGCCGATCAGAGCGGAGGCACGCCGGTGCGGCGCGCCTCAGGAGTCACATCCGTCACACGGGACAGGCGGTCCCTGCGGTGATCAGAGCGCGGGGAACCAGAGCGCGATCTCGCGCTCTGCGGACTCGGGTGAGTCCGAGCCGTGCACGAGGTTCTCGCGGTTGGAGAGCGACAGGTCGCCGCGGATGGTGCCCGGCGCGGCCTTGCGACCGTCGGTGGCGCCGTTGATCGCGCGGACGACCTCGATCGCTTCGTCACCCTCGAGCACAGCGGCGACGAGGGGACCGCTGGTCACGAAGTCGCGCAGTGGCGGGTAGAAGTCTCGCTCGACGTGCTCGGCGTAGTGCTCGTCGGCCTTGGCGCCGTCGATGTGGCGCAGCTCGAGCGCCACGATGCTGAGGCCCTTGGCCTCGAACCGGCCCAGGACGCTGCCGAGCAGCCCTCGGCGAAGGGTGTCGGGCTTGAAGAGGACGAGAGTGCGCTGCGACATGGCCCGCAGCCTACTGCGGTGGCTGGGCGGCCGCGGCGGCGGCTTTCTCGCGGTCGATCTTGAGGCCCACGGCGTACGCCGACCACCAGAGTGCGAGGAACAGGGCTCCAAGAGCGAACATCACCGGGATGACGAAGCCGAGTGCGACAGCGGCGATCTGGATGGCCCACCCGAGGTAGTAGGCCGACGGACGCCGGAGCATCCCGGCTACCAGGATGCAGAGGACCGTGAGCCCTACGCCGATGGCCATGGCGACCTGCCAGGCCACGTCGGTGAGGCTGATCATCACGGGGGTGGTGAGTAGCATGACCACCGCCTCGAGGCTCAGTACGGCGGCGCACATCGACCGCTGCAAGGACCTCATCGGCGCTCCCGCTTCAACAGCAGCCGGGCCTCACCCACGGTCACGACAGAGCCGGTGACGAGCACGCCTCCGGAGCCGATGGACTCCCCGAGCACTCCCCCGGTCTCGGCCAGGGTGACGGCGAGCTCGATGGCGTTGTCCAGACGATGTTCGACACGCACCCGGTGCTCGCCGAAGATGTCGGCAGCGATCTCGGCCAGCTCCTCGGCCTTCATGGTCCGGTCGGTGGAGTTCTGCGTGCAGACGATCTCGCTGAACACCGGCTCGAACGCCGACAGCATCCCCTCGACGTCCTTGTCGGCCATGACACCGACGACGCCCACGAGGGGGTCGAAGGTGAAGGAGTCACGGATCGCCTCGACCGAGGCGGCTGCACCGTGCGGGTTGTGCGCCGCGTCCAGCAGGATCGTCGGACCGCGGCGGATCACCTCGAGGCGACCCGGGCTGGTCACGCCGCCGAACGCCTCGCGCACGAGCTCGAGGTCGAGCGCGTCGTCTCCGGCGAAGGCCTCGACTGCGGTGAGCGCCAGCGCAGCGTTCTGCGCCTGGTGCGCGCCGTACAGCGGGAGGAAGATCTCGTCGTACTCACCACGCAGGCCGCGGAGGGTGATCACCTGACCTCCAACTGCCGGCAGCCGCGTGATCACGCCGAAGTCGATGCCTTCGCTGACGACCGTGGCGCCGGCTTCGCGGGCCGCGCCGAGGATGACCGCCATCACCTCTTCGGACTGCTCCGCGACGACCACCGTCGCGCCGGGCTTGATGATCCCGGCCTTCTCGACCGCGATCTCTTCGGGGCGGTCGCCCAGGTAGCGGGCGTGATCCACGGCGATCGGGGTGATCACGGCAACCGTGGCGTCGACGACGTTGGTGGCATCCCAGGAGCCGCCCATGCCGACCTCGACGACGGCCGCGTCGACCGGTGCGTCGGCGAAAGCGGCGTACGCCATGCCGACCACGGTCTCGAAGAACGACAGCGGGTGCTCGCTGCGGGAGTCGATGATCTCGGCGAACGGCGCGACATCGAGATACGCCTGGACGAACGCCTCCTCGCTCAACGGCTCCCCGTCGACCGAGATGCGTTCTGTCATCGACTCGACGTGCGGGCTGGTGAACCGCCCCGTCCGGAGCCCGCGCGCCGCGATGAGCGCGTCGATCATCCGGCTCGTCGAGGTCTTGCCGTTGGTGCCGGTGAGGTGCACGACGGGGTACGACGCCTGAGGGTCGCCGAGCAGCTCGGTCAGTGCCTGGATGCGGTCGAGGCTGGGCTCCAGCCGCGACTCCGGCCAGCGGGCGAGGAGGGCGGCCTCGACCTCGGCGTACGTCGTGGGTTCGTCGGTCATGGCGGCGTTGAGTCTACGGGCAATACTGGAGGCATCTGTCCGAGCCGACCCAAGGGGTTACCGATGTCACCTGCAGCCAAGATCGTCCTGGGCGTCATCGCCGTAGCCGTCGTCCTCGGCATCCTGAACGTCCCCTTCTGGGCCATCGCGCTCGTGATCGTGGGCGTCCCGGTAGCCGGCTACCTGATGCTCGACCCGAACCAGCGCAAGCGCCTGAAGTCCAACACTCGCAAGTCCCTCGGCTCGTGAAGGCGTCCGCCCCGGCAAACCGGTTCGGAGGGTAGCCCGGTCCTTCCGTAGGATTCCGGCATGACTGACACGCCCGAGAGCAGCGCCATGCCCGCGTCGACGCCCGCCGGCGTCGGCGTACCGGACAAGCCCGCGCTCGAAGGCCTTGAGGCCAAGTGGGGCGAGATCTGGAAGACCGACGCGACGTACGCCTTCGACCGCTCGAAGTCGCGGGACCAGGTCTTCTCCATCGACACTCCGCCGCCGACGGTGAGCGGCTCGCTGCACGTGGGCCACGTCTTCTCCTACACCCACACCGACCTGGTGGCGCGCTACCAGCGGATGGCGGGCATGGAGGTCTACTACCCGATGGGCTGGGACGACAACGGCCTGCCCACCGAGCGCCGCGTCCAGAACTACTTCGGCGTCCGCTGCGACCCGTCGCTGCCGTACGACGCGTCGTTCGAGGCGCCGGAGAAGCCCGACCCGAAGAAGCAGATCCCGATCAGCCGGCAGAACTTCATCGAGCTGTGCGAGACCCTCGTCGTCGAGGACGAGAAGGCCTTCGAACAGCTGTGGCGCCACCTCGGGCTCTCCGTCGACTGGGACCAGACCTACACGACCATCGGTCGCGACTCGCGGGTCGCTTCGCAGCGTGCCTTCCTTCGCAACTTCGCGCGCGGCGAGGCGTACCTCCAGGAGGCACCGACGCTCTGGGACGTCACGTTCCAGACCGCTGTCGCACAGGCCGAGCTCGAGGCGCGCGAGTACCCCGGCCACTACCACCGGGTGGCGTTCCACAAGCCTTCCGGTGAGCCACGCCAAGAAAACAAGGTTTGGATCGAGACCACGCGGCCCGAGCTGATCGCGGCTGTAGTGGCGCTTATCGCGCACCCGGACGACGAGCGCTACCAGCCGCTCTTCGGTACGACGGTCACCTCGCCGATCTTCGGTGTCGAGATCCCGGTTGTCGCACACGAGGCCGCAGAGCCCGACAAGGGCGCGGGCATCGCGATGTGCTGCACGTTCGGTGACCTCACCGACGTCACCTGGTGGCGCGAGCTCGACCTCCCGGTGCGCACGGTGGTCGGCCGCGACGGGCGGCTGCACCGCGACACCCCTGAGTGGCTTCAGGAATCGGACGCCGCACGCTCTGCCTATGAGGGGCTCGCCGGCAAGACGACGTTCAGCGCGCG
>DATILB010000271.1:0-4554 GCA_035477015.1 Nocardioidaceae bacterium | reverse complement strand
CCACCGAGATGACCGTCAAGGCCGGCCAGAAATGTACGGCGATCCGGCGCGCGATCGTGCCCTCGGCACTTGCTGACCAGGTGGTCGAGGCGCTGGCCGCGAGGCTCGCGAAGGTGACCATCGGCAACCCCGCCGACGAGTCGACCCGGATGGGTGCACTCGCCTCCCTCGCCCAGCGCGACGAGGTACGCAAGGCCGTCGAGGCGCTGCGCAGCCACGCCGATGTCGTCTACGAGGGCGAGACCCCCGACCTCCCGGGCGCGTTCATGGCACCCGTCCTGTTGCGCGCCCACGCCGGCGCGACCGAGCCCCATGACGTCGAGCCCTTCGGGCCGGTCAGCACCGTAATCACCTACGACTCGACCGACGAAGCGATCGCGCTCGCCGCCCGTGGCAAGGGGAGTCTGGTCGGATCCCTCGTGACCAACGACCCGTCGGTCGCCCGCCACATCACGATCGGGCTGGCGCCCTGGCACGGCCGGATCCTGGTGCTGAACCGCGACGACGCGGCCGAGTCCACCGGCCACGGCTCTCCCCTACCGGTGCTCGTCCACGGCGGCCCCGGAAGGGCCGGTGGTGGCGAGGAGCTCGGCGGCATCCGTGGGGTCCTGCACCACATGCAGCGCACCGCGATCCAGGCCTCGCCCGACATGATGACTGCCATCACCGGGCGGTGGATGGCCGGCTCGCTGCGGGTGCAGGACGGCACGCACCCCTTCCGCAAGAGCCTCGCCGAGATGATGATCGGGGACACCGTCGAGACAGACTCGCGCACCGTCACGCTCGAGGACATCGATCACTTCGCGGAGTTCACCGGCGACACGTTCTACGCGCACACCGACCCCGAGGCGGCTGCGGCCAACCCGCTGTTCGGCGGCATCGTCGCCCACGGCTACCTGGTCGTCTCGCTGGCGGCCGGCCTCTTCGTCGAGCCCAACCCGGGCCCGGTGCTCGCCAACTTCGGCGTCGACAACCTGCGCTTCCTCACGCCGGTCAAGGCCGGCGACACCATCCGGGTGCACCTGACCGTCAAGCAGATCACGCCACGCACGTCGGCCGACTACGGCGAGGTCCGCTGGGATGCGGTCGTCACCAACCAGGACGGCGCGCCCGTGGCGACGTACGACGTGCTGACGCTGGTCGCGAAGACCTGGCCCCAGTAGGGGTCAGCGCGGCGGTCGCTCGTCGACGATCCGCTTCATCTTGCCCATCGACCGCTCCACCGCGTTGGGCTCGACGACCTCAACCCCGATGGTGACGCCGATGGTCTGCTTCACGAGCTGAGCCACGTGCTCACCGGCCGCTCGGGCAGCGTCGATCGTCGCGTGCTCGTTGCGCTCGACGCGGACCACCATCGAGTCGAGGTTCCCCTCCCGCTGCAGGACGCACTGGAAGTGCGGGGCGAGCTCGGGGGCGGTGAGCACCAGCTCCTCGATCTGCGTGGGGAAGAGGTTCACGCCGCGCAGGATGATCATGTCGTCGGTGCGGCCGGTGATCTTCTCGATCCGACGCATCGGCCGCGCCGTGCCGGGTAGCAGTCGCGTCAGGTCGCGGGTGCGGTAGCGCAGCACGGGCATCGCCTGTTTCGTCAGCGACGTGAAGACCAGCTCGCCCTGCTCACCGTCTGGCAGCACCTCGCCGGAGACGGGGTCGATGATCTCCGGGTAGAAGTGGTCCTCCCACACGTGGAGTCCGTCCTTGGTCTCGACGCACTCCTGCGCCACCCCCGGGCCGATCACTTCGGACAGGCCGTAGATGTCGACGCAGTGCATGTCGAGACGGTCTTCCATGGCCTTGCGCATCTCGTTGGTCCAGGGCTCCGCACCGAAGATGCCGATGCTCAGCGACGTCGAGCGCGGGTCGATCCCCTGGTGCTCCATCTCGTCGACGATGTTGAGCATGTACGACGGCGTCACCATGATCAGGGACGGCTGGAAGTCGATGATGAGCTGGACCTGCCGCTCGGTCATGCCCCCGGAGACGGGCACCACCGTGCAGCCGAGCTTCTCCGCCCCCGCATGCGTGCCGAGGCCACCGGTGAACAGCCCATAGCCGTAGGCGTTGTGCACGATGTCCCCCGGCCTTCCTCCGGCGGCGCGGATGCTGCGCGCCATCACGCTTGCCCACATCTCGAGGTCGTCGCGCGTGTAGCCCACCACGGTCGCCTTGCCCGTCGTACCGGAGGAGGCGTGGATCCGGACGACCTGCTCCCGGGGCACCGCGAACATGCCGAAGGGGTAGTTCTCGCGCAGGTCCGCCTTGCTCGTGAACGGCAGGCGCGACAGGTCGTCCAGCGACCGGAGGTCGTCGGGATGTACGTCGGCCGCCTCGAGAGCTTTGCGGTAGTGGTCGACGTTGTCGTACGCGTGACGGACCGACCACTGGAGCCGCTCGAGCTGGAGGGCGCGCAGCTCGTCGACGGAGGCGCGCTCGACCGGTTCCAGGCCCTCGTCGGGACGAATGGGCTGCACCGCAACACCTCCGTATTACTGACCGCTCGGTCGGTAATCTATCCCATAGGCACTGGCATCGTCACGGCCCGCTTCGACGATGCTTGCGGGCAGCTCGACGAGCTCGAGGTCGCCGTACGACTCCACGAGCAGGCGCGCGACCAGCTCGACCGTGACGTCGACCTCGGCGTCCTCGATGCAGCCGACCGTGTGCGGGTCGAACTCGTACTCGAGCGCGGTATAGGCGCGCTGCAACAGCAGGCGCAGCGATGCCGAGTCCCTGACCTGGAACACCGTGCTGAAGAGCCAGCCGTCACGAGTCACGCGCTGAGCCGAGCCGGCGATCTTGTAGCGCCCACCGATGTTCAGGCTGAACTCGCCCGGGCAGTACTCGCCGGGAACGGCGCCGATCCGGACGTCTACGCCTAGGCCCTCGAGTGCCCGCGCATGGAGCTGGGCGAAGGCGTCGAACCGGGTTCCCACCTGGATCGAGGACTCGGAGGAACGCAGCAGATGGTCTACGACCACGCTGCCCCCGTGGTACGCCGCGAGCTGCCCACCCTGGGGTCGCACCACCGGCTCGAACCCGAGGTCGCGGGCAGCCTCTGCCGCCGCTGGGAAGCCCGGGCGTCGCGTGTCTCGGCGGCTGAAGGCGGCGGCGGGTGCGGGCACGTGCACCCGCACGACCTCGTCCGCCCCTTCGAGACCTCGGCGCAGCAGCAGCGGACCGAGCGCCACCGCGAAGGTGGGCTCCTGAGGCAGGCCCTCCTCAGAGACCAGGACAGTCACGCCGACACCGTAGCTCCTGGGTTTTCCACCTGCTTTCTGAGCAGCGGAGGGGCAGGATGGAGGTATGGCGTCACCGACGGCCACCGTCAACGGCCGGGTGCTCCCACTGGGGGACGTACCTGCGTACACCTCTGCGCTCGACTGGCTGCGCGACCAGGGCCTGACCGGTGCGAAGGAAGGCTGCGCCGAAGGCGAGTGCGGCGCATGCTCCGTCATGCTCGCCCGGCCCGGCATGGACACTGCCACCGAGTGGGTCCCGCTCAACGCCTGCCTGCTGCCCGCGCTCTCGCTGGCCGGCCAGGAGGTCGTGACCTCGGAAGGCTTGGGTACGCCGGACGCGCTGCATCCGGTGCAGCACGAGCTGGCGATGCGCGGTGGGTCGCAGTGCGGGTACTGCACGCCGGGCTTCGTGTGCAGTATGGCCGCGGAGTACTACCGCGCTGACCGGGTCTCGACGGGCTCGACCACCAATGGGTTCGACGAGCACGCGATCGGCGGGAACCTGTGTCGCTGCACGGGCTACCGACCGATCCTGGACGCCGCCCACGCGCTCGGCGCTCCCGCGGACGACGATCCCCTCGCCGCACGTCGCTCCCAGCCGCCGCCCGTTGCGGATGCCCTGCGCCTCCACGACTTCGTCCGCCCGACGTCGCTGCTCCACGCAGTCGAGCTGCTGGCCGACCGGCCCGAAGCCACCGTCGTCGCGGGCTGCACGGACTGGGGCGTCGACGTGAACCTCAAGGGCGCCCGCGCAGAGCTGACCGTCGCGATCGACCAGCTGCCGGAGCTGCGTTCGTTGACCGTCTCCGGCGACTTCATCGAGCTCGGCGCAGCGCTCAGCCTCACCGAGATCGAGCGCGGCCTTGCCGGCGCTGTGCCTTTGCTCGACGAGATGTTCCCGCTGTTCGCCTCGCGGCTGATCCGCAACAGCGCGACCATCGGCGGCAACCTCGCCACGGCGTCTCCGATCGGCGACACCACACCAGCCCTGCTCGCGCTCGAGGCGGTCGTCCTGTTGAGCAGCGCCGAGGGCGACCGGGAGGTGCCACTCGACGAGTTCTTCACCGGCTACCGCGAGACGGTCCTCCTGCCGGGCGAGCTGATCCGTGCCGTACGCATCCCGCTGCCGCTGGCCTCGGTGACGGCGTTCCACAAGATCGCGAAGCGCCGCCTCGACGACATCTCCAGCGTCGCCGTCGCGTTCGCGCTCGACGTGACGGGCGGCGTCGTACGCCGGGCCTGTATCGGGCTCGGTGGCGTCGCCGCGACGCCGGTGCGCGCCTTGAACGCCGAGAGGGCACTTGTGGGTCACCCC
>DATILB010000270.1:0-6309 GCA_035477015.1 Nocardioidaceae bacterium | reverse complement strand
TCGGTGCGCTCCCAGGGGTGGGGCGCAACCAATCGATGCACAGGCCAACGGCGGCCTCACCGGACAGGGCTGACCCTAGACACTCGTGCACCGGATCCGGACCCCCCGAAAGGCAAATTGGGCCGGATTGTTACCAAGGCGCGACACAACCACAACCGGATTTCCCAGGCACGGGAAAAACTGCGGTCAGAGCGGCCCGGAAGGCCACGAGCACGCAGATAATCCGTTCGGTTGCCGGACGCCTTCTCAGGCGTCGGTGGCGACCGGAGCGGCAGGCTTCGCGTCGACCCCGGCCTCCCGGCGCTGCTCGGGTGTGATCGGAGCCGGCGCGGCGGTCAGCGGGTCGTAGCCGCCACCGGTCTTCGGGAAGGCGATGACCTCCCGGATCGACTCGGTGCCGGCCAGCAGCGCGACGATCCGGTCCCAGCCGAAGGCGATGCCGCCGTGCGGCGGGGCGCCGTACTTGAAGGCGTCGAGGAGGAACCCGAACTTCTCCTGGGCCTCCTCCTCGGAGATGCCCATCATCGCGAAGACGCGCTTCTGGATGTCCTCGCGGTGGATACGGATCGAGCCCCCGCCGATCTCGTTGCCGTTGCAGACGATGTCGTAGGCGTAGGCGAGAGCGCCGCCCGGGTCCGAGTCGAAGGTCTCGAGGTCCTGGGGGGACGTGAAGGCGTGGTGTACGGCGGTCCAGGCGCCGGTGCCGACGGCGACGTCGCCCGCCGCTGTTGCGTCCGAGGCGGGCTCGAACAGGGGGGCGTCGATGACCCAGAGGAAGCTCCAGGCTGACTCGTCGAGCAGTCCGGTGCGCCGGCCGATCTCGAGGCGAGCGGCACCAAGGAGCGCCCGACTCGACTTGACCGCGCCGGCCGCGAAGAAGATGCAGTCCCCCGGGTTCGCACCGACATGCGCTGCGACCCCTGCTCGCTCGGCGTCGGTGAGGTTCTTGGCGACCGGGCCGCTCAGCTCACCGTCGTCGCCGACGAGCACGTAGGCCAGCCCCTTGGCGCCGCGCTGCTTGGCCCACTCCTGCCAGGCGTCGAGCTGCTTGCGCGGCTGGCCGGCACCACCCGGCATCACGACCGCACCGACGTACGGCGCCTGGAAGACCCTGAACTCGGTGTCCTTGAAGAAGTCGGTGCACTCTGTGAGCTCGAGCCCCATCCGGAGGTCGGGCTTGTCCGTGCCGAAGCGAGCCATCGCGTCGGCGTAGGTCATCCGCTGGATCGGCGTGGTGAGCTCGTGACCGATCAGCGTCCAGAGCGCCCGCAGCACGTCCTCGGCTACGGCGATTACGTCGTCCTGGTCGACGAAGCTCATCTCGACGTCGAGCTGGGTGAACTCGGGCTGCCGGTCGGCGCGGAAGTCCTCGTCGCGGTAGCAGCGCGCGATCTGGTAGTAGCGCTCCATGCCCGCCACCATCAGGAGCTGCTTGAACAGCTGCGGACTCTGCGGCAGGGCATACCAGCTGCCCGGAGCCAGTCGAGCGGGAACCAGGAAGTCACGCGCGCCTTCAGGAGTGCTCCGTGTCAGGGTCGGCGTCTCGATCTCGACGAACCCGTGGTCGTGCAACACAGCTCGCGCCGTCCTGCTGACCTCGGAGCGAAGCCGGATCGCGTTTCCGGGCGCGGTGCGGCGCAGGTCGAGGTAGCGGTGCGCGAGACGCACTTCCTCCCCGACCTCGACGTGGTCGCTGATGGGAAACGGAAGCGGAGCGGCCGCGCTCAGCACGTCGACGTCGGTCGCGACGATCTCGATCTCGCCGGTGGCGAGGTTGGGGTTCTCGTTGCCCGTCTTGCGCAGCGTGACCTCGCCGGTGACCTTCAGGCAGTACTCCGCACGCAGCTGGTGCGCCACCGCCTCGTCGCGGATGACCACCTGGACGATCCCGCTGGCCTCACGCAGGTCGATGAAGGCGACCCCACCGTGGTCGCGGCGGTTGGCGACCCAACCCGCGAGAGTCACGGTCTGGCCGACGTGCTCGGCGCGGAGGGCGCCGGCGTCATGGGTGCGGATCACTGTGCTGTTCCTTCTGTTGTCACCCGGGGCCGCAGGTCGTCGACCGGCGGCATCCAGGTCGTGGGGTCGGCGGCGACCTGCTCGCCGGACCGGATGTCCTTGACTTCGTGGCCCGCGTCGGTGGTGAACCAGACGTAGGGGATGCCGCGGCGCTCGGCGTACCTGATCTGCTTGCCGAACTTCTGCGGGCTCGGTGCCACCTCGGTCGGGATGCCGCGTGCCCGGAGCTGCTGGGCGATCTCGTCGCCCGCGGGGCGTGACTCCTCATCCGCCAGCGCCACGAGCACGGCGGACGGAACGCTCCGATCCGCGCGCACCAGTCCCTTGCCGACCAGCGGCACCAGCACTCGGCTCACCCCGAAGGAGATGCCAACACCGGGGTACGTCGTGCGGCCGTCGGTGGCCAGGGCGTCGTAGCGACCGCCTGAGCAGATCGACCCGAGCGACTCGTAGCCGTCCAGACGGGTCTCGAAGACCGTGCCGGTGTAGTAGTCCAGCCCTCGCGCGATCTTGAGGTCGGCGACGACCTGGACCCGGTCGTTGGTCAAGGGCGCGCACCCGTCGACCACGGCCGCGAGCTCCGCAAGTCCCTCGTCGAGCAGGTCGCCAGTCACGCCCAGGGCGCGGACGGCATCCACGAAGCTCGTGTCCGTCGTGCTCACCTCGGCCAGTGCGAGGCACTGGTCGGCCTGGGCGTCCGAGAGCCCGGCCTCGGTGACCAGGAGCTTGTGCACCGCGTCGGTGGGCAGCTTGTCGAGCTTGTCGATCAACTGCATGACCTTGTCGGGGTCGTTGGCGCCGAGCCCTTGGTAGAAGCCCTGGATCAGCTTGCGGTTGTTGACCTGGAGCCGGAACCCAGGCAAGAAGTCCAGCTTCCCCAGCGCCTCGACCATGACGCGAGCAACCTCGACGTCGTGGTGGAATGCCAGCTCGTCGCGGCCGATCACGTCGATGTCGGCCTGGAGGAACTCCCGGAAGCGCCCCTCCTGCGGGCGCTCGCCGCGCCACACCTTCTGGATCTGGTAGCGGCGGAAGGGGAACTCGAGCTTGCCGGCGTTCTCGAGGACGTAGCGCGCGAACGGCACGGTGAGGTCGAAGTGCAGACCGATCCCGGCATCGCCGTCGCCTTGGTCCTGGAGACGCTTGAGGACGTATACCTCCTTCGAGGTCTCCCCCTTGCGGAGCAGCTGGTCCATCGGCTCGACCGCTCGCGTCTCGACGTTGGCGAAGCCGTGCAGCTCGAAGGTGCGGGCAAGGGTCGCGATGACCTCCTGCTCGACGATCCGCTCGCTCGGGAGGAACTCGGGGAACCCGCTCAGCGGGGTCGTCTTGGCCATCAGACCATGCCTCCTCGTCCAATGCCGTCGCGAGCGCCGCCAGGCGGGGTGCATCGCAAGGCGGAGGAAGGAGGCGGGGCTTGGGGTGAAGCCCCCCGGCGACTGACGACAACGCAGCGAGGCGCCGCGGATGGCGGCGCGCAGCAGGCAACGGGGCGAGGAGTCATGGTCTCTAGAGCCCCCTGGCCGGCGGGGTCAGGTCAAGGTCTTGGAGGAACGGGTTGATCGCCCGCTCGCGCCCGATGCTGGTCTGCTCACCGTGACCGGGCAGCACGACGATGTCGTCCGGCAGGGTCAGCACCTTCGTGCGGAGTGACTCCATCATCTGCGCGTGGTCACCGCCCGGCAGGTCGGTGCGTCCGATGGAACCTGCGAACAACAGGTCCCCGGAGAACATCACCTCGGAGATGTCGGCCTCGGCGGTGTATGGCGTACGGAACGTGATCGAGCCGGCGGTGTGGCCCGGCGTGTGGTCGACGGTGATCTGCAGCCCCGCGAGCTCGAGCACGGCACCGTCGCCGATCTCCTCGACGTTGTCGGGCTCGGCGAACTCGTACTTGCCCCCGAGCAGCATCTGGCGTGTGTCGAGTGACATCCCGCTCATGGGGTCGGCGAGCAGGTGCCGGTCGGCCGGGTGGATGTACGCCGTCGCGTCGTACGTGCCGGCGACCGGGGCGACGCACCACATGTGGTCGACGTGTCCGTGGGTGACCAGGACGGCAACGGGCTTGAGCCGGTGCTCCGCGATGACCTGGGCGACGCCCTCGGCGGCGTCCTTGCCAGGGTCGATGACCACGCACTCGGCGCCCGCCTGGGTCGCAGCGACGTAGCAGTTGGTTCCCCACGGGCCGGCAGGGAAGCCTGCGATCAGCACGGCGTGCACTCCATCTCGTCGGTCTGCGTGAGTCAAGGGGCCGGTTTCATCGGCCACAACCGGCCGCGGGCCAGCCTACCGAGCCGGGTTACCGACCCGGAAACCCGTCGACCGACGACAACGCGGAGATGTGCGTGCCTGGGCTGCGGAAAGTGCCGAGGTTCTCCTGACACGCACCACTAGACTCCCAGCGTGGTCTCCCAGAAGAGAAGGCGCCGGCAGCTCGCGCACGCAGCCGCCGAGCGTCAAGCCCTGCGGCGTTCCCAGCGAAGCCAGCGGCGGATGAAGCGACAGCGCATCATCACGGTTGTGGTGGTCGTCCTCTTATTGGCCGCACTCGCGGTGTGGATCGCCACCCACCGGAGGTCCACCGAAGGTGTCACCGCATCGGCTGGCTACGCTGGTCGTTCTGCGACCACGTCCACCCATGGAGTGCCACGGTGAACACCCTCGAAGACGGCCAGCCCACCGAGCCGTCCCCGCCCACTACTACCGAGGAGCCCTCCGCTCCCGAGGCTCCGCCTGCTCCTGACGAGCCTGCTGCAGTCGAGGAGCCGCCCGCCGCTCCCGAGGAACCCGCTGCCGTCGAAGAGCCCGCCGCCGTCGAAGAGCCCGCCGCCGTCGAAGAGCCCGCCGCCGTCGAAGAACCCGCCGCCGTCGAAGCTCCTCCCGTCCCTGCGCCGCGACCCGGACCCGTTCCTGGACCACGGCCGGGCCCGGCCAAGCCGGCCGCCCCCGAGGCGAAGTCGATCGTGCCCGAAACGGCAGGCTCAGCCAACTTCGGCCGCGTCGAGGCGGACGGCTCGGTCTACGTACGCACTCCCGACGGCGAACGGCTCGTCGGCCAGGTTCCGGACGTCTCCACCGACGAGGCGATGGCCTTCTTCACACGCAAGTTCGACGAGCTCGCCTTCGAGGTTGAGCTCCTCGAGCAGCGGGTGAAGGCCGGGGCTATGAGCCCCGAGGACGCCGGCGGTTCCGTGAAGCAGGTGCAGTCGGCGCTCGTCGACGCCAAGGTCGTGGGTGACCTGGCCTCGCTCTCCGCTCGGCTCGATGCCCTGTCCGCCACGATCACCGAGCAGCGTGAGCTCCGCAAGGCCGAGCGGGCCAAGAAGGTCGAGGAGGCCAGGGGCGAGAAGGAACGCATCGCCGCGGAGGCCGAGAAGCTCGCCACCGGCAACGACTGGCGCAACGGCGCGAACCGGATGCGTGACCTCCTCGAGGAGTGGAAGACGCTCCCCCGGCTCGACAAGGCGCTCGACGACACGCTCTGGCGCCGGTTCTCCACCGCACGCACGACGTACACCAGGCGCCGGAAAGCTCACTTCGCCGAACTCAACGAGAAGCGCGACGGCGCACGCGTGATCAAGGAGGGCCTGGTCAAGGAGGCGGAGGCCCTCGCCTCCTCCACCGACTGGGGCGGCACCTCATCGACGTACCGACAGCTCATGCAGCAGTGGAAGTCCGCCGGCCCGGCACCTAAGGGCGTCGACGACGCTCTTTGGAAGCGTTTCCGCGGCGCGCAGGACACGTTCTTCGGAGCGCGTGACGCTGCGGCGGCTGCGCAGGACGCCGAGTTCGCGGACAACGCCACGAAGAAGGAAGAGATCCTGGTTCAGGCGGAAGCCCTCCTCCCGATCAAGGACCTCGGCGCGGCCAAGGCCGCCTTCCGCGAGATCGCCGAGCGTTGGGACGCGGCAGGCAAGGTCCCGCGCGAACGGATGAAGGACCTCGAGGGTCGGATCCGCAAGGTCGAGCAGGCCATCCGTGGAGTCGAGGACGACGCCTGGCGCCGTTCCAACCCCGAGGCTCTCGCTCGGGCGGCCGACACCGTCGCCCAGCTCGAGACGTCCCTGTCGGACCTCCGGTCGAAGCACGAGAAGGCCGTGGCTGCGGGCAACGACAAGAAGGCCAACGAGCACGCCGCAGCGATCGAGGCGCGCGAGTCCTGGCTGATCGAGGCGAAGAAAGCGCTCGACGAGTTCAGCGGCTAGGGACCGCTGACACGTCGTTCCGCGACGCCGTAGAGCGCCGACACGTCACGCTGCGACGGCGCCGGGCAGGGTCATCCGTCCCTTT
>DATILB010000269.1:0-10638 GCA_035477015.1 Nocardioidaceae bacterium | reverse complement strand
ACAAGGTCCTCGAGAGCGCCATCGCGAACGCCGAGACCACCGAGGGTCTGCAGCGCGCGACCCTGGTCGTGTCGAAGGCGATGGTGGACGAGGGCCCGACGATGAAGCGCTGGCGTGCCCGCGCGCAGGGTCGTGCTTCGCGCATCAACAAGCGCACGAGCCACATCACGCTGGTCGTGCAGCCCGCAGAGTCGACCACTGACCGGAAGGCTGGCAAGAAGTAATGGGCCAGAAAATCAACCCGAACGGTTTCCGGCTCGGCATCTCGACCGACCACAAGAGCCGTTGGTACGCCGACAAGCTCTACAAGGCCTACGTCGGCGAGGACGTCGCGATCCGCAAGCTGCTCAGCAAGGGCATGGAGCGCGCCGGCATCTCGAAGGTGGAGATCGAGCGCACCCGTGACCGCGTCCGCGTGGACATCCACACGGCGCGCCCGGGCATCGTCATCGGTCGCCGTGGCGCCGAGGCCGACCGCATCCGTGGCGAGCTCGAGAAGCTCACCGGCAAGCAGGTCCAGCTGAACATCCTCGAGGTCAAGAACCCCGAGATCGACGCTCAGCTGGTGGCGCAGGGCGTCGCCGAGCAGCTGTCGGGCCGTGTCGCCTTCCGTCGGGCCATGCGCAAGGCGATGCAGACCTCCATGCGCAGTGGCGCCAAGGGCATCCGGATCCAGTGCTCGGGCCGTCTCGGCGGTGCCGAGATGTCGCGCTCGGAGTTCTACCGCGAGGGCCGCGTCCCCCTGCACACGCTCCGTGCCGACATCGACTACGGCTTCTACGAGGCCAAGACCACGTTCGGCCGCATCGGCGTGAAGGTCTGGATCTACAAGGGCGAGGTCGCGGGCACCCGCGCCGAGCGTGAGGCGCAGGCCGCCGCACGCGCCGGTGCGCCGGGCCGTGGTCGCCCGAGCCGCGATGGTGGCCGTGGCGGCGACCGTCCGACGCGTGGCACCCGTGGTGACCGTCCGGCTCGCTCGGACCGCGCTCCCGATGCAACGACGGCTGCTGCCCCGACGACCGAGGCCCCGGCCGAGGTCGCTGCGGCTCCCGAGACCCCAGTAACGGAGGGCTGACCTCATGTTGATGCCCCGCAGGGTCAAGCACCGCAAGCAGCACCACCCCAACCGCAGGGGCGCTGCCAAGGGTGGCACGAAGCTCGCTTTCGGCGACTTCGGCATCCAGGCGGTCGAGCACCACTACGTGACGAACCGGCAGATCGAAGCCGCTCGTATCGCGATGACCCGCCACATCAAGCGTGGCGGAAAGGTCTGGATCAACATCTACCCGGACCGTCCGCTGACCAAGAAGCCTGCCGAGACCCGCATGGGCTCCGGTAAGGGTTCACCGGAGTGGTGGATCGCCAACGTGAAGCCGGGCCGGGTCATGTTCGAGCTCTCCGGTGTGCCGGAGGACGTTGCTCGCGAGGCCATGCGCCGCGCGCAGCACAAGCTCCCGATGAAGACGCGTTTCGTCGTCCGTGAAGCAGGTGATTTCTGATGGCCAGCACGACCAAGGCCCACGAGCTCGACGAGCTGACCAACGTCGACCTGGAGACCAAGCTCCGCGAGGCGAAGGAAGAGCTCTTCAACCTTCGCTTCCAGTCGGCCACCGGCCAGCTGGAGAGCCACGGCCGTCTCCGGACGGTCAAGCGAGAGATCGCCCGCATCTACACCGTGGTGCGTGAGCGCGAGCTCGGGATCCGCCAGGACCCGGGCGCCACGAAGGACGGTGACGCATGAGCGAGGGAACTGCAGTGACTGAGACCAGCAACGAGTCCAGGAGCGCACGCAAGGTCCGTGAGGGCCTCGTGGTGAGCGACAAGATGGACAAGACCGTCGTGGTCACCGTCGAGGATCGCGTCAAGCACGCGCTTTACGGCAAGGTCCTGCGCCGCACCAGCAAGCTGAAGGCGCACGACGAGCAGAACCAGTGCGGCATCGGCGACCGGGTCCTGATCATGGAAACCCGTCCGCTGTCGGCCACCAAGCGCTGGCGTGTCGTCGAAGTCCTCGAGAAGGCCAAGTAGCAAGACAGAGCTCAAACCGGACTGAAAAGGCCGGCAGCGCGGCGCGAAGCGACGTGCTCGGCCCATCGGACGCAGTGAGACCAGGAGAAGACAGTGATTCAGCAGGAGTCGCGACTTAAGGTCGCCGACAACACCGGTGCGAAGGAGATCCTTTGCATCCGTGTTCTCGGTGGCTCGGGTCGTCGCTACGCCGGCATCGGTGACGTCATCGTCGCCACGGTGAAGGACGCAATCCCCGGCGGCAACGTCAAGAAGGGCGATGTCGTCAAGGCCGTGATCGTGCGCACCGTGAAGGAGCGCCGCCGTGCCGACGGTTCATACATCCGCTTCGACGAGAACGCAGCAGTGATCCTCAAGAACGACGGGGAGCCGCGAGGCACCCGCATCTTCGGCCCCGTGGGCCGGGAGCTTCGCGAGAAGAAGTTCATGAAGATCATCTCGCTGGCGCCGGAGGTGCTCTGACCATGCCGAAGAGTGCAAGCATCAAGAAGGGCGACACCGTCAAGGTGATCGCTGGCAAGGACAAGGGCGCCGAGGGCAAGGTCATCGCCGTCCTCCGCGACGAGGACCGCGTGATCGTCGAGGGTGTCAACCGCGTCAAGCGGCACACCAAGGTGATCAACCAGGGTGGCCGCGCAGGCACCACGGGCGGCATCGTCACCCAGGAGGCCGCGATCCACGTCTCGAACGTCATGCTCGTCTCCGGCAAGGGCACCACCCGGATCGGTTTCAAGCGCGTCGAGGTTGAGAAGCGTCGCGCCGACGGTTCGACGTACAAGGCGGAGCGCAGCGTCCGCATCGCCCGTAAGACGGGTGAGGAGATCTGATGAGCGCCAACACCACGCACGACACAGCGCACGAGATGCCGCGGCTCAAGGTGCGGTACCGCCAGGAGATCCTGCCGGCACTGAACGAGCAGTTCGGCTACCCCAACGTCATGATGGTGCCCGGCCTGACCAAGGTCGTCGTCAACATGGGCGTCGGCGAGGCGGCCAAGGACTCGAAGCTGATCGAGGGTGCGGTCAAGGACCTCACCGCGATCACCGGCCAGAAGCCGCAGGTCACCAAGGCCCGCAAGTCCATCGCGCAGTTCAAGCTGCGTGAGGGCATGCCGATCGGCGCGCACGTCACGCTGCGCGGCGACCGCATGTGGGAGTTCATGGACCGCCTGCTCACGCTGGCGCTGCCGCGTATCCGTGACTTCCGCGGTCTGTCCGACCGTCAGTTCGACGGCCGGGGCAACTACACCTTCGGTCTGACCGAGCAGGTCATGTTCCACGAGATCGACCAGGACAAGGTCGACCGCTCGCGAGGCATGGACATCACGGTCGTGACCACGGCTACGAACGACGACGAGGGTCGCGCGCTGCTCAAGCAGCTCGGCTTCCCGTTCAAGGAGAACTGACATGGCGAAGACTGCGCTGAAGGTCAAGGCCGCCAAGAAGCCGAAGTTCGCTGTCCGCGGTTACACCCGCTGCCAGCGCTGCGGCCGGCCGAAGTCCGTCTACCGCAAGTTCGGCCTGTGCCGCATCTGCCTCCGGGAGATGGCCCACCGCGGCGAGCTGCCCGGCGTCACCAAGTCCTCCTGGTAACACATCTACCCGTTGAAGGTCGCCTCCTTGCGAGGAAGCGAAACCACGACGAGAAAGAACCTTCACTATGACGATGACTGACCCGATCGCAGACATGCTGACGCGTCTGCGCAACGCCAACCAGGCGTACCACGATGCGGTGACAATGCCGTACTCCAAGCTGAAGGCCGGCGTTGCCGAGATCCTGCAGCAGGAGGGCTACATCACCTCGTGGAAGATGGAAGAGCCTGCTGAGGGGGCTGTCGGCCGCACGCTGACGCTCACCTTGAAGTACGGCCAGAACCGTGAGCGTTCGCTGGCCGGCGTCCGCCGGATCAGCAAGCCCGGACTGCGCGTGTACGCCAAGTCGACCTCGCTTCCGAAGGTGCTCGGCGGCCTCGGCGTCGCGATCATCTCGACGAGCCAGGGCCTGCTCACTGACCGCCAGGCCAACAAGAAGGGCGTAGGTGGGGAAGTCCTCGCCTACGTCTGGTAACGACGGACGCGAGAGGAGAGCAAGAACATGTCGCGTATTGGCAAGCTCCCGATCCCGGTCCCGTCCGGTGTCGACGTGAATGTCGAGGCGAGCCTCGTCACGGTGAAGGGCCCCAAGGGCACCTTGAGCCACAACATCGCTGCGCCGATCACGATCGGTCGCGACGATGAGGGCGCACTGCTCGTGGTTCGTCCCGACGACGAGCGCCAGAGCCGCTCACTGCACGGCCTGACCCGCACGCTGATCGCCAACATGGTGACCGGCGTGACCGAGGGCTACGAGAAGAAGCTCGAGATCGTGGGCGTGGGTTACCGCGTCCTGTCCAAGGGCCCGACCCAGCTGGAGTTCCAGCTCGGTTACTCCCACAACATCACCTTCGACGCTCCGGAGGGCATCACCTTCACGGTGGAGAGCCCGACGAAGCTCGGCGTCCAGGGGATCGACAAGCAGATGGTCGGCGAGGTCGCTGCCAACATCCGCAAGCTGCGCAAGCCCGAGCCGTACAAGGGCAAGGGCATCCGCTACGCGGGCGAGCAGGTCCGCCGCAAGGTCGGAAAGGCTGGTAAGTGACGATGGCTATCTCACTCAAGACCGCCAAGCACACGTCCGCCAAGACCGCGTCGCGCCTGCGCCGCCAGGTCCGTGGTCGCAAGAAGATCAGCGGTACGGCGGAGCGTCCGCGCCTCGTCGTCACGCGCTCGACCAAGCACATCTCGGCTCAGTTGGTGGACGACCTGGTGGGCAAGACGCTCGCCTCGGCCAGCACCATGGAGACCGACGTGCGGGGTCTGGGTGGCGACAAGTCCGCCAAGGCCAAGAAGGTCGGGGAGCTTGTGGCCGAGCGTGCCAAGGCTGCCGGGATCGAGGGCGTGGTCTTCGACCGCGCCGGCAACAAGTACCACGGTCGCGTAGCGGCCCTTGCCGATGGCGCCCGCGAGGGCGGCCTCGCGTTCTGATCGCGAAGACGAGAAGAGAGAGAAGGTAGTTCGAATGAGCGGACCCCAGCGCGGCCAGCGCGCCGGCGGCGAGCGGCGCGGCAATCGCGACGATCGTCGTGGCGGCCAGGCTGCAGAGAAGACCGCGTACATCGAGCGCGTCGTCGCGATCAACCGTGTCGCCAAGGTCGTGAAGGGTGGCCGTCGCTTCAGCTTCACCGCCCTCGTGATCGTCGGTGACGGCGACGGCATGGTCGGTGTGGGCTACGGCAAGGCCAAGGAGGTGCCGGCCGCGATCGCCAAGGGCGTCGAGGAGGCGAAGAAGGCCTTCTTCAAGGTCCCCCGTATCCAGGGCACGATCCCGCACCCGGTCCAGGGCGAGAAGGCAGCCGGTGTCGTGCTGCTTCGTCCGGCCGCCCCCGGTACCGGTGTCATCGCCGGTGGTCCGGTGCGCGCCGTCCTGGAGTGCGCGGGCATCCACGACGTGCTGAGCAAGTCGCTCGGCTCGTCGAACCAGATCAACATCGTCCACGCGACGGTGGCGGCGCTGAGGGCGCTCGAGTCCCCGGAGGCCGTTGCGGCTCGCCGTGGGCTCCCGGTCGAGCACGTCGCCCCTGCCGCACTGCTGAAGGCCCGTGCCGAGGTGGTCCAGTAATGGCTCGCCTCAAGGTCCAGCAGACCAAGTCCAAGATCGGCTGCAAGCAGAACCAGCGCGACACGTTGCGCTCGCTCGGCTTGAAGCGCATCGGTGACGTCGTGGTCAAGGAGGACAAGCCCGAGATCCGCGGGATGGTCCACACCGTGCGTCACCTCGTCGTCGTCGAGGAGGTCGACTGACATGGCACTCAAGGTTCATCACCTGAGGCCCGCCCCGGGCGCCAAGACCGCCAAGACCCGTGTGGGTCGTGGTGAGGGCTCCAAGGGTAAGACCGCGGGTCGCGGTACCAAGGGCACCAAGGCTCGTTACCAGGTTCCGGCCCGTTTCGAGGGTGGCCAGATGCCCCTCCACATGCGGCTCCCGAAGCTCAAGGGCTTCAAGAACCCGTTCAAGGTGGAGTTCCAGGTCGTCAACCTGGACCGCATCAACGAGCTGTTCCCCGATGGCGGCGCCATCGGTGTCGAGGACCTCGCAGCCAGGGGCGCAGTGCGCTCCGGGCGCCCGGTGAAGGTCCTGGGCACGGGCGACATCTCCGTGGCCGTCCAGGTGAGCGCACACGCGTTCTCCGGCGCGGCCAAGGAGAAAATCGCGGCCGCCGGTGGTTCTACTACCGAGATCTGAGCACACTCTGACGCAGGGGTCCGTAGGCGGTCTGACCGTCTGTGGACCCCTGTTAGGCTTTCCGCGGCTCTCGGGCCGACTCCGTCGTGGATGAAATGAGGATCAGGTGCTAGGCGCTTTCGCCAACGCGTTCCGTACGCCGGACCTGCGTAAGAAGCTGCTGTTCGTCCTGCTGATCATCGTGATCTTCAGGGCCGGATCGCAGATTCCGTCGCCCGGGGTCAACGTGGCCAACGTGCAGGAGTGCTTCGACAGGACCTCCAACGAAGGCATCTACGGCCTGATCAACCTGTTCTCCGGTGGCGCACTGCTCCAGCTGACCGTCTTCGCGCTGGGCATCATGCCCTACATCACCGCGAGCATCATCCTGCAGCTGCTGGTCGTCGTGATTCCCCGCCTGGACGCCCTCAAGAAGGAGGGCCAGGCCGGCCAGACGAAGATCACCCAGTACACCCGCTACCTGACGCTGGCCCTCGCAGTGCTCCAGGGCACCGGCATCGCTGCGCTCGCGCGGAACCACAGCCTGCTGCAGAACTGCGAGCTGGACCTTCTCTACGACAACGACAAAGCCTGGACGATGATCATCCTCGTCCTGACCATGACCGCCGGTACCGCCGTGATCATGTGGCTCGGCGAGCTCATCACGGAGCGCGGAATCGGCAACGGCATGTCGATCCTGATCTTCACGCAGGTCGTCGCGACCTTCCCGGCCCAGCTGTGGGCCACCCAGCAGAACAAGGGCTGGTGGGTCTTCTCCATCCTCATTGCGGTGGGCCTGGCGCTCGTCTCGGCCGTCATCTTCATGGAGCAGGGACAGCGGCGCATCCCGGTTCAGTACGCCCGGAGGATGGTCGGCCGCAAGATGTTCGGCGGCTCATCGACGTACATCCCGCTCAAGGTGAACCAGGCCGGCATCATCCCGGTCATCTTCGCCTCCAGCCTGTTGTACCTGCCGGCCATGGCCGCGCAGTTCGACAACGACGGCAACAACCCGATCTCGCGGTTCATCGCCGCGCACTTCGTGACCGGTGACGACCCGCTCTACATGGCGACGTTCTTCTTGCTGGTCATCTTCTTCACGTACTTCTACGTGGCCATCACCTTCAACCCGCAAGAGGTGGCCGACAACATGAAGAAGTACGGCGGCTTCATACCCGGGATCCGGGCGGGCAAGCCGACGGAGGAGTACCTCAACTACGTCCTAGCCCGCATCACGCTGCCAGGCTCCATGTACCTCGGTCTGATCTCGATCATCCCGCTGATCGCGATCGGTCTCGTCGGCGCAAGCCAGAACTTCCCCTTCGGCGGTACCTCCATCCTGATCATGGTCGGTGTCGCGCTGGACACGGTGAAGCAGATCGAGAGCCAGCTCCAGCAGCGCAACTACGAAGGATTCCTGCGTTGAGACTGATCCTCATGGGGCCCCCTGGGGCCGGCAAAGGCACTCAGGCCAAGGTGATCGGCACCCACTACGGCATCCCGGCGATCTCGACCGGCGACATCTTCAGCGCCAACGTATCCGCCAACACCCCGCTGGGTCTCGAGGCCAAGCGCTACATGGAGGCCGGGGAGTACGTCCCCGACGAGGTCACCAACGCGATGGTCAAGGACCGCCTCGGCCTCGAGGACTGCAAGCCGGGCTTCCTGCTCGACGGCTACCCGCGGACCCTTCAGCAGGTCGACGAGCTCGACAAGATGCTCACGGACTACGACGTGCGTCTCGATGCCGTCGTGTGCCTCACCGCCAACCAGGACGAGCTCGTCAAGCGACTCCTGCAGCGCGCCCACCTCGAAGGTCGCGCTGACGACACCGAGGACGTCATCCGGCGCCGCCAGGAGGTCTACGCAGAGCAGACCGCACCACTGATCGCGGTCTACCGCGAGCGCGGGCTGCTCGTCGAGGTCGACGGCATGGGCGAGATCGACCTCGTCACGCACAAGGTCTTCAAGGCCATCGACAGCAAGGTCGCTTCGGCCGAAGAGAACTGACTGTGTCGTTTCGGGACCGCGGGATCGAGATCAAGACCCCGGAGCAGATCATCAAGATGCGTGCGGCCGGCCTGGTCGTGGGCGAGACGCTCGACCTGCTCCGTCGTACGGCGAAGGCCGGGATGACCACAGCCGACCTGGACGCCGTGGCGGAGGACAACATCCGCTCGTCCGGCGCCACGCCGTCGTTCAAGGGCTACGGCTACCCGCCGTTCCCCGGGAGCATCTGCGCCTCCGTCAACGACGAGATCGTGCACGGCATCCCGGGCGACCGCGTCCTGGCGGACGGGGACATCATCTCGATCGACTGCGGCGCCATCGTCGACGGCTGGCACGGCGATGCAGCGATCACGATTGCCATCGGCGAGGTGCCCGCCGAGGCCCGTGACCTGATGCGCGTTACCGAGGAGGGCATGTGGCGGGGCTTCGCCGCCGCCCGGCTCGGCGGTCGCGTCACCGACATCTCCCATGCGATCGAGAGCTACGTGCGCAGCCAGGGTGGCTACGGCGTACTCGAGGACTATGTCGGCCACGGCATCGGCTCGGCCATGCACCAGCCGCCGAACGTCCCGAACTACGGCCGTCCAGGTCGGGGACCGAAGCTGGTCCAGGGCCTCGCGCTGGCAGTCGAGCCGATGGTGGTGGTGGGCGACCAGGCCAGCAAGGTGCTCGACGACGAGTGGACCGTCTCGACCGCAGACGGGTCCCTGGCAGCACACTTCGAGCACACCTTCACACTCACTCCGAATGGCGCCTGGATCCTGACGGCCATCGACGGGGGAGAGGCGAAGCTCGCCGAGCTCGGCGTACCGTTCGGCCCGCTCGCTGCCTGACGCCCGCCCCATTCAGGGCTAGTGTCGAAGCATGCTCCTGACCGTGGAGCGGGTCGCCCTGCTCCGCCACGTCGAACTCTTCGCGCACACGCCCGGTCGCGTGCTCGCTGGTATCGCCGAGTCACTCGAGGAAGCCGAGTTCGCGGTCGGCGAGGTGCTGATCGAGGAGGGGGCGGTCGAGGACTGGCTCTTCGTCCTCGTCGAGGGCGAGGTCGAGGTCGTCCGCGCGGACCGGCGGCTGCGCATGGGCGCGGGCTCGACGGTCGGGGAGATGGAGGTGCTGGACCCGAAGTCCCGGTCCGCCACCATCACCGCGGCGACACCGGTCCGAGCCTTCCGGCTTCGGAAATCCGCGTTCGACGAGGCCGTCCGGAGCCGACCGGAGATCGCGGCGGGCGTCATCAAGGAGCTGGTGCGTCGACTTCGTGAGACGCACGAACGACCGACCTCGTCGTGAAGGCGCGCCTCTTCCTGCTCGCTGGCCAGACCGTGGCGCTCGGTTTGATGATGGCCTTTCTCGTCGTTCCGGCCAGCTCGCTCTTCCTGGATCGGTACGGCGCCGCCGCGCTCGCCTACGTGTACATCGCGGTCGCGGTCGCGGGAGTCGCTGTCTCGGTTGGATTGTCGCGGGCACAGCGGAGACTCTCCCTGGCGGCGCTGGCGGCTGCCGCGTCGTGGGTCTACCTCGCCGTCGTGACAGCCGCCTGGGGCGTCCTGGTCTCCTTCGACGGGGTGTGGGTCACCTACGCCTTGCTCGTGTTGTTCCCCCTATCCATCCCGATCGGCTTCGCCCTGGTGGGGGCGCAGGCCGGCCGCCTGCTGGACGTCCGCCAGATGAAGGCGCACTTCCCACGGGTCGCCTCTGGCTTCTCGGTCGGCTTCGCCGTGGGTGGATTCGCTGCCGCCCTCCTCGTCAGCCCGCTCGGTGGTCCTCGGCAGTTGCTCGTGCTCGACCTTGTGGCGGCGGCGGCAATGGTCGGGCTGGTGGTCACGACCGGGCGGCGCTTTCCCGCAGAGCTCCGAGTCGCCCCGGAGCCGGCTCCGATCGCCGCATCAGCGACCTCGCGGGGGGAGCGGCGCGCCCTGCTCAGGCACCCGTTGTTCGTGATGATCTTCGGCTACCAGGTGCTGTCCGCTGCCGTGACCCAGCTCCTCGACTTCATCGTGTGGGAGCGAGCCGCTGCTCGCTACCCGGACCCCACCGACCTGGCTCAGTTCCTCGGAGTGTTCGGCGCGGTCATCAACGTCGCCAGCGTGCTGTTCGTCGTGGCCTTCGCCGGCTGGATCCTGACCAGGTTCGGGATCGGGGTCGGCCTGCTGGCGAACCCTGCCGCCGTTCTGTGCCTTCTCATCGCCACCAGCGTCGTCGGCTCGGTCTCCGCGCCCGCGACCCTCGTCTTCTTCATCCTCGTGTGCGCGCAGCAGGTCACCGACATCGCCCTGACCGACGGGACGACTCGCACTTCGATCAACGCGACCTACCAGGCCCTCCTGCCGCATCAGCGGC
>DATILB010000268.1:0-2910 GCA_035477015.1 Nocardioidaceae bacterium | reverse complement strand
CTGTACGGCGCCGGCGCCCGCGTCACCGAGCGCGGTGAGCACGCGCTGCGCCCACTCGATCTCGTCGGCAGTGGCGGAGAAGGCGTCGTTGACCGTGTCGAGCTGCGCGGGGTGGATGACCCACTTGCCGTCGAAGCCGGCGGCCGCCGCGTGCTGCACCGCGGCCTCGAAAACCGAGTCCACGTGCACGCCGAGGTGCGGCCCGTCGATCGCTGCGATGCCCCGTGCCCGAGCGGCCCACAGCACTCGCTCCTGCGCCGGCACCCACTGGGACGGGGCGGGGGAACGCCGATGCAAGGAGGCGCCCAGGTCGGCGTACCCGATGATCAGTCCCACGAGCCCTCGGGCGTGGCAGATGTCCTCGAGGTTGAGCAACCCGTACGCGGACTCGATGAGTGCCTGGACGGGTGCTCCGACGTACTCCACATCGGCGGCGGCCTCGACCTTCGGCAGCACGATGCTCGTGGCCAGTGACCCCACGGCGGCGAGGTCGTCGTCCACCCACGGCGTACCCACGCCGTTGACGCGGACCGCGGCCGAGTGCGAGCGGAGGAAGGAAACGGCGAGCGCGCGAGCGGACGACTTGTCGGCCGGTGCGACCGCATCCTCCAGGTCGATGACAACCTGGTCCACCGTGTCCGACACTGGAGACGAGAATGCCTTGTGGAGCATGCGCTCGGACGAGCCGGGCACACACAGCACGCTTCGCGGCGAGGGCTGGATCACAAGATCGACTCCTTTAATCTATGTTAGAATTGTACACATGCTGAGCGAGGAAGAGCAGTGGGTCGTCCGCACCGTCCGTGACTGGGTGGACCGCGAGGTCCGACCGACGGTTCAGGAGCTCGAGCACGCCAACGAGTACCCGGACAAGTGGATCGAGCAGATGAAGGAGCTCGGCATCTACGGGCTCGCCATCCCCGAGCCGTGGGGCCAGGCTCCGGTCTCGATGCCCTGCTACGTCGGCGTCACTACCGAGCTCGCGCGCGGCTGGATGAGCCTCGCCGGCGCGATGGGCGGGCACACCGTCGTCTCCAAGCTGATCCTCGAGTTCGGCACGCAGGAGCAGAAGGACAAGTACCTCCCCAAGATGGCCACCGGCGAGATCCGCGCGACCATGGCGCTCACCGAGCCCGGCGGCGGGTCCGACCTGCAGGCGATGGGGACCGTGGCCAAGAAGGGGGAGGGCGGGTACGTCGTCAGCGGCTCGAAGACCTGGATCTCCAACGCCCGCCGTTCACAGCTCATCGCGCTGCTCTGCAAGACCGATCCCAGCGCAAGTCCCAAGCACAAGGGCATCAGCATCCTGCTCGTCGAGCACGGCCCTGGCCTCACGGTCTCCCGCGACTTGCCCAAGCTCGGCTACAAGGGCGTCGAGTCCTGCGAGCTCTCCTTCGACGGGTACGTCGCACCGCTCGACTCCGTCCTCGGTGGCGTCGAGGGCAAGGGCTTCGCGCAGATGATGAAGGGCCTCGAGACCGGGCGCATCCAGGTCGCATCCCGCGCCCTCGGTGTTGCGCAGGCCGCCTTCGACGACGCGCTCTCCTACGCCCAGTCGCGCGAGTCGTTCGGGAAGCCGATCTGGAAGCACCAGTCGATCGGCCACTACCTCGCCGAGATGGCGACCAAGCTCACTGCGGCCCGTCAGCTCGTGCTGCACGCTGCGGAGAAGTACGAAGCCGGCGGCCGCTGCGACATGGAGGCCGGCATGGCGAAGTACTTCGCCTCCGAGGTCGCGATGGAGATCGCCCTCAACGCCGTACGCATCCATGGTGGTTACGGCTACTCCACTGAGTACGACGTGGAGCGGTACTTCCGAGACGCGCCGCTGATGATCGTCGGCGAGGGCACCAACGAGATCCAGAAGAACGTCATCGCTGCGCAGCTCGTGGAGCGCGGCGGCCTCGACTACTGAGGAACGGCCTGACGGTCGCGGGCGCCGAGCCACCACGCGGCCAGGGTGCCCCCGATCGCGCCGAACAGGTGACCCTGCCACGAGATGCCCGGCTGGTTGGGGAGCACGCCCCACAACGCGCCGCCGTACGCCAGGAGCACGACGACGCCGACCGCGATCTGGCCCGGCCGCCTCGAGAACAGGCCGCGTAGCAGGAGGTAGGTCAACCACCCGAAGACCAGCCCTGAGGCTCCGAGGTGGATCGTGAACTCACCACCGGTGAGCCAGGTGCCGAGGCCACCGACCAGCCACACGATCGCAGTCACGCTGACCCAGCGACTCACGCCGGACAGCAGGATCATGAACCCGAGCACCAGCAAGGGAAGGGTGTTGCCGATCAGGTGCCACCAGCCACCGTGCAGCAACGGCGCCCAGAGGATGCCGTCGAGCCCGTCAGACTCCCGGGGCTGGATCCCCCCTCCGTCGAGGCGTTCGCCGAGGATCTGGTCGAGGAGCTCGACGGCGTACAGCAGGAAAACGAAGGCGCCGATCACTTGTCCGGCGGTCGCGACTCGAGAGCCGGCGGTTTCGCTCGCGGGGACGCTCATGCTTCGACAGTACGACGGCAGTAGCTGTCGATCAGCCTGCGGAGCCCGTCGACGAAGAGGTCCTCGTGCTCTGCGCTCGCTGCGATCCGACCGCGAAGTCGGTACGCCGTCGGCGCGGCCTCGGGCGCGAGTCCCGCGAACCGGCCCGGCGCGTTCCGTGAGAGTCGGTACAGGCTCATGCCGATCGTGTAGCCGACTAGGGACACCAGAGCGCCCACCGCGTCCTCGTCCGACACCCCGGCACGCTCCAGCAGCGCGAGCAGCAGCTCGCCACGAGCCATCGCGGTCGGGCCCTCGAGCGGTCGCTGCGACATGACCTGCGCGAGGGCGGGGTGCTCGAGGTAGAGCCGGTGGAAGGCGACGAAGAAGCGCAAGAGCTCCTCGTCCCAGGCTCCGTTCGCGTCGGGA
>DATILB010000267.1:0-6596 GCA_035477015.1 Nocardioidaceae bacterium | reverse complement strand
GGTGAGATCCCGCTCGACACCGGTCGGGCGTGGGACGGCGTCGAGGAGCTCGCGAAGCAGCTCGGGCTCTCGGTGGCGGAGGCTGCGGTCGGCCTGCTCGAGATCTCCGCCTGGAACCAGGCCAACGCGTTGCGCCAGATCACCGTGAAGCGTGGGCTCGACGTACGCGACTTCACCCTCACCACGTTCGGCGGATCCGGCAGCCTGCTGCTCTGCCGGCTCGTCGACATCCTCGACCTGCCCGCCGTACTCGTGCCGCCGGAGCCGGGCAACGTGTCGGCGTTCGGGCTGCTCACGGTCGACGTGAAGAACGACTACGTGCAGACCAGTGTCGCCCTCCACGAGACGCTCGACCCGGTGCTGGTCACCAGCGGCTTCGACAAGCTCTCGAAGAAGGCGGGGGAGGCCCTGTCGAAGGAGGGCTTCGCGCGGGAGGAGCACCTATACCTCCGCACCGCTGACCTGCGCTACTTCGGCCAGGCCTTCGAGGTACGCGTCCCGGTGCCTGACGGCCGGATCACCGATGCCGCTTTGTCGACGGTGGCGGACGCCTTTCATGCCGAGCACAAGGCGCTCTACGGCTACGACTTCGCCGGCGACGACACCCAGCAGGTCGAGTGGGTCAACCTGCGGGTGTCGGGGATCGGGCCGATCCAACGCCCCAAGATCGTGCCTCGGCCGGCGACGGGAAACTCTCCGAGTCCCACAGGTCGCCGGTCCGTCTGCTTCGACGCCGCCACGGGGTACCGCGAGACGCCCGTCTACTGGCGCGAGGAACTCGCCCCGGGCAACGTGATCAAGGGGCCCGCGATCATCGAGGAGTTCGGGTCTACCGTGCCGTTGCACCCCGGGTTCGTGGCGCACGTCGACGCCTACGCGAACCTCATCGTGAGGCGGGTGCCATGAGCAGGCGGGTACCCACGCAGTTCCCCTTCAGCCACCTGACGTCGGATGCCGGCGCCTCGGCCGACCCGGTTCTCGTCGAGATCGTGCAGGGCTCGCTGGCCAGCGTCGAGCAGGAGGTGGAGACGGCGATCGCGCGTACGTCGCGCAGCCCGATGATCCGCGACGCCCACGACTTCCGCGCCGGCATCCACGACCGGCTGCTCCGCAAGCTCACCGGGCGTTCCTACAGCGCGCTCGTGCATCCCATCGCCCGTGACTTTCCGATCGAGTCGATGAAGCCGGGTGACGTCTTCTTTCACAACGACGTCTACCGGTCGGAGGGAGGCATCGGGCACCTGCCCGATCTCTGCGTGACCGTCCCGGTCTTCCACGCGGGTGCGGTGGTGGCGTTCGTGCAGGCCTTCGGGCACCACGACGACATCGGCGGGTCGGTGCCAGGATCGATGCCGTCCACGGCGACGACGGTGTTCGAGGAGGGCCTGATGGTTCCCCCGATCAAGCTGTGGGACCAGGGCGTCCCGAACCGGTCGGCCCTCGCGATCATGACCCGCAACTCCCGGATGCCGGAGTCGCTCGCCGCCGACCTCGACGCCGAGTGCTCGGCCTGCCTGATGGGTGCGCGCCGGCTCGAGGAGCTCTTCGACCGCTACGGCCGCGACACCGTCGAGGCGTGCTTCGACGCGATCATCAGCCGCACCACCACGACGTACCGACGCGAGATCCTGTCCAAGATCCCGGTCGGCACCTGGGTCTGGGAGGACTACGCCGAGCACGACGGGGTCGACGAGCCTCGGCTGCACGCGCAGCGCATCACCTTGACCCGGACCGCCGCGGACGACCCAGAGGGCGAGCGGCTGATCCTCGACTTCGACGGGACGTCGCCGCAGGCGAAGGGGCCGATCAACCACTGCGGTGACTACAGCGACGGTGTCTTCCTGAAGAAGTGGCTGGCACCCATCCTTCGCAACCTCGCAGACACTCCTGAGCGGATGGCCGAGCTCGACGTCAACGAGGGCATCGTGCCGCTCATCGAGATGCGCTTCCCTGAACCCGGCACCTTGCTCACGCCGGTGTTCCCTGCGCCCACGAACGCCCGCACCTTCGTGATCCTGCGGTTGCTCGGTGTGCTCGCCGGCGTGCTCGCGAAGGCGGTCGATGGCAGGATGCCCGCCGACCAGGAGACGATCCGCTACACCGGCGTGTACGGCGAGGACCTGGCAGGTCGGCCCTACCTGATGCGCGAGGTGCTCGGTGGCGGCTCAGGTGGGCGGCCTTACGCCGACGGCGAGGACACCATCCACGTCGTACCCGACTCTCGGAACCTCCCCTCGGAGTTCACCGAGGCTCGCTTCCCCTTCGTGGTGGAGAAGCTCGGCCTCGCGATCGACTCGGGTGGGGCGGGGGAGCACCGCGGTGGGCTCGGCTACGAGAAGCACATCCGGATGCTCAAGGACGCACACTTCATGTCGATCGCCGACCGGTCGATCCTCGCTTGCTGGGGCGTGCGCGGCGGCAAGGCCGGCCGACCCTTCCAGGTGACGATCGACGCGGGCGGACCTAACGAGCGAGTGGTCGACGCACTTGCCGACGCCGAGCCTGTGAAGGCCGGCGAGGTGATCCGCATCCGAACGACCGGCGGCGGCGGCTGGGGCGACCCGCTCGTGCGCGACCCGTCGCTGGTGGTGCGCGACGTGCTGTGGGAGAAGGTCTCACCGAAGGCTGCGTACGACGACTACGGCGTGGTGCTGCTGGACGAGGGCTACGACGAGGAGGCAACTGCTTCGTTGCGAGCTCGCCTGACGGACGAGCGAGGTGAGGTGGCGTTCTTCGACCGCGGGCCCGGGTATGCCGCCCTGTCGGGTGGGCGGGTGTCCGCCGACGTCGACTAGTCCGCGGCACCACCCAAGGCGGCGCAGACGTCGGTCACCGTCAGCAGGTTGACTCCGATCAGGGTGAGGTCGGCAACGCGTTCGTCCGTCGCCTGAGATACGGCATCGGTGACGAGCCCGGTCCGGAAGTCTCGCTGGGAGGCGTCGAATAACGTCGCCCTCGGACAGTTCGGGAGGTTGCACCCGGCTACGACGACGGTGTCCACGTCGTTCTGCTTAAGCCACTCCTCCAGGCGCGTTCGGTGGAAGGCGCTCCACCTCGGCTTGTAGATGACGACCTCGCTCGGCGAGATCTCTTGTTGCTCGCCGGTGAGGAGACGCGAGGCGTCCAGGGTGACCGGCTGCCCTTGGGTGAGCAGGGCCGGGATGTCGGCGCCGGTTGAGTCGGGCGCTGCGATCTGAGCGCCAGCTTCCACTGCGGCTCGACGCAGGGTGTCCACGTCGCTGCCGAAAGGCTCGTAGTAGCGGATGACGTGGACTATCGGGCGACCAGCGTCACGAAAGGCATCGGCGACAGCGGCCATGTTCCCGAGGAGCTCGGCGGTTCCTGGGATCGGCATAGCGCCGTCTACAAAGTCGGTCTGGGTGTCGATGATCAACAGGGCGGCTCGCTCCCAGTGGATCGATGTGTAGTCCGTCATGTCAGGCGCTTCGGCGGGCGAGGAATAGGTAGCGGTTGACCGAGAAGAAGTACTCCCCGCGTGTCCCCAGATCTCGGAGGTCGGCCAGCCACGCGGCCGCTTCCTCCTTGGTGACGCCGCGGTGGCCCGGCACGAAGCTCGCGATGAGCTGCATCCCGCCCGCGCTGTAGGTGCGTGGGTCCAGCACCGGGTTGAGAAGCACGAGGACCTCCTGGCGATCGACTCTCAGTCCGGCGGACTCGAGTCGCCGCGCGAGCGTCCTCGGCAGCCATGGATCGGCGAGATGCTCCTCCCACGCGCTCATCACCCGGGCGTGGCGCTCGCGATCGCTCGTGTGCCAGACGACGGAGTCCCAGTCCGTATCCAGGATCAGCACCCGCCCACCCGGGGCGAGCACCCGGTGGACCTCGGCCAGGGCGGTCACGATGTCCGGCACATACTCGAACACCTGTGTCGAGACCACCGCCTCAAAGTTCTGATCGGGGAAGTCGAGTTTGGTGGCGTCGCCGAGGGCGAAAGTCATCGGCGCGGTGCCCGGTCCCGTCTCAAGGTGCGCGGCGTGCGCGATCATCGGCTCGCTGAGATCGATGCCGTGAACGGCGCCGGACTCGCCGACGCGGCCGGCGATCGCTGCAGCCAACAGGCCTGGACCCGAGCCGATGTCGAGCACGCGCTCTCCCGGCTGCGGGTCCAGGATCTCGAGCGTCACCTCGCGTTGGGCCACGACATCAGGCGTCGTGTACAACTCGACAAGTCTGCGGGTCATGCCCTCGTCGAACCGCATCGACGTGCTCATGGCGCCACTCTCGCACGACGGCCTGACCGGAGACGTCCGATCTTGGTGCCGTTCGCACATCGTCAGACTCGGGTCGACCCGGGATCGCTACGATCCACTTCATGACCACTGTCCCGCCCGCGCACTCTCGCGGCCTTGATGCAGACCGGATCCTGGCCCAGCCGCTGTTCGCCTCGCTGACCCGCGAGCAGGCCGAGGAGTTCGCGCCCTTCTGCGAGGTGCGGAACATCCCGCAGGGTCATCCGGTTTTCACCGAGGGTGGCCTCGCTGTCGCGTTCTTCGTGATCGAGTCCGGCGAAGCCCAAGCTGTGGCCGACGGTCATCGGCTGCGCAAGATGGGACCGGGCGACTGGTTCGGGGAGATCGCGATCGTCGAGCAGACCCCCCGCACCGCGACGGTCTCTGCGACCTCAGCTTCGTTGACGGTGATCTCGATGACTGCTTTCGAGTTCCGTCGGCTGGAGGCCGAGCACCCGGCCATCGCGGAGACGATCCAGCAGAAGATCCAGGAGCGCCAGCAAGGGTGACCGGTTGCACCATCAGCGACTTCTTCGACCTGGCCGACCAGCTTCCCGAGGTCACCCGCGTCGACACCGGCCGTTGGTGGCGGGTGGCCGTCACGGGCCAGACGTTCGGCTACCTCTGGGAACCCACGCGCACGGTCGGGCTCAAGCAGACGATCGCCGAGCAGCTCGCCCTGGTGGCTGAGCGCCCGGACGTGTTCGAGATCCAGTTCACCTCGGGACCCTTCGGCTGGGTGGTGGTCAAGCTCGAAGGGGTCGAGCGTGACGAGCTCGCCGAGCTGACCTTCGAGGCATGGCGGCTGACGGCCGCGCCGGCCTTGATCGACCGACGCGGCGACAGGCTGCCCCGCTGAGAAGCGGGAGTTCTACGGGTGCTCCAGCCTGACTGCGTGGACGTCGGCTCCGTCGCTGAGTGTGGAGGTGAAGAACGCGATCACGTCGTCGCCGGAGATGGTCTCCAGCCCCATGTAGTCGCCGAGGAACAGACCGCGCGGGTCACGGGGAGCGAAGTACGAGATCGGTGCCGTGTAGTGGTCGAACGGACCGTGCAGGTGCTGTTCCGGCTGCCACGTCGCGGCGCCGTCGTGCGAGTGCCGCAACCAGATGTCGGTGGTTGCGATCCCGTCGCTGGGGTCGTTGTTCCGATCGTCGAAGTAGGTGAGCACCACGGTCCCGTTGTCGGTCACGTCGACCGCGTGGTTGTAAGCCTGTGACGTCGGTCCACCAGCGGACACGGCCACAGGGCCGATCCAGTGCCGGCCGCGGTCCGTCGACTTGGCCATCACGATCTTGTTGAGGGGCGTTCCGAGGCCGTCGGCCCACACGACGTAGATCGCGCCGGTCTGCATGTCCACCGCGATGTCAGGGATGTAGTCACCGGCACGGATCGGGAAGCCGTCGTCCGGCACGAACAGCTGTGTGGTGCGGATCGGCCCGACCTTGACGGGCGAGGACCACGTGCGGCCCGCGTCCGTGGATCGGCTCACGCTCATGTACACACCATTGGCGTTGAACCCGGCGCCCGTGAACAGGTTGGCAGCCACGCTGTACAGCGTGCCATCCGGTCCGACTGCGATCTGGTTGCCCTGGAAGTAGCTGTTGGACTTGCGCATCGGCTCCGGCGCTGACCACGTCTCCCCTCCATCCGTGGTGCGGGAGAGCATGGGGTAGCCACGGTAGGCAAAAGAATGGAGGTCCGCAGTCGGGTTCTGCCGCGCGTCATTCGGGACGCTGAACCGGAGCCACGTGGCATAGGCGTAACCCGCACGCGTCGGGTCGCCTGTGATCGAGACCTTGTCGTTGCTCACACCGCGTGAACCCTCGTCCTCGATGAGGATGGTCGGGTCGCTCCATGACGACCCGTCCCACGTCGCGACCGAGATGGCCGAGATCCCAAGGGCAGCGGAATCGATCGGCTGCCCGATGAAGTAGAGGTTGCCGCCCGCGTCGTACGACGCCCAGGGATCCGTCACGCGGCCGAAGCGAACCGGCCCACCTTGGCACCCGCTCCAGGGAACGTCAGGCGTCTTCGCCCAGCTAGCGCCGCCGTCGGACGACAGCCACGAAGACAAGCCTCGTGCACCTCCGTCTGGCCAGCGGTCCTGCTGCGATACGCCGAGGATCTCGTCCGGGTCGGTCGGGTTGACCGCGACCTGCGGCTCGACCTCGGCGTCGTCGTACCCCGCCGCGAAGTCCGGCGTGGCTCCGAACGGGCACGCGGTCAGCGTCGAGGGACCGCTCACCAGGATGTCCGGGCCGATCACGTACGGCGAACCGGGCGATGCCGAAGCGCCGTCACCGACGGTGGCCACCCCGGTGATCCCCAGAGAGGCCACCAGGG
>DATILB010000266.1:0-26445 GCA_035477015.1 Nocardioidaceae bacterium | reverse complement strand
CGCGGGGCTGGGTGGCATGGGGGGCGCCCAGCCTCTCGCGGTCACCATGAACGACGGGGTCGCGATCTGCATCGAGTGCGACCAGACGCGCATCGAGCGACGCATCGAGCACCGTTACCTCGACGTACAGGCTTCGTCACTGGAGGACGCAGTCGCGCTAGCGATCGAGGCGCGGGACGCAAGAAGGCCTTTGTCCATTGGGGTTCTGGGCAATGCGGCTGAGCTGCTGCCCGCCCTCCTCGCCTCTGACGCCCCGATCGACATCGTCACGGACCAGACCAGTGCGCACGACCCGCTCTGGTACCTCCCCGTAGGCGTCGCCTTCGAGGACTGGGAGAAGGAGCGCGCGAAGGACCCGGCCGGGCTCACTGATCGTGCTCGCGAGTCAATGGCCCGCCACGTCGAGGCGATGGTCGGCTTCCAGGACAAGGGCGCCGAGGTCTTCGACTACGGCAACTCGATCCGCGACGAGGCACGGAAGGCCGGCTACGGTCGCTCGTTCGACTTCCCAGGCTTCGTGCCGGCGTACATCCGACCGCTGTTCTGCGAGGGCAAGGGGCCGTTCCGCTGGGCGGCGCTCTCCGGCGATCCGGAAGACATCCGCAAGACCGACGAGGCGATTCTGTCGCTGTTCCCGGACAACGAGCGGCTGCACAAGTGGATCCGGATGGCGCAGGAGCGCGTGCACTTCCAGGGGCTGCCGGCGCGCATCTGCTGGCTCGGGTACGGCGAGCGCCACCTTGCCGGCCTGAAGTTCAACGAGATGGTGGCGTCAGGTGAGCTGAAGGCCCCGATCGTGATCGGCCGCGACCACCTCGACTGCGGCTCGGTCGCGTCGCCATACCGCGAGACCGAGGCGATGCTCGACGGCTCCGACGCGATCGCCGACTGGGCGCTGCTCAACGCGCTGGTCAACACCGCGTCCGGGGCGAGCTGGGTGAGCATCCACCACGGTGGGGGCGTCGGGATGGGCCGTTCGATCCACGCCGGGCAGGTCTGCGTCGCTGACGGAACCGACCTGGCTGCGCAGAAGATCGAGCGCGTCCTCACCAACGACCCCGGGATGGGAGTGATCCGCCACGTCGACGCCGGGTACGACGAGGCGGCGGCGGTCGCCGAGGCCAAGGACGTGAGGATCCCGATGCGGGAGAGCTGATCTCCCGGCGTCTGGCTCCGTGGTCTGGCACCCTTCTCCCCAAAGGGGGAGACATGGAAGCACCGGCGAACTGGTACCCGGACCCGGGCAACCCCTCGCAGCTCCGCTACTGGGACGGGGCGAGCTGGACCTCGCACGCAGCGACGGTGTGGACCCCGCCGGTCCCAGCCGACCGCACCTACTACCCGGCGCCGGTCCTCGCACGGGCTGCACAGCTCGTCGTGGCTGCGGTGGCCGCGAGCTTCGTTGCGTCGTCGTTGTTCGCCGTCGTCGGTGCGGCCAGTGACGACCGGGCCGGAGAGATTGGATACGTCTCGATCCTGGTGCTCACCGGAGTGCTGCAGGTGCTCGCCTACCCGATCTGCTGCCTGTGGCTGTGGCAGGCGCGGGAGAACGCCGAGGCGTTACGACCCGAGGCGCGGCATGCAAGGTCGCGTGGATGGGTCTGGGGTGGCTGGATCTGCCCGTTCGTCAACCTGTGGTTCCCGTATCAGATCGTGCGCGACATCCGCGCAGCCACGAAGCCGAGCGACCGACGGACCGGGGTCCCGGCCTACTGGTGGACGGTCCTGCTCTTCTGCTGGGTCGCGGGCCGGGTGAGCCTCCCGCTCGAGTACGGCACAGCGGACCTCGCTTCCTGGGAGGTCGTCGCGGCGGGTGCCGGCATCCTCGCGGCCGTGATGTGGGTGCTGATCGTCCGGCAGGTCACACGGGACCAGACTGCGGCGGCTGCTCAGCGGCCCTAGGCGCGGTCTCGGATTCGAGACAACCGAGCGCGCGGCTTCGTTGACCCGAGCCCGTCGGACCGATGGACTGAGGGAGTGTCACCACCCGCCGCGATGTACGACGTCCGTACGTCGCCCGCGCCCGCGGGATCCCGGAGAACCCGCGTCCGCTGTACGCCGGCCCAGTGTGATCGCGCCGATCGGCGTGTACTCGTGCGGGACGCCGAACTCCGCCCTCAGCCCGTCGTGGTCGGGCACCCCGAAGAAGCAGGCGCCGAGCCCTTCGTCGGTCGCGGTCAGGAGCATCAGCAGAGCGGCCATTGCGGTGTCGGTGTACCAGTACGGGATCGGCCAGCGGCCCTCGTCGCGGTCGGTCCAGCCCTTGTCGGGCTCGGCGTACCGGTCGAGGTAGGCATCCTTGTTCGCGAGCGGTACGACGATGCAGGGCGCGCTCTGCATGCCGCGCAGCCACCGGTTGTCGGCCTCCGGGTCCGGGGAGGTCGCGGCCCAGAAGCGCTCGACGTCATCGCGGGTGTCCAGCACGAGGAACGCCCAGCCCTGGCTGAAGCCCGCGCTCGGCGCGTGCACTGCGTTGTCGAGGATCCGGTCGAGCTGGCCGGGGTCGAGCGGGGACGGGTCGTAGTGGCGCACCATCCGGCGGCGGCGGACGACCTCCTGGAACTCCATGGGGCCAAGCATGACGTTTGAGCAGCTGTGGCGTGACCTCGCTCCTGTCGGGAAGGCATCGAGCGGTGGCTACTTCCGCCAGCCTTTCGCGTCGGCCGAGCGCGAGTGCCACGCGTGGTTCCTCGAGGAGTGCGCGCGTCGGGACCTGCGGGTCGAGTCCGATGCGTTCGGCAACACGATCGCCTTCTGGGGCTCTGGGCCTGACGCAGTGCTCACCGGCTCGCACCTCGACTCCGTCCTCGACGGCGGCGCGTACGACGGCCCGCTGGGCGTGGCTTCGGCGCTCGCTGCCATCGACGTGTTGAGGGACCGAGGCTTCACACCGACCCGACCACTGGGCATCGGGGTCTTCCTCGAGGAGGAGGGCTCACGCTTCGGGCTGGCCTGTCTCGGATCCCGGCTCGCGACTGGTGCGACGAGCTGGGAGACCGCCAGGGATCTGACCGACCGTGACGGCGTGCGCCTCGGCGACGTGACCGACGCGCCGGGAACCGACCTGCTCGCTGGCGTCGGCTGCTTCGTGGAGCTGCACGTCGAGCAGGGCAGGGACCTCGTGGACCGTGATGAGGCGGTGGGTGCGGCGAGCGCGATCTGGCCGCACGGGCGCTACCGCTTCGACTTCAGTGGCGAGGCGAACCACGCGGGTACGACGCGGATGGAGGATCGTCGTGACCCGATGCTGACCTACGCGATGACTGCTCTCGCCGCGAACAAGCAGGCCCGGCTCGGTGGCCAACGCGCGACGTTCGGCCGCGTCGACGTACGACCGAATGGCACGAACGCCGTCCCGTCCCAGGTGACGGCTTGGCTCGACGCGCGAGCGGCGTCGGACGCGGAGCTAGCGACGTTGCTCGAGGTCATCGAAAGGCAGGCCGCGGAGCGAGCAGGGCGGGACGGCACGACGGTCCAGGTGACGGCCGAGTCCGTCTCTGGGGAGGTGGCGTTCGACGTCGACCTCACTACCCGGATCGCGCAGGGGCGCCCGGTGATCCCGACAGCCGCGGGCCATGACGCGGGAGTCCTTGCTCAGGCAGGGATCCCGACGGCGATGCTCTTCGTCCGCAACCCGACGGGTGTCTCGCACTCGCCCGACGAGCACGCGGAGATGGCCGACTGCCTGGCGGGCGTCGAGGCGCTTGCGGATGCGTTGCAGGAGCTGACCGGATGACGACCACCCGCCGGTCGAGCCGCGTCGGGAGCGAAGCGAGCAAGCGTGTCGAGACCAGCTGCACCTGCGGACTGACTCAGCCACGGCGACCTGAGGGTGCTCGGGTTCGCCGGCTCGCTCACCAGGGGTTTCGACACGGTCGTTCGCCTAGCGGCTCACGTCCCGGCTCAACCATCGGCCGGTTGCCATGACTGCCTACTGGCTGGAGCGCGCGTGGCTGCCCTCCGGCATCGCTGATGGCGTGCGGGTCGAGATCGAGGACGGCGTCTTCACCGCAGTTTCAACCGGCACCCCCGATGGCGCGGATCGCCTTGCAGGGTTGACGATTCCGGGGCTCGCCAACTGTCACAGCCATGCCTTCCATCGGGCGCTCCGAGGAAGAACGCAGCGGGAGCGCGGGACCTTCTGGACCTGGCGGGAGCAGATGTACGCCCTCGCCGGTCGGCTGGACCCCGACAGCTACTTCGACCTCGCGGTCGGGGTCTACCGCGAGATGCTCGCATCCGGCATCACGAGCGTCGGCGAGTTCCACTACCTGCACCACGGCCCGGACGGCACGCCGTACGACGACCCGAACGTGATGGGCCGCGTCCTCATCGCCGCAGCTGCCGAGGTCGGGATCGCGATCACGCTGTTCGACACCTGCTACCTCGCGGCCGGGATCGGTCGTGAGCCCGAGGGGGTCCAACGACGGTTCAGCGACGGTTCGGCGGAGGCATGGGCTGCGCGCGTGGAGGGCACAGGCTTCGCCAGCGCGATCCACTCGGTACGAGCGGTCCCGCGCGATGCGCTGGCAGTCGTTGCGCAACGGCAAGGCCCACTGCACGTGCACCTCTCCGAACAGCTCGCGGAGAACGGCGAGTGCCTGGCCGCGTACGGCGTTACGCCGACCCAGCTGCTCGCAGAGGCCGGCGTACTGAGTGAGCGGACGAGCGTCGTACACGCCACGCATCTGACGCCCGGTGACATCAGGCTGATCGGCGAGTCAGCGTCGTACTCCTGCTTCTGCCCGACGACGGAACGGGATCTCGGTGACGGCGTCGGGCCGTCGCGCGCGCTGCACACTGCGGGCTCTCCACTCACGCTCGGAAGCGACAGTCACGCCGTCATCGACCTCTTCGAGGAGATGCGTGCGGTCGAGCTCGACGAGCGCCTGGCGACGCAGCAGCGGGGGCACTGGGCTGCCGACGAACTGCTGCGCGCGGCGACCGTCAACGGGCATACGTCGCTGGGGTTCGACGCCGGACGGATCGCCGTCGGGACGAGAGCTGACCTGGTCACGATCGACACGGCATCGCCCAGGACAGCTGGAACAGGCGCGGACGCCTACACCGCGGTCTTCGCCGCGGGCGCGGCCGACGTCGTGTCGGTGATGACGAACGGCGTACGCCGCGAGCTCGACGCGGGCAAGATCGGGGCAGACCTCGACCGGGTGATCCGGCGGCTGTGGGAAGGAGCGTCGTCTTGACGAGCCTCGTCCTCACCAACATCGGTGAGCTGGTCACGAACGACCCCAGCCAGGGACCCGGGCTCGGGATCATCGAGAACGCTGCCCTCATCATCGAGGGCGGTGCCGTCGTCTGGGCCGGCCCCAAGCGCTGGGTGCCCGAGGCGGACGCGGCGTACGACGTCGGCGGCCGTGCCGTGATCCCCGGCTTCGTCGACTCGCATGCTCACCTGATGTTCGCCGGCGACCGCGCTGCTGAGTTCGAGTCGCGGATGACCGGGAAGCCGTATCTGGCCGGCGGCATCCGCACCACCGTCGAAGCCACCAGGAAGGCCACCGACGAGGAGCTGGAGGCGAACCTCGTCCGCCTCCTCGACGAGATGCGCCGGCAGGGCAGCACCACCGTCGAGGTGAAGAGCGGCTACGGCCTCTCGGTGCACGACGAGGCGCGCAGCCTGGCGATCGCGCGGCAGTACACGAAGGAGACGACCTACCTCGGCGCGCACGTCGTACCGATGGAGTACGCCGACGATCCGGACGCGTACGTCGAGCTCGTCACCGGCCCAATGCTCGACGCCTGCGCTCCTCACGCGAAGTGGATCGACGTCTTCTGCGAGAAGGGCGCCTTCGACGCCGACCAGGCTCGGACGGTCATCGCCGCTGGCCGGAGCAAGCAGCTCGGCGGCCGGCTGCACGCCAACCAGCTCGGCCCCGGACCCGGTGTCCAGCTCGCCGCGGAGCTCGGGCTACAGGCCGTGGACCACTGCACCTACCTCGAGGATGCCGACATCCGAGTCCTGGCCGACACAGGCTGCGTGGCGACGCTCCTCCCGGGCGTGGAGTTCTCGACACGCTCGCCCTACCCGCCGGCGCGGACCCTCATCGACGCCGGGTGCAACATCGCGCTCGCCACCGACTGCAACCCCGGGTCGTCGTACACGAGCTCGATGCCGTTCTGCATCGCCCTGGCCGTGCGGGAGATGCGACTCTCCCCGGCCGAGGCGCTGGCCGCAGCCACCATGGGTGGTGCGAGGGCGCTGGGGCGGGACGACGTGGGCCACCTCGGGCTCGGCACCCCGGCCGACCTGGTGGTGCTGGAGGCACCGTCGTACGTGCACCTCGCCTACCGGCCGGGGGTGCCGCTGGTGCGGCAGGTGTTCGTGGCCGGCAAGCCGGTCTAAGGCACCCCTAGGCGCAAATAGGGCGTTCTTCCGATGAATCCTGCTACCTCAGACGGTCAGTGTGGTGACACCACCAAAAGAGGAGCACCCCATGTTCACCAGCTACGAACCCACTCTCGACCTCTACGTCCGCGACCAGCGCGAGCGCCTCGCCGGTCTCGTCCAGGCACGCCGCACGAAGTTCCGCGTGCCACGCCGCAAACCGCTCAAGCTGCCGGCCCAGCGCCGCAAGCCCGCGATCCAGATCTGATCCCCAGTCGTGGCGTTAACCGTTTCGGAGTTGTCGGTCCCTGACGCAATGATGGGGACCGTGGCTCCGGACCGTACGACGATCAACCCGCTGCAGGGTCGTGCCCAGGAGCTGGCGAGCCTCTGCGACTGGGTCGGCGTCAACGGATCCAACCCCGCGCGCGCCGTGTTGCTGGCCGGCGACGCCGGCGTGGGCAAGACCCGGCTGCTGACCGAGCTGCTGTCGACGGCCGAGCAGGCGGGCTGGCGGACGATGGTCGGCCACTGCCTCGACTTCGGCGACAGCGCTCTGCCGTACCTCCCCTTCAGCGAGCTGGTGGGACGGCTGGCCTCGTCCGACCCGGAGACGATCAGCGGGCTGGCCGAGGCGCACCCGGCGATCCGGGTGTTGGCGCCCGGGCGGCGGATGCTGTCCGGAGCGGGGAAGGCCGATGACCTCGACCGGGCCGACCTGTTCGAGGCCGTCCACGGCATGATCGAGGCGCTCGCTGCGGAAACTCCCGTCCTGGTGGTCATCGAGGACGTGCATTGGGCCGACCAGTCGACCCGCGACCTGCTGAGCTTCCTCTTCGCCCGGCCCTTCCGCGGGCCGGTCGGGCTGGTGGCGTCCTACCGCACCGACGACCTGCACCGTCGCCACCCGCTCCGAGCGACTGCTGCGGAGTGGGCACGCGCGCCGGGCGTGCAGCGCCTCCAGTTGGGGCCGTTGCCGGACGCCGACGTACGCCGCCTGGTGCGGTCCCTTCACACCGGCCCGATGCGCGAGCGTGACGTGGCCACCATCGTCGATCGCGCCGAGGGCAACGCCTTCTTCGCCGAGGAGCTCCTCGGCGCCTCGGAGATGCCTCGCCGCGCGCTCCCCGACGACCTCGCCGACCTGCTCCTGATCCGCCTCGACCGACTCGACGACGCCGGTCGGGCGATCGTCCGTGCGGCGGCGTGCGCCGGCCGCCGTGTCTCGCACGACCTGCTGTCCCGCGTCGTCGACCTGAGCGAGCTCGAGATGGAGCGGGCGCTCCGGAGCGCTGTCGACTCCAACGTCCTGGTCCACGTCGCGCCTGATGGGTACTCCTTCCGGCACGCACTGCTCGCCGAGGCGGTGTACGACGACCTGCTCCCTGGCGAGAGGGTCCGGCTGCACGCGTCGTACGTCCGTGCTCTGGTGAGCAAGGTCGTCGACGGCACGGCAGCTGAGCTCGCCCGGCACGCCCGCGCAGCACACGACATCCCGACCGCGATCAAGGCCAGCATCCGAGCCGGCGAGGACGCCATGGCGGTCGGCGGTCCCGACGAGGCTGCCCAGCACTTCGAGCTCGCTCTCGAGCTGGTCGGCCGGGTGGACGCAGATCGTGCCGAGGACGCTGACCTCGACGTCGTCGGGCTGGTGTCGAAGGCCGTCGACGCGATCATCGCGACCGGCCACCCGGCGAGGGCACTCGCACTGACGAAGGACCACCTGGCCCAGCTGCCGACGGATGCACCTGCTGCCGACCGGGCACGGCTGCTGCTCGCCGTGGCGAGCACATCCCTCCTCGTGGACTCCAAGGGCGGATCGCTTGACGCGACCACCGAGGCGCTGAGCCTTCTGGACGAGAAGCCGTCGCCGCTGCGCGCCAAGGTGCTGAGCATGCATGCACGCGCCAATGTGGACGAGGGATACGAAGAGGCCGCTGCGCGCTACGCCATGGAGGCGCTCTCCCTTGGCCAGCGCCTGGACATGCCTCGCGTCGTCGCCGAGGCCACCACCACGCTCGCCGGTGTCGACAGCCGAGCCGGCCAGGTCGACCTGGGGCTGAAGTCCTTGCACCAGGTGGTCGACAACGCCCGCCGCGACCGCGACACCGCCTCCGAGATGAGGGGCCAGTTCCTGATCGGGCAGCTCCACTTCGAGCGGGCTGCTCTCGACGAGGCCCAGGCTGCCTACGGTCTGGCCTGCCGCGCAGCGACAGCGGCTGGCCGCCCCTGGGCGCCCTACGGCTTCGATGCCAGGTTGCTGGCCGCCATCACGGCGTACATCCGTGGCGACTGGGACCTTGCGCTGAAGCTCAGCGACGTGGCCGGCGAGGCGCCGCCCGCCGATCCCGAGGCGCTGATGTCCAGCGTCGTCATGATGGTCGGCGCCGCGCGCGGAGACCTGGACGCCCTCAAGCTGCTCGACCAGCTCCGTCCGGCGTGGGAGCGCGAGGGGCAGCTGGCGATCAACAGCGGCACGGCGGCCATCGACCTCTTGGGCGACGCGGGTCGGGTGCAGGACATGCTCGCGATCTACGACGACATGGTCACCCTGCTCACGGAGATCTGGAACCCGCTCTTCCAGGCCCGCATCCGCGCCACCGCCCTTGTGCTGGGCCAGCTGGCCAGTGCCGCTTCGACCGCATCGCAGGCCGAGCGGGCCACGATGGTCGACCGGCTACCGGAGCTGCTGTCGGCCGTCGAGGCTGTGCGGCAGCGGGTGAAGACACGTAAGCGGCCGTTCGGCCCCGAGGGTGAGGCATGGGTCGCGCGGGTGCATGCCGAGCACCTTCGGTTGCGCTGGCTCGCCGGACAGGACAGCCCCGACGAAGCCGCCCTCGTAGCTGCTTGGCAGGCCGCCGTGGCGAACTTCGAGGAGCTGGGCCACGTCTTCGAGCTGGCTCGCTCCCGTGCGCGTCTGGCCGCCGTCCTCAGGGCAGTCGGGCGGACGGCCGATGCCGATGCGCAGCTCGTCGCCGCTCGGGAGGCTGCGGATCGGCTCGGCGCCAAGCCGCTCCTCGCCGAGCTCGACGGGATCTCGGCTCGCCCGCGTGCCGCGGCGGCGAAGAGTGACTCGCTGACGTCACGCGAGAGCGAGATCCTCGCCCTGGTGGCGCAGGGAAAGACCAATGGCGAGATCGCCAAGCAGCTGTTCATCAGCACCAAGACCGTCAGCGTCCACGTCTCCAACATCCTGGGCAAGCTCGGTGCCGGGAGCCGGACCGAGGCAGCCGCTATCGCTCGGCGGGACGGGCTGCTTCCTTAGACCCAAGCAGCGAGATGGCGAGTGCCGGGAAGACCAGGACGGACACCAGGCCGGCGCACACCAGGCCGGTGGCGGTCTCCTCGGACATCCGCCCGGTGAGGGTGCCGATCTGGGTCGCAGCCACGATGAACGGCAGGCTGGTCGCCTGCAGCAGACCCGCAGAGATGCTGCCGTTGGTCCCGAGGCGCTTGAGGTAGAGCAGCGCCGGCACACCACGGACGACGAGGAGCGCTGCGACGTACACCGGGAGCTTGAGCATCTCCTCGGCCGACCCGAACAGCCCGGACACGTCGAGCCGCATCCCGCTGGTGATGAAGAAGACGGGGATCAGGAAGCCGTAGCCGATCGCGTCGAGCTTCAGCCGGAAGTGCGGGTGTGAGGCGGAGTTGCGGTCGAGCGCAGCGACGGCTGCCCCGGCCAGGAACGCGCCCAGGATGCTCTCCAGGCCGAGCTCCTCGGCGAGGACGACGAACGCCACCATCAGGAGTACGGCGCCGCGCACCCGGATCTCCGCGGTGGTGTCCTGCAGGCTGACCACCACCTGGCTGAGCCTCAGGCTGTGCGCCGTGGCTGACACGGCCACCACGACGACGGCGACGATCCCCGCGAACAGCAGGAAGAGCACGAGCTGTGACCCGGTGCCCTTCCCGTCGGCGGAGAAGAGCAACGACAGCAGGAGCACGGCAGCGAAGTCGGCCAGGGAGGCCGCCGCGATGGTTGTCTGCGCTACCGGTGTCGCGAGGAGCCCGGAGTCCTTGAGGACGGCCACCACGAGTCCGAGCGAGGTGGCCGAGAGGGCGACCGCGAGCAGCAACGGGTCGCGAACCCAGCCGGCCGCGTCGAGCCCCAGCCCGATCAACCAGCCCAGCGCCAACGAGACGGCGTAGCCCGCGGCAGCGATCGGCAGCAGCCCGCCCTTGAGGTGCTCCACGTCCACCTCGAGGCCGGCGAGGAACAGCAGCATCGCCAAGCCGAGCAGTGCCACGATCTGTACGGCCAGGTCGACCTCGAGCCAGTCGAGCCCGGCCGGACCGACGACGAAACCGAGCACGATCTCGAGCACCACCGCCGGGATGCGCAGCCGTGGCGCGAACCCGAGTGCCAGCGGCGCGATGAGGGCGATGCCCAGTACACCCAGCAAGTTGATGAACTCGATCTCGGGCACTACAACAGCGCCGCATCCTGCTCGACGCATAGCAGCGTCGGGCCGTCGCTCGCGAAGAGCCGGCGGAACGCATCGTCAAGCTCGTCTCGACGGGTCACCTTGATCCCCGTCGCACCACAGAGCTCGGCGTACGCCGCCCAGTCCGGGTTCGTCAGGGAGGTGTGCCAGACGGGGAAGTCGCCGGCGATCTGCTCCTTCTCGATCTTGCCGAGGGCGTTGTTGTTGAGCAGCACATGCTTGACCGGGATGCCGTACTTCACCGCGGTGTTGAGCTCCATCGCGTACTGCCCGAAGCCGCCGTCGCCCGTCACGGCCACGATCGGCCGATCCGGGTACGCCGCCCACGCGCCCATCGCCGCCGGATAGCCGAAGCCGATCGAGCCGAGGTAGCCCGACATCAGCACCGGCTGACCCTTGGACTCGAGGTACCGGCCCAACGAGTAGGCGTGGTTCCCCACGTCTACGGCGACGACCGCTTCGGCAGGCAGGTGCTCGGACAGCGCCTTGAAGACCGCTGCCGCCGACACCCCACGTCCGCGGTCGTCGTCGACGCGACGCTCCTTCTCCGCACGCCACAGCGCCCAGCGGGCGGCGACATCGGGCCGCTGGTCCAAGGCCTTCGCCTCGCCCGTCGCACGGTCGAGCGCCGCGAGCGCGAGCGCCGCGTCCGCCAGGATCGGGACCGTCACGGCATGGAACCGTCCGATGGACGACGGCTCGTCGTCGATCTGGATGATCGGCTTGTACGACGCGATGCCGGTGTGGTTCGAGAACGAGGCCCCGACCACCACAAGCAGGTCGGACTCGTTCATCAGCCAGCTCGCGACCGGCGTACCACTGCGTCCGAGGACGCCGGCGCCCAGCGGATGCGTGTCGGGGACGAGGCCCTTGGCCTTGAAGGTCGTGAGGACGGGCGCGTTGAGCCGTTCCGCGAGGGCGAGCAGCTCGGAGGTGCCAGGCCGGGCGCCATGGCCCACGACGAAGACCGGCCGCAAGGCGTCACGAAGCAGAGCGGCCCCGGCTGAGATCGCGTCGTTGTCGGCACCGATCCGTCGCGTAGTGAAGCGTCCTTCGGGGGTAGCCGCCTCGGCGGACGACGGCTCCTCCTGGACCTCGTCGGGCAGCACCAGATGAGCCACCCCGCGCTTGTCGAGGGCGTGCTTCACCGCAAGGGCGGCCAGCTCGGCGTGGTCGCTGCCCGACTGGATCGTCGTGGTCGACACCGACACGTCGCTGAACACCGCCGACAGATCGAGGTCCTGGAACGCCCCGCGGCCGATCACCTTCGACGGCACCTGCCCGGAGATCGCGATCACCGGGGACTGGTCGAGCTTGGCGTCGTACAGGCCGGTGAGGAGGTTGGTCGACCCCGGACCAGCGATCGCGAAGCAGGCCGCTGGACGGCCGGTCAGCTTTCCGTAGGCGCTGGCCGCGAAAGCGGCGGCACCCTCGTGCCGGATGCCGATGAATCGCAGCTCGCCGCGCTCCTCGGCCCGACGCAGAGCGTCCGCGAAGCCGAGGTTGGAGTGCCCGACCATTCCGAAAACGGTATCCACACCGTGAGCGACGAGGGTCTCGACCAGTACGTCGGAGACCGTCCTGCCGACGGCTTCCTTCGGGGGCAGGCTGACATAGATGTCGCCGTCCCGCTCCTCGACGTCGTACGCCGAGACCGAGTCACTGAACCCCTCGGGTGGCTGCCCGGTGAGTGGGTCGTAGTCGTAGCCATGCCAGGGGCACCGCAGCCAGCCGTTCTCGATCGACCCCTCGCCGACCGGTCCGCCCTGGTGCGGGCAGCGGTTCTCGAGGGCTCCGAGCTTGCCGCCGCAGCGGGTCAGCGCCACGGAACGTCCGTCCACGACCGTCGTCGTCACTCGGCCCTCGGCCGGTACGTCGGTCCCGCTGACCGGGTGCCACTCGCTGTTGCTCATGGGGCCAGCGTGGCCCTGGTCGAGTGCGGCGGGAAGGGGGCGAGGCGGTTGTTCCTCGCTGCGTAATCATTCGCCGCGTGCCTTGAAGACCCCGGTCCTCTAGCCTCACGAACATGGCCGACCTACGCGAAACCAGGCTTTCCCTGCACGCCCTGGCCGAGCTGCTGCTCGCGGGGCCCCAGTTCGCGCAGAGCAAGAGCATCGAGCTGCGCGCCACGAAGGGAGGCTTCGGCACGGTCGAAGCGCCCGACGTTCGCGTCGTACGGACGTCTCTGCACTTCGACGGCGCCGTTATGCGGCTGACGGGCCGGACCATCGCGGAAGTCGCCCGCGAGGCCGGCATCCGGCCCAGGCCGTTGGACGACATCTACTCCGGAGGTTGCGGCCTGACCGTCGACCACCCCCTGACCGTGGGCGAGACGGCCGCCGCCGAACTGGCCGAGGCGTTCCGGAGAGGTGATGAGGCGCTGGCTACCTTCGCCCCCGATGCCCACCGGGTCCTGTGGCCCGAGCACTTCGACATCGGGATCACGGTCGACGAGGTGAACTACGGCGTCTCGCCCGGCGACTCGTACTTGGACGTGCCGTACGCGTACGTCGGCCCCTGGGAGCCGGGCAAGTTCTCCGACTCCTTCTGGAACGCGCCCTTCGGGTCCGCGCGACCGCTCTTGGAGATCGGCGACGTGGCGGCGTACTTCGCCGAGGGTGCCGCGCTCACCCGCCGATCTCCTACCTGAGTCGGATGCCGACGGTATCCGACTGCGTGATACTCGACACGTGAGTGCCACCGCGCAAGACCACGTGCCCCACTACGCCGCCGACTGGCCGCCGATCCCGAAGGACGGGCTGCCTCCCGGCCCGGCGTGGCCGGCGCTGGTGCAGAGCCTCGCGTTCATGCGGTTCCGGCACGCGTTCGTGCCCTGGCTGCATCGGAAGTACGGCGACGTCTTCACGATCCGGCTGATTCCTGGCGGCCGGCAGATCGTGATGTTCTCGCGTCCCGAGCACATCAAGGAGATCTTCGCCGGGGACCCCGAGGTCTTCTACGCCGGCAAGGCCAACGCGATCCTCGGCGCGATGATGGGCGAGCACTCGCTGCTCCTGGTCGACTCGGCCCAGCACAAGCGCGCTCGCAAGCTGCTGATGCCCGCCTTCAGCCCGAAACCGCTGAAGGACTACGAGGGGCTCGTCACCGAACTCGCCCGTGCCGAGCTGGACACCTGGCACACGGGAACGTCGTTCCGCTCGCTCGAACGGATGAACGCGCTGACCCTCGAGGTCATCATGCGCGTCGTCTTCGGCGTGACCGATGAGAAGCGGGCCGCCGAGCTGCGGCCACTGCTGCGCACGGTGGTGAACGTGAGCCCCGCCGTCCTGATCGGCATCAGCTACCCGTGGCTGATGCGCATCGGCATGTGGAAGACGTTCGTCACGAACCGCGAGGCCCTCGACAAGGTCCTGTACGCCGAGATCGCGGATCGCCGTCGCGCGACCGACCTCGCGTCACGGACGGACGTCCTCTCGCAGCTGCTTCACGTCGGCGATAGCGAGGGGGAGGAGCCGCTCAACGACGCCGAGCTGCGCGACCAGCTGGTCACGCTGCTGCTGGCGGGCCACGAGACCACCGCGACGGCACTCGCCTGGACCCTGCAGGAGCTCGGCCGGTCGCCCGAACAGCTCGCCCGCGCACAACGTGCCGCTGACGAGGGTGACGACGCCTACCTCGAGGCGGTGCTCAAGGAGTCCATGCGACTGCATCCCGTGATCCCGATGGTCGTGCGCCTACTGATGAAGCCGGCCACCGTCGGCGGCATCGAGATTCCCGCAGGCGCCAGCGTCGCGCCGTCGATCATCCTTTCGCACCAGGAGAACTTCACCGACGCCGACGAGTTCAAGCCGACCCGCTTCCTCGACGAGAAGGTCGCGCCCAACACCTGGATCCCGTTCGGTGGTGGCGTCCGACGTTGCATCGGCGCCGGGTTCTCTCTGATGGAGGGCGTCGCGGTGCTCCGCGAGCTGCTCGCGCGGTACGACGTACAGGCTGAGGGTGACGAGGTACCCCTGGTCCGCAACATCACCAGCGTGCCGAAGAAGGGCGCGAGCATCGTGGTGCGCGCGCGTGGCTGACCCGCAGCGCCTAGGCGGCCTGGCCTGGGCGGAGCGGACCCGCGGCGAGCTCAGTCGCGCAGAGCGGAGGCACCTTCTCGGCCAGATCGTGAAGGGGCAGGGCGACTACGTCGCGACTCGCGTGCGTCGCGCCACCGGCCGGGTTCCGGAGGGTGCAAGGGGTCTGGCGTTCACGGACTTCCGCCCGCCGGACAGCAAGCTGGCGCGCCTCGCTGAGGAGGCGGCCGAGGAGCAGAGCCCCTCGGTGAAGCGGCACGGCTACCGCACCTGGGCCTTCGGAAGCGCGCTCGCCCTCTTGGACTCCAACACCGTCGACCCTGAGGTGTTCTACGTCGCCGCGCTCCTGCACGACTACGGAGTCGACACGGTCGTCGCAGGTGAGGACTTCGTGCTGCGTTCCGCCGCCCGCGCAGCCGAGCTGTCGGCCGACCTCGGTGCTGAAGTCGGCGACGCGATCAGCGTGCACCCGACGGCCGGCCTCACCGTCGAGCGCGACGGTGCCCCGGGGTTCTACGTCAGTGCCGGCGCCGCTCTCGACCTGGCCGCCCTCCGCTGCGGCGACCTCCCGCGGTCGTACTTCGACGAGGTCCACGCCGCCCACCCGCGCGACGGCGACACCCGCGCGTTCATCAACCACATCACCGCCGAGGCGAAGGCAAACCCGGCCGGCCGCTTCGCCCAACTACGCCGCTGTGGCTTCAACCTGCTGTTGCGCGTGAACCCGTTGGACCGCTGACACGTCGCTCGTGGTCACCCAGGACCGCTGAGACGTCCCCAAAAAACACCCACAGGCCCCGAGACGTCGTTGCTGAACGACGTCTCGAGCGCATTTTCCGTCCCGAAGGGACGTCTCAGCGGTCCTTCAGCGGAACGCGGAACGGACCTCGTCCTCAGTCAGGTCGTAGTCGGCGAGTGAGTAGGTGTGCTTCGCCTGGGTCTTGCCGTGCTTGGACTCGTTGTCGAGTACGTCGATCGCGGCGAGATGCGCGGGGGTCAGCTCGAGGTCGAACGTCTCGTAGATCGACTCGACCGTGCCGTGCGGGTTGCCGACGAAGTCTCGGTAGTCGATGTCGATGAACTGCGCAGGGTTGTAGCGCGTCCGGGCTTCCTTGAAGGCGTTGGCCGACGAGGACCAGAGGTCCAGCTGGGTCTGGCCGATCAGCGAGCCGTGGAAGACGGTTGACCAGTCGCGAGCGGTCTCCTGCGACAGCGAGCACGAGGAGGCGATGGAGCCGACCGGGTCGCGGTGCGTCTGCACGATCAGCGCGTCGGGGTAGACGTTCATGATCGCGTCGAGCGCGGAGAGGTGCGACGGGTTCTTCAGCACCCAGCGCTTGTCGACGTCGTTGAGGCCGATCAGCTGCAGGTTCTGCTTGTGCACCTCGTACGCCGGCGTCCAGTCCTGGTCACGCAGCCATTTCGTGTACGTCGGCACGTGCGCCAGCGACTCGTACGAGTTGGACAACCCGGCCTGGCGCAGCAACCGCCAGCACTCTTCGACGGACGCGGCATCGATGTAGTGGATGCCCATGTACTCCGGGTTGGTGACGTGCTGCTCGGCGTACGCCGCGGAGATGCCGGCGAAGATCGGGTCTGCGTCCCACGTCGAGCGCGGGGGACGTGGCTGTGGGTACTCCGTCAGCCAGAGCTCGAGCCCCTGCGACAGAGGGTCGGCACAGAGCAACCGGTGCAGTGCCGTCGTTCCCGACCGCGGGATTCCGGTGACGAAGATCGGCCGCTCCACCGGGACGACTACGAACGAAGGAAAGCGGGTCAGTGCGTTCACCGTCAGCAACCGACCGACCAACGCACCACGCAGGAAGGTGCGCTGCATGTAGTTGCCCTCGCCGGTCAGCCCCGCGTGCTGGGCGTAGTCGGAGAGCAGCAGCCGCAGCCCCTCCTCGTAGATCGGGTCCCCGAAGTCGGACAGCCCTGTCATGCGAGAGGCGGACTCGTGCAGGTCGTCATAGGTGCCGACAGAGTCCCGCACCCGCGTAGTCAGCGACATCCCTCAGCCTCCGTGGAACTCGCCGCAGTTGACGTCGAGGCAGGTCCCGGTGATGGCGCTCGAGAGGTCGGAGGCGAGGAAGAGTACGGCGTTCGCGATCTCGTCCGGGTCCGCGATCCGCTTGAGGTCGGACAGGCCGGCGATCTCGTCGTAGATGTTCTGCGCCGTGACGCCGCGCTCCTTGGCCATCCACTCGAAGTACATCTTGTTGACGTCCTCCCAGATCCAGCCGGGAGCGACGGTGTTGATGCGGATCCCGCGCGGGCCGAGCTCGGTCGCAAGCGACGACGCGAGGTGGTGCATGGCACCCTTCGTCAGCTTGTACGCCGCGTACTCCGGCTGGCTGTGCCGGATCACCATCGAGCTCAGCATCACCACGTTGCCCTTGGTCGCGTCGAGGGCGTCGGCGAAGACCGTCGTCAACGTCAAAGGCGCGAACACGTTGGTGTCCATGGCGGCCCGGACCTTGCGATGGCTCACGCGGGTCAGCGGGTCCATCGGCGGCATCTGGAAGGCGTTGACGATCAACGAGTCGACTCGACCAAACCGATCCAACGATGAAGCGAGCAGGTTCGCGACCGCCGCGTCGTCGTTCACGTCGGTCCGCACCGTGAGCACGTCGCCGCCCAGCGACTCGGCCGCGGCGGTCAGCTTCTCCTCGGTGCGGGCGGCGAGCACGAGCTTGGCGCCCTCTTCAGAGGCGCGTCGCGCGACCGACAGTCCCACGCCGGGGCCGAGCCCAGCGATGACGACGACCTTGTCCTGCAGGATCATCCGATCAACCTTCCGGCGACGCCGCGCTGGCGGGCCGCGATGCGCTCGGCCCACTTGTCGGGCGTGATGACGTTGGTGGAGTGGTGGGGCAGGACATCCGGCAGGGCGGACACGGGAACGACCTGCATGGTCGGGCCTTCGGTCACCGGCTCGTCGACGCGCTGCCACCGGAACTGCAGGTAGCCGCGGTCATGGCCGAGGCGCTCGACCCAGTTGGTGACGCCCGGGTCCTGCTCGGAGACGACGATGCGGATCATGCCGTCGGGGTCGACCTGAGCCTGGTGCCCGTTCAGTGACGTCTGGTGGTGGATGTAGTCGAGCGAGGTGTACCAAGGGGTGCCGAGCTGGAAGCCGAGGTACGGCGCATCGCCGCGCGGCACGGTCAGCACGATGGCCTCGTCGTCAGCGACGTCGTAGTGGCCGACGGCGGAGTACTGCGAGGACAGCCCGCCCGGCGTCAGCCGCGGTGCCGTGATCGTGTTGACCGGCTCGTTCAGGTAGAACCACTCCGGGAACGCGAACCAGGTCTTGATCCGGCCGATCAGCATCTTGCCCGCGACGGCGTACCGCTTCGCGAGGGCCTCCTCCGAAAGGCCCTCGCTCGGCGACGTCCCGATCGTGTCGGTCCGCTCGATGCTGATGGTGCCGCGCCGGGCAGACCAGTTGTCGTACACCTCGCGTACGGCGAGCATGGCCGCGCCTTCAGGCAGGTCGTCGAGCCGCAGCTCGAAGGACCCGTTGTCCGCGATGCACAGGGAACGGTCGTCGAACGCCACAGCGCCGTCCGGAGCCGACGAAGGGGTGTAGTCCCCGTTGAGCAGCTGGAACGAGAGGTCGACCGTGGTGCCGCGGACACCGCGCACGCAGTACGTCGCCCCAGGTCGGAGATACGCGTGGTAGTAGACGGTGTCGGGGTTGTCGAGCCCCATCTTCGTGAACTGGTTGGTGCTGTTGACGAAGAAGGGGCGTTCCTTGTCGTAGGACCAGGCAAGCTGCAGGGAGGCGCGGATCGAGCCGGCCAGGTAGTCGAGACCATCGACCAGGTCCTGGTCGGTCTTGATGAACGACGCCCCGCGGATGAGCTCCTCGGCCTCGAGACAAGCGTCGGTGAACGGCTTGATCATCCCTTGACCTTCGTGATGATCTTCTCTGCGAACTTCTCGAGGTGCTCGATCTTCTTGTCGAGCGGCTCGGTGTCCGGGCCCTTGATGTAGGGCAGCCGGAAGCCGACGATCACATCGGTCACACCCTTGTCCTCGAGCCGCTTGCAGCCGTCCACGCTGAAGCCGTCGAGCGAGATCACGTGGATCTCGAAGGGCTTGTCGGCGACGCCTTCCTGCTCGCGGATCTTGTCCAGCTGCAGCAGCAGGTCGTTGAGGTCCTCGTTGGGGCCGCCGCCGTGCATCCAGCCGTCGCCACGGATGGCGGCGCGACGCAAGGCAGCCTCCGAGTGCCCGCCGACCAGGATCGGGATGGGCTTTGTCGGAGCAGGCGTCTGGGTGATCGGCTGGATGTCGTAGAACTCACCCGTGAACGAGAACTCGCCGCCGTTGGTGAGCCCTCGCACGATGTCGATGCACTCGTCGAGCCGCTTGCCGCGACGCTCCCAGGGCACCCCCATCACCGCGTAGTCCTCCTTCCACGGCGACAGCCCGACACCGAGCCCGAGGCGGTTGTCGGTGAGGTACGCGATCGAGGCGGCCTGCTTGGCGACGAGCACCGGCGGGCGGATCGGCAGCTTGAGCACGAACGGCGTGAAGCGCAGCGTCGAGGTGACGGCACCCATGGCCGCGCACAGGGTCATCGTCTCGATGAACTCCTTGCCCTCGAGGAACTCCCGGTTGCCGTCCTCGGTGTAGGGGTAGGTCGAGTCGGAGTCGTGCGGGTAGATCAACGAGTCCGCGACGGTGATGGAGTCGTAGCCCGCTGCCTCGGCCGCCTGGGCGAGCGGCAGGTAGAACTTGGAGTCGGTCATCGCCTCGGCGTACGTGAATCTCATCCCGCCATACTAGAACGTGTTCCAGTTTCGGGCTAGGCTCCGAGCATGTTGGATCTGCAGACCATCTCCGACCGGATCGAGATCGACGACCTGATCACGTCGTACACCCGGGCCGTCGACACGCTCGACTGGGCGCGGTTCGACACCGTGTTCACGGAGGACGCGACGATCGACTACACCGCGACCGGCGGCATCAAGGGCAGCCGTGACGAGGTCCGGGAGTGGCTGGCGCAGACGCTGCCGATGTTCTCGAACATGCAGCACTACGTCGCCCAGAAGGAGGTCCGGATCGACGGCGATACCGCCCAGGTCCGCGTCTACCTGATGAACCCGATGCAGATCGCGCAGCCCGACAGCAGCATGTGGCACATGGACGTGGGCGGCTACTACCTGCACCGGCTCGTGCGTACGCCGGACGGGTGGCGCAGCCGCGAGCTCGTCGAAGAGCTGGCGTGGGACCGCAAGGGCCGCTAGGGACAGAGCACGCCCAGTAGCCCACAGAGCCCGTCGGGCGGAGTGGGTGACGGCGAGGGCGACGGGGTCGGAGTCGGCGTCGGTGTGGGCTCCGGCTCGGGTGTCGGCTCAGGTGACGGGGTGGGCTTCGGCTTGTCCGGCTTCGCCGTCGGCGTCTCAGTCGGCGTGGGTGTCTCAGTCGGAGTCGGCTCGTCCTCGCTGAGTGCTTGCTCCACCGTGCTCGGGGGGGCCTCCGGAGACGGCGAGGCGGGGAGCGGTGACAGCGTGGCGCCGGGAGCGGACGTGGGTGGAACGTCGAGTTCAGGCGTAGTGATCGATGCCCTCGGCGGGTTCACGTCGGCGGGCTGGTTCAGCGTGTAGGCGACCAGAGCCGCACCTGCGGTGACCGCGACGGCGAAGAGGGCTGCGCGCGTGACGACCTGCACCGGGTGCCAGGGGCGTGGGGATGCGTGGGACGCGGAGCGGCCCAGGGTGAGCAGCGTGCCGGTCACGACCACGGCGGTGACTGCAGCACCGACCGCCCCGGACGCGCCGAGTGCGATCGCAAAGGCCCCTGCACAGCAGGCGAGGACACAGCCGAGCAGGACTCGCGAGACGGTCGAGCTCATGCTCAGCCCCCCAGCAGTCCGCCGACGAGACCGCCGACGTTGCCGAGGAGGCCGTCGACGAGACCCGGCTCATCCTGGGCGGTGGGCGTCGGCTCCGGGCTCTCGGTGACCGGGCGGGCGCTCGGCGTGGCAGTCGGCTCGGCGGCGGTCGGCTCCGCGGCGGTGGGTGCCGGGCTGTCGACCGAGGAGGACTGCGGCGTGATCAGGAGCTGCGGTGCGGGCGTGAGGGTCGCGGCGGGCCGTGCGGCCACAGGCTGCCGGGCGGACTGCGCCGTGGTGTCGTGCGCGGTGACGCTGAGCTGCACCTGCTTCTCCGAAGGTGCGGAGACCGGCGACTGGGCCATGGGCGCGCTCGCGCCGCCTGCCGTCACGAGGACGATGGCGGCTCCGGTGCCGGCGGCTGCCGTGGTGGGTACGACGACTCGGGAGGCGAGGCTCGGCACCTCAGCACGGCGCTTGGGCGCCGGCCGCGGGGGGCTCAGGCGCTTCAGGGCAGCCGGCAGTAGAGCGACGACGGACAGAACGAGTCCGGCCGCGACTGCGGTACCGATGATTCCCACGGGTGCTCCGATCATGTTTCGAGATGGCTCTCGACGATGTAAGGCACCCTCCCCGCCGTACAGGGTAAAGAAATCGCGGCCGAGATGCACCGTGTGTTCGGTCACTGGGCAACCCGGTGGGGTTCGTCCCGGTCAGCGGGCATCCTTGTCCTCATGGAGGACCGCCCGACACAGAAAAGCCCGAATCCCGACAGTTCGGAGCCCGACTGGCAGCGCACCGTGATGATCGGGCTCGCGGCAGTGGCCGCCTCAGCGGTGATCATCGGTGTCGTCGTGGGCGTGATGGCGGTCGGTGCGGCGAGCCTGGTCGGAATCGGGGAGTCCTCTGCAGGACCTGGCCGGCCGGAGAGCCTCTACCTGCCTGCCTACTCGAAGACGCCGCTCGCAGAGGAGACCGAGGAAGAGCCGTCCTCGCCCCGATCTCGGGTGTCCGCGGTCCCCCTTGACCCGACTGACGGGCCGACCAGTGAGGTCGGCGAGATCACCCTCTACGCGAACCCGGTCGTCGTCGCAGCCGGCGAGCGGATCAATCTCAACGGCGTCTACCTCGACGGCGAAGGGGTGTCCCTGCAGGTCCAGCGCCAGGAGGGCGCGGCCTGGCTCGACTTCCCGACCACGGCGTCGGTCAAGAGCGGCGGGTTCGATACGTACGTCTACACCGGGCGCTTCGGGGACAACGTCTTCCGCGTCTTCGACCCCACCACGGGCCGCTCCTCGAACGCCGTCACGGTCACCGTCGAGTAGCAAAACCGGTTTGCGGGGAATCAACCGCTGACCCGGTCCGTTGAACCCATCGACAGAGTTGAGTTGATCCGACTCAAGTCTTTTGACAGACTCTGTCGCCAGGGCTCGTTGGAGCCTCTCACAGTGACCTAGTAGCAGCGTCAGCAGGACCAATGGAGGCAGGAAATGGCACGTGCGGTCGGAATCGACCTGGGGACGACGAACAGCGTCGTCTCGGTCCTCGAGGGTGGCGAGCCCACCGTCATCTCGAACGCGGAAGGCGCGCGCACGACCCCCTCGGTCGTCGCGTTCGCCAAGAACGGCGAGGTGTTGGTCGGCGAGGTCGCCAAGCGCCAGGCCGTGACCAACGTCGACCGGACCATCCGGTCCGTCAAGCGTCACATGGGCACCGACTGGAAGGTGCAGATCGACGACAAGACGTTCACGCCCCAGCAGATCTCGGCGTTCGTGCTGCAGAAGCTCAAGCGTGACGCAGAGGCCTACCTCGGCGAGACCGTCACCGACGCAGTGATCACCGTGCCGGCGTACTTCTCCGACGCGCAGCGCCAGGCCACCAAGGAGGCCGGCGAGATCGCGGGCCTCAACGTCCAGCGCATCGTCAACGAGCCGACCGCGGCCGCACTCGCCTACGGCCTCAACAAGGAGGAGGACCAGACGATCCTGGTCTTCGACCTCGGTGGCGGCACCTTCGACGTCTCCCTGCTCGAGGTGGGTGACGGCGTCGTCGAGGTGAAGGCCACTTCGGGTGACAACCACCTCGGTGGTGACGACTGGGACCAGCGCGTCGTCGAGTGGATGATCAAGAAGTTCAAGGACGGCAACAACGTCGACCTGGGTGCCGACAAGATCGCCAAGCAGCGTCTCCAGGAAGCTGCCGAGAAGGCCAAGATCGAGCTGTCCTCGTCGACCGAGACCACGATCCACCTGCCGTACATCACGCACGGCGAGTCCGGCCCGCTGCACTTCGAGGAGAAGATCAGCCGCGCGGAGTTCCAGCGGATGACGGCCGACCTGCTCGATCGCACCAAGGAGCCGTTCAAGTCGGTCATCAAGGACGCCGGCATCGACATCGCGAAGATCGACCACGTGATCCTCGTCGGTGGATCGACCCGCATGCCCGCTGTCACCGACGTGGTCAAGGAGCTGCTCGGTGGCAAGGAGCCCAACAAGGGCGTCAACCCGGACGAGGTCGTCGCCGTCGGCGCGGCTCTCCAGGCAGGTGTGCTCAAGGGTGAGGTCAAGGACGTCCTCCTGCTCGACGTCACCCCGCTGTCGCTGGGCATCGAGACCAAGGGCGGCGTCCTGACGCGCCTCATCGAGCGCAACACGACGATCCCGACCAAGCGGTCCGAGGTCTTCACGACGGCTGACGACAACCAGCCGTCGGTGATGATCCAGGTCTACCAGGGCGAGCGCCCGATGGCTCAGGAGAACCAACCGCTCGGCAACTTCGAGCTGACCGGGCTGCCGCCTGCACCCCGCGGCGTCCCGCAGATCGAGGTGACCTTCGACATCGACGCGAACGGCATCGTGCACGTCTCGGCCAAGGACCGTGGCACCGGCCGCGAGCAGTCGATGACGATCACGGGCGGCTCGGCGCTGTCCAAGGACGACATCGACAAGATGGTCCGTGAAGCAGAGCAGTACGCCGAGGAGGACCGACTCCGCAAGGAGGCCGTCGAGACCCGCAACCAGGCGGACTCGCTGGTCTACGCCGTGGAGAAGTTCCTCGAGGACAACCCGGACAAGATCCCGGCAGAGTCCAAGGCGACCGTCGAGGCCGACGCTGCCGTGCTGAAGGAGGCCCTCGCGGCCCACGACGGCGCGGGTGACGCGGACGCGATCGCCGCCGGGTTCGAGAAACTGCAGAAGTCGTACTCCGACCTAGGTGCTGCGATGTACGCCGCCGGCGCAGCCGACGCGGCTGCCTCGGGTGCGGGCGACGCCGGCACCGGTGACGCAGACGACGACGTCGTCGAGGCCGAGATCGTCGACGACGAGCCGACTGACGACAGTGGAGACGACGCCAAGTGACCGAGGAGAACCACTTCCCCGACGAGGGGATGGTCGACTTCGACACCGAGCTCGATGACCACTCGGGGGACGGCGAACCCGTCCCCCTGGTGGAGCCCGACCCGAAGGTGGCCGAGCTGACCGCCGACCTGCAGCGGCTCCAGGCCGAGTACGTCAACTACAAGCGCCGGGTCGACCGCGATCGTGAGCTGGTGCTGCAGAACGCGAAGTACTCGATCCTGTCGGCGCTGCTCCCGGTCATGGACGACGTCGACCGGGCCCGCGAGCACGGCGAGCTCGAAGGCGGCCTGAAGGCCATTGCCGAGTCGCTCGAAAAGATCGTCGAGGGGCAGGGCCTGCATAAGTTCGGCGCAGTGGGCGACGAGTTCGACCCCACGCGGCACGAGGCACTGATGCACGGGCACAGCCCCGACGTCACGACCTCGACCTGCCAGAACATCGTGCAGGCGGGCTACACGATCGGGGACCGCGTCGTACGTCCGGCGCTCGTCACCGTCGTGGACCCGGAACCCGAGCAGGGAGACACGTCTCCCGAGGCGCGAAGCGCCGCTGGAGACGAGGCTCCCGTGGCGAAGAAGCTTGAACATGAGGACGACAACGCCGAGTAACCGAGGGGAGGGCAGCGTGACCAACACCGACTGGGCGACCAAGGACTTCTACAAGGTCCTGGGCGTGAGCAAGGACGCCTCGCAGGACGAGATAAAGAAGGCCTACCGCAAGCTGGCGCGCGCGAACCACCCCGACTCCAAGCCCGGCGACAAGGCCGCGGAGGAGCGCTTCAAGTCGATCGCCGAGGCGTACGACGTCGTCGGAGACGAGGCCAAGCGCAAGCAGTACGACGAGACGCGCTCGATGTTCGCCGGTGGCGGCCCGTTCCGCGGCGGCCCCGGCGGGTTCGACACCGGTGACATCTTCGGCGGCAACGTCGGGGACTTCCTCGGCGGCATGTTCGGTGGCGGCGGTGGTCGTCGCACCACTCGCCAGGCCAGCCGCGCGCGCCGGGGTTCGGACGTCGAGACCGAGACCACGATCAGCTTCAGCGACGCGGTCGAGGGAGTCACGGTCAGCCTGCGGCTCACGAGCGACGCGCCCTGCCCCGACTGCAGTGGCACCGGTGCCCGCGCCGGCACCGTGCCGCGTGTGTGCCCGGAGTGCGAGGGCGTCGGAATGCGTGCTGCCAGCATCGGCGGCGCGTTCACGCTGAACGAAACCTGCCCGAGCTGTGGTGGGCGTGGCCTCGTAGTCGAGGACCCATGCCCGACCTGCCACGGGTCCGGCCGAGGCTTCTCGAACCGCACCATCTCGGCTCGCATCCCTGCAGGCGTCAAGGACGGCCAGCGGATCCGGGTGCGCGGCAAGGGCACGAACGGCGAGTTCGGCGGTCCGCCCGGCGACCTCTACGTCGTCGTGCACGTGTCCGCGCACTCGATCTTCGGCCGCAAGGGGGAGAGCCTGACCCTCAAGGTGCCGATCGCGTTCTACGAGGCTGCGCTCGGTGCCGAGGTCAAGGTGCCGACCCTCGGTGGTGCACCCGTCACGGTGAAGATCCCGGCCGGCACACCCAACGGGCGCACCTTTCGCGTGCGCGGCAAGGGCATCCGCCGCAGCGACGGCACGACCGGCGACCTGCTCGTCACCGTCGACGTCCAGGTGCCTGCACACCTGAGCACTGAGGCGAAGGAAGCCGTCGAGTCGCTGCGGGCAGCCACCCCCGACGGCGACCTGCGTGCCGGCCTGTTCGATGCCGGGAGCGCCCGATGAGCACGCCAGGACCCGAGATCCCGGTCTACGTCATCAGCGTCGCCGCCGAGCTGACCGGGTTGCACCCGCAGACGTTGCGTACCTACGACCGTCTCGGTCTGGTGTCGCCGGGCCGTGCCGGTGGTGGCGGTCGCCGCTACTCGTGGCGCGACATCGAGCTGCTGCGCGAGGTCGCTGAGCTCACTGCATCGGGCATCGGCCTCGAAGGCGTCCGGCGGATCCTGTACCTCGAGAGCCAGGTAGATGCTCTCCGCGCGCGGGTGCATGAGCTGGAGGACCAGCTCACGGCCGCCGAGTACGCCGTACGCAAGATGCTGTCTGAGGGACCGCGCAACCTTCCCGCCGTACCCGCTCCGGGGACGGGCTCGTCCGCTGTCGTCGTGTGGCGGCGGGGTTCGTGAACTGAGAACCCTGCCGGTAACTCCAAGTAACCGATAGCCTCGGCTGCGGGAAGGGAGCGGGTCGAGCGCGGGCACACAGAGGCGGGTGACGGGATGACGGGGCTGATGCCTCTGTTTGCTTGGAGCGAGATCGACTGGACCCTGTCCGAGCTCAACACGAGCAGCGAGTGGATCGCGTTCGCCTCCATCCCGATCTTCACCGCCGTCGTGGGCTGGCTCATCAACTGGACCGGCCTGATCATGCTCTT
>DATILB010000265.1:0-2937 GCA_035477015.1 Nocardioidaceae bacterium | reverse complement strand
CGTAGGTGCTCCGAGAGCCTCGTGGACACCCTCGCTGCACTGCACACAGTAGACATCGACGGAGCCGGGCTCTCCGAGTTCGGTCGACCGAACGGTTACATCGGGCGTCAGGTACGGCGTTGGCGCGGTCAGTGGGACCTGGTGGCCACCCGAACTTCGCCCGAGGTCAACGCTCTGCACGCCCTCTTGGCCGCCAAGGTGCCGGAGCACTCGGACGAGGCGATCGTCCACGGGGACTTCCGTCTCGACAACACCATCGTCGATCGCGACGACGCCTCCTCCATCCTGGCCGTCGTCGACTGGGAGATGGCCACGCTCGGCGATCCCCTCGCGGACCTGGGCCTGATGCTCGTCTACTGGGACTCAGCGAGCCAGCCCGTGCTCGGAGTACGCCACGCCATCGAGGCCAACACAGGGTTCCTGTCCGGGACCCAGGTCGCCGAGCGCTATGCCATCGCCAGCGGGCGTGACCTCACCGACCTCGACTTCTACCGGGCGCTGGGGTACTTCAAGCTCGCCGTGATCGCCGAGGGCATCCACCAGCGGTTCCTTACGGGAAAAACCGTGGGAGCAGGCTTCGAGACCGTCGGAGACGCCGTGCCGGCTCTCCTCGAGCGCGGCCTTTCGCTGCTTCAGGCCCGCCAGATCTGAGCGCCCGGCCGCGTCATCACGATGTTGGGCACCACCGCGTTGACCGAGAGTCGCGACATCGCGAGCACCATCTCGGCAACGTCGCTGGTGCTCATCATCCGGTCCCGGGGCAGCGTGTCGGCCTTCCACGCCGCCATGTCGGTGTCCACGTAGCCCGGTGAGATCGCCGTCGCGCTCACGCCACGGTCATGCTCATCCAGCGTCAGCGTTTCGCACAACGAGATCAGAGCCGCCTTGCTCGCGCCGTACAACGCCAGGGAGGGCTCGCTCACGACACCAGTGATCGACGCAATGGCGACGATCCGCGCACCGCGGGCCGGCTCTGCGGCCGCCGTCAGTCGAAGCAGAGGCAAGCTCTCCTGGATCAGGGCGACCGGCCCACGGAGGTTGACGTTGAACTGCAGGTCGAAGCGCCGCATCGGAACATCGAGCAGGTGGCCCGACGTGGCCACGCCGGCATTGAGGATCAGCAGGTCGAGACGACCGAAGCGAGCCTCATGCTCGGACGAGAGCCGGCGTACGTCATCTTCAACAGCCATGTCGGCACCGATCGCGTGGGCTTCGACGCCGTACTGGCACCGCAGCTGTTCTGCGACTGTCTCCGCGCCGCCCTCGGCGTTCCTCGCGCTCACGGTGACGTTGAAACCCTCGGCCGCGAGGGCGTGAGCGATCGCCGCCCCGATGCCACGCGAGCCGCCGGTGACGAGAGCCGCCCGGGTCATGGCAGCAGCACCGGTTTCACGACGTCACCCCGATGCATCGCCCGCTCCGCCTCGTTGATCTCGGCGAGCGGGAACGTCTGGATCAGCCGGTCGAACGGGAACCGTCCCTGCTGCCACAACGCCAGCAGCTCGGGGATCAGCAGCGAGGGAACCGCGCCGCCCTCGATGATCCCCGTGATCGTCTTGCCAAAGGCGATTTGTGCGGGCCCGAGGACCAGGTCACCCCGTTGCGCCCCGACGAGGCCACAAGTGCCCGTGATCCGGAGCGCATCGACCGCACCGCTGATCACAGCGGGCACGCCGGTCGTGTCGAGGGTGCAGTCCGCTCCTCCGGCGGTGAGCTTGCGGATCTGGCGAACGACGTCGTCCGCTCCGCCGCGGACCACGTGGGTGGCGCCGAGCTCTTCGGCGAGTTGCAGTCGCTTGTCGTTGAGGTCGACGGCGACGATCGTCGTGGCACCGGCGACCCTGGCGGCCATGACTGCGGAGAGACCGACGCCCCCCGCGCCGAAGACGGCGACAGCGCTCCCTGGGCGGACGGGCAGTGACTTCAGCATCGCCCCAGCGCCGGTGAGTACGCCGCAGGCGAGCGGGCCGAGGACCTCGAGGGCAAGGCTCGGGTCGACCCGCACGAGGTTTGCTTCAGGGACCAGGGCATGCCCGGCGAAGGACGACTGGGCGAACCACCTGTTCGCCACCCGCCCACCGGCTGCATCACGGGCGCTCGCAGTCCCGTCGAGGGCGACGCCTGCCATGTTCCGGGGCACGAACGTGTCGCAGTACGACGGCTGTGCGGACCGGCAATTGCGACAGGTCCGACACGCGTCGAAGGACAAGATCACGTGGTCACCCGCGCTCACTCCAGAGACGCCGGGACCGAGCGCTTCGACGATGCCGGAGCCTTCATGACCGACGACGATCGGTGGCGGCGCGCTCATGCCGGCGCGCGGCAACAGGTCGGTGTGGCACATCCCGGCACCCACGATGCGGACCAGCACCTCTCCAGGACCGGGATCGGCGAGGTCGATCGGCTCGAGGGCGAACGGCTGGTCAGCCCCACGCAACACGGCAGCAGTCGTTCTCATGGCTCAACAATAACGTAGTCTATGCTATGGAACAACAGCCTGAGGAGGCAGCCATGACCGACGTGGTCACCCTGGAGCGCCGCGGGAGCATTGCTCTCATCACCCTGAACCGCCCCGACTCGATGAACGCGGTCAACGCCGAGCTGTCGACGGCGTTGGGTGAGGCGATCGAGACGCTGCAACAGGACGCTGATCTAAGAGTCGGCATCATCACGGGCAGCGGCCGCGCCTTCTGCGCTGGGGCCGACCTCAAGGAGCTGGCCCAGGGTCGCAGTGTCATGGCGCCCGCTCACCCAGAGTGGGGCTTCGCCGGACTTGTCCAGCACTTCATCGACAAGCCGCTCATCGCGGCGGTCAACGGGTTCGCGCTGGGCGGCGGCACCGAGATCATGCTCGCGTGCGACCTCGCGGTGGTCAGCGAGGAGGCGAAGCTGGGGCTCCCGGAGGTCCAGCGGGGTCTGGTGGCTGCGGCGGGCGGG
>DATILB010000264.1:0-15455 GCA_035477015.1 Nocardioidaceae bacterium | reverse complement strand
CTACAGGAACACCGGCGCGGACGCGACGTTCCTTGCTGGGTGGGCGGTCGTCTTCGAGCGCGCAGACCTCTCGCGGCGGTCGATCGTGGAGCGCTACGAACAGTTGGTGGCACCGCTCCAGCAGGAGGTGGCCGACAAACGACGGGCTCTCCTCGAGGCGCACAGGCAACAGGCTTCGGGTCCCGCCAGCTCCATGGTCGACTCGGACAAGGAGTTCCTGGCCCGCCATGCAGACCTGACCGCTCGCGACCATGTCATCGGACTCGAGGCCAGCCTCTCGGCAGCTGAGGCCAAACTGCGCGATGTGCGGTCACGCAACCGCCAGCTCCGGGACAAGCTGGAGGCGGTCGAGGCGCACGCACAGGCCGGATTCGCGCGAAAGGTCGTCAGGCGGCTTCGTCGAGGACTCACGCGGTGACGGCCAACGCCCCTGCGCCGCTCTTCTCGGTCGTGACTCCCGTCTACGACCCCCCGATCGAGGTCCTGACCGCCACGATCGAGTCGGTCCGTGCGCAGACGTTCCCTGACTGGGAGCTCGTGCTGGTCGACGATTGCTCGCCGAATGACGAGGTCCGCGAGGTCCTCCGCCGGTTCGCTGCACTGGATCACCGCATCTCCGTCATTGAGAGGGCGGAGAACGGTCACATCGTGGCGGCGTCGAACGACGGCCTGGCAAAGGCGCGCGGTACGTTCATCGCCCTGCTCGACCACGACGACCTGCTCACTCCGCATGCGCTCGAGCGCAACGCACGCGCGATCGCTCGACACGAAGACGTCGACTACCTGTACTCCGACGAGGACAACATCGGCGCCAACGGCAAGGTGACCAGCACCTTCCGAAAGCCGGACTGGTCCCCGGAGCGGCTTCGCGGACAGAACTACTGCTGCCACCTGTCCGTGCTCCGCGCGGACCTGGTGCGCGAGGTGGGTGGTTTCCGCGAAGGGCTGGAGGGCTCCCAGGACCACGACCTCATCCTCAGGGTGACAGAGCGCGCTCGCCGCGTCGTACACATTCCGGACGTTCTGTACCACTGGCGCGCAGTGCCCGGCTCGGTCGCACTTGATCGCAATGCGAAGCCGTACGCCTTCGAGGCGGGTCGCAGGGCTGTTCAGGACCAGCTCGACCGCCTCGGAATCGGTGGCACGGTCAGTATCAACCAGCACAACTGGTACACCATCCAGAGGCAGCTGCCCGCAGAGCGCCGGGTCAGCATCATCATTCCTACGCGCGGTTCGTCGTCAGTCGTGTGGGGTCGCCGGCGCGTCCACGTCGTTGAGTGCGTGCGATCGGCCCTCGCTCACACTCGGCACGAGAACCTCGAGATAGTCGTCGTGTACGACGGACCCACGCCGCCGCGCGTGCTGCAGGAGCTTCGCGAGATCGTCGGCGATCGGCTCGTCCTGGTGCCCTTCCGGGAGAAGTTCAACTACAGCCGGAAGGTCAACATCGGCGCCCTCGCCTCCTCAGGCGACCGGCTGGTTCTGCTGAACGACGACATCGAGGTCCGGTCCGAGGACTGGCTCGAGACCCTGGTCGCTCCGCTGGAGGAGCCTGAGGTCGGGCTGACGGGAGCCAAGCTGTTCTTCAGCAGCACCGCCGTGCAGCACGCCGGACTGGCCTTCAGCGGCGGAGGCTACTACCACCCGTTCCGGTTGGCCGCCGCTGACGATCCCGGCCCCTTCGGCGCCCTCGTGCTGAACCGCGAGGTGAGCGGGGTGACCGCCGCCTGCCTCGGCGTGCGCCGTGAGACGTTCCTGAGCGCGGGCGGCTTCACCGAGCACCTTCCGCAGAACTACAACGACGTCGACTTCAACCTCAAGGTTCGCCACCTGGGCAACCGGGTCCTCTTCGTCGCGGAGTGCCAGCTGTTCCACTTCGAGTCGCAGACGCGCAACGCACCGGTAGCGCGGGAAGAAGCCTTCTTCATCCACGGCCGATGGGGAGTGCCACGACGGGACCCCTACACACCGGTCTTCCCGATGCCCGAGCGGAAGCCGCATGGGATGAGGCGGCGCGGGACTAAGAGTCGGATCGGTTGACTCGCCTGAGGGGTAGGTCGAACTCCGGCACCGACGTCTGATCGCGCAACAACTCCGTCCCGGACTTACCGAAACGCGCCTTCTTGGTGTGTTCGAGATTGTCCTCGATCAGGATCCGGTTGGTGCGAATCAGGTCGGAGATCACCCCCAGCATGATGCTCAGGAACGCCATGATCAGCAGCACCGAGCCGACCAGCAAGGACTGCAGGTGGCCACCTTCGTCGCCTCGGGCGAGGAGGACGGCGTACCGGACGAACGGGATCAGGCCCAGGAGCCCGAAGATCGCGGTCAGCCACGCGAAGATGACATAGGGCTTGTACATCAGGAACGAGCGGATGATCGCCATCGCTGACTTTGCGACGTGCTCGGGCGTCGACCGGAACAGCCGCGACTCCCGGGTCTTGGGATTCGTGACCACGGGCACGCTGTCGATGCGCAGCTTCTTGTTGCCCGCCTGAATGATGGTCTCCATGCAGTAGCTGAAGCGGGTGATGGTGTTCAGCAGCATTAGGCTCTCGCGTGAGTACGCGCGGAATCCGCTCGCGGCGTCCGGCAGGTCGGTGCCCGCCGCACGGTTGACCACCCGGCTTCCGACCTTCTGCAGTCCCTTCTTGAAGGGCGAGAAGTGCTCGACGAGGTGCACCTGCCGGTCGGCAATGACGATGTCCGACTCGCCTCGAACGATCGGTTGTACCAGATCAGCTATCCGCTCCTGGGGGTACTGGTTGTCGCCGTCGGTGTTGACCACGATGTCGGCGCCGAGCTCGAGGGCTCGGACTACACCGTCGTGGAACGAGCGACCCAGTCCCTGGTTGCGCGCATGATGGACGAACTCGCGGACGCCGTGCTCCCGGGCAATCTCGACCGTCCGATCACGACAGCCGTCGTCGATCACGAGGACGATGATGTCGTCGATCCCAGGGATCTCTTTCGGGATCGACTCCAGCACTGCCGGAAGGGTTTCTTCCTCGTTGAGACACGGGATCTGGACGACAAGTCTCACGGGGTCCTCGGAAGTTCGTCGGGGCTGCGGTTGGGCGCGTGCTGTCGGCCGTAGTCTACGAGGCCGCGACCTGGTCACCGCTTCGGGCGGACGGGTCTCGGCGCCGCGCCAACAGTGGCCACAGGAGCAGCAGTCCGCAGACCGCCAGGGCTCCCAAGGAGACGAGCGCACCGGTTCGGAGCCCTGGGGCTGTGTAGGTCAAGGAGACCTGATGCTCGCCCGCCGGTACCGGGACGCCTGCAAAGGCATGGTTCGCGTAAACGAGGTCGACGACCTGTCCGTCGACGGTCGCGCGCCAGCCGTCGCGCACGATCGAGTCTCCGACTACCAGGTAGCCGTCTCCAGAGGCCGTGACGGTTGCCTCGATCCGCTCCGCCTCATCGGTGCGCACGTCGAGCTCCGCGGTCGACCCGTCGGCAACCGGCAGGTCCGGCGACTCGAGCAGCACCTGATCGTCGAGGATGCCGGCCTGCAGGAGCGCGACGCGCTCCGCGGGGTCGGTGACGACTCGGCTCGAGCCTGCCCATCGGATCCGCGGCAGAGCGGTCGCGCGTTCGAAGGTCAAGGCTCCCGCCGCGCTGTGAACGAGGTGCAGCCCGTCGTCGGGACGCAGAGCCGCACAGTGCGCACCTTCGGCGCTTCCTCGAAGCTGCACCTGTCCACGCACCCCGTCGAACCACACCGCCACCTCATAGCTGCCACCGGTGGGTAGGGAGGCAGCGTCAACCGAGGTATCGGGTCCGGCCGCAACCGCGACGTCGAGTGGCCCGCGGCGAAGTTGGCGGTCGAGGGCTCGTTCACTTTCGAAGACGCCTTGAGGCGTTGTCACCCTCAGGTTCACTCGGGCCACGCCCCGATCGTGGATCGCATGCCCGGCCTGAAGGAACAGCCGAATGCCGCGCAGCGGGCCTCCCGGCACGACGCATGAGCTGATCTCAGCATCGCGGAGCCGGAGGGTGTCCGTGGAGCCGGCGCTGGGCACACGGTCGGGGATGCCCCCCACCCGCTGTGGCCCCGACACCCAGTAGCGGACCGAGAACTGGTCGAGGATCCGGTCTTCCGCGACCTCAGCGAGCGGCCGGTCTGCGAAGTAGCTGTGGGTCGGGCTTTGCCTCGCGGTCGGATCGACCGCCGTGATGAGGTCGCCCCATCGAGGCGAGGTGAAGTCATGGCCGACCGGGGTCCGAAGTCGGTAGAAGTCGCTCGTGGCCGGGTACATCGCATCGCCGGAGGCGTACCGCTGCGCGCCCACGTGCTGCTGGAGGAAGGCGTGCGTCGTAGTGGTGGGATAGAAGGCGTCTCGGCTGTTCAACGGGAGTAGCTGGTGTGCAAACAGGCCGCCCTGCAGCGCAATCACGGCGGCGAGAACCACGGCACCCAACCAGCGCAGGCGGCCGCGTCCCAGTACCGCAGCGAGCGTTGCAACGAGGAGCAGCACGGCCGGCATCGCCAGTGCGTCGCGGAACGAACCCGTGTAGTCGAGGTCTCGCGCTTGCCCGTACGCCTGCCACGACATGTAGGCGATGAAGGCGATGATCAGGGTGACGCTGAGGCCGACTAGGAGTGTCGGTGCACGCCGCTTGGAAGAGTCCGGTGGCTGAGCGTGGGCCAGCAGCCGGTCCATCCCGTAACCCGCCAGCGCCGCTCCGAGGAACGCGAAGACCGACGTGGCCCGCCCGATGAAGTTGGACGCGTAGAACGGGAGGAGATCCAGCACCGAGAGCAGCGGCCCGCCCAGCCACACGACCACCGTGACTGCGGCCAGCAACGTTGCCAGCATCAGACGCCCAGCCGGTTGCTTTCCGCGCGCGGCGGGCAGCGCGACTGCACAGAGGATCAGGACCAAGGCGCCCACACCCAGGAAAGCGATCGCCTCGACCGGATTGACCGTTCCGAAGCGATCGCCATCGACGCACGAGCCGTGCACGTCCGGCGCGAGGGTCGTCAAGAACTGAGCGGAGTCCAGATGCGTACCCGCGAAGTCACGTCCCTCCAGATTGAGCACGCCGAGATCGTGGATGAAGGGCAGCAGCTGGACCGCGGAGAGGGCCACGCCCAGTACGACGCCAAGGCCCGCGGCCGCTCCGGCGCCGACGAATCGGCCCCACTCCCGAGCGCGGAGGAGGTAGAGGCTGCTGCCACGAGCGACGACGTAGACGGCTCCTGCTGTCAGCGCATACAGCGTGACCGACGGAAAGCCGCCGAGGATCATGCAGCCGAGCACGAGGCCGAGCAGGGCCACGTCGCGAGATCGGCGTTGGCTCACGACGCGCTCGAGCGCCCAGAACAGAGCCGGAATGAAGGCCGCCACCCGCGTCTGCGGCCAGTTGGACCACATGACCATGAAGCCACTGGTCGCGAAGATCAACCCGGCGAGCAGCGCTGCACTGCGACGCACTCCGTGGCGACCGAGGAATGCAACCATCCCGGCGACCGCCACGACCACTTCAAGAAGTTTGACGTACGCAGGTGCCAGCCACAGCGGCAGCACGAAGTAGGGCCACGTCAAAGGGTTGAGCATCGCACTGTTCGGCAGGGAGGCGAGCGGGGCACCCCCCACCTCGTACGGCGACCAGGTGGGCAGATCCCCACGGAACAACGATTCGCGGATGTTCGCAATCGCCGGAAAAACGCCGTCGACGGTGTCCCCTCGACACCACACGGACCCGGCGCGAACGCCGGCGTCGGCGATCCAGGGAAGGTGCCGACTAATGAGGCCGACGTCCAGCAACACCCCGCGGCCCAGGAGCGCGGGACCAATGACAAGCGCACCGGCCAGGCCGAGCAGCGCCCAGACCAGCAGCTCGTATCGTCGCTCGGGCGAGCGGGCCATGGGAATGTGTCTCTCAGGTGCAAGGGGCTCGGGACGAGAAGAGCGTAACGAGTACGCTCCTGTGTCGCTGACTCGGGCGGATCCGAGCCGTGTACTAGCCCAGTAGTTTCGCCAGGGCGGTGCCCATGGCGAGGTCGCTGTAAACGCGCCGCGCTTCTGCGCCGAACCTGACGCCCTGCTCCTCGGTAGTCACCGGGGATGCGAGGAGCTCCCTGAGCTTGAGGACCCATGCGTCGGGATCCGCGCTTTCGAGAAGAAACCCCGTGCTTTCCGGGATGACGGCGTCCTTGATGCCTTCCAGATCGGCTGCTACCACAAGCGTGTCACGCATGGCAGCCTCCACCGTGACCAGGCCGAATCCCTCCATGTCGCCCGGGACAGCGACGTTCGGTTGCACGAAGATCTCGCATCCGCGCATGAGGACCTCCCGGTACTCATCATCCACGTTGCCCAGAAGATGGCAGCGGTCCGCAACGCCACGACGGTCGGCGGCATCCCTGATGGCATCGAGCTCAGGCCCGGCCCCGGCGATCGCATAGTGGACGCTGTCGGGCAGCCGAGGCAGTACCTCGTCGACGAACCAGCGAACACCCTTGCGCGGCACCAGCCGGCCGAGCGTCAGGAGAACCTGCTTGTCTGCGTCGAGGCCCAAGCGCGACACGAGCAAGGCCCTTGCGGTCGCGTGGTCCGGAGTCTGACCGGGGGTCGACACGCCGAGTCTCAGAACTGACAGCCGGTCCGCTCGGACACCGATCGAGGCGGTGGCATCAGCGGTCGCCTGGCTAATCGCGATCACGTGCTCAGCGGACCTTAGCCGGGGATGGACGAGCGAACGGTAGAAGCGCTGCTCGTAAGTGACGTCGAGCCCCATGACCATCGTGAATCGGCGGACCCCGAACAGGCGAAGGATCGGGGCACAAAGCGAGTTCATGAGCGCGTCGCCGCACAAGACGTACTCGACGCGACCTCTCAGGCAGAGCCAGATGAGCCGCAGCAGGCAGAGAGGGACCCACCACATCAACGCACGATTGCCACCGCCATGCGAGATCTTGCGGCTGTCAGGACGAACCGAAGTCATCGATCGCCAGACACCGGCAGCAAGCGTCTCCATGCCGCCCACCGACGGTGGGAACTTCCGCGTGACGAAGAGCGGACTCATCGGCGAATCGCGTCCGGTCAACGGATCAGGGTGGGATGGGAGCGCAGGCTCTCGCCGGCTGGACGACGATCTCCCGGTGTCCCGACCCAGACGAACGTGGGGATCACCGGACGGACAGAGCGGAAGAGGCCGACCGGTAGCTTGGACAGGCGGGCCGGCATCACATCGGTTGCATGGAGCCGAACGGGCTCAGCGAGCACGGAGAAGGTGTAGTCCCAGACTCGCAGCGGACGACACATCTCGATGAGCTGGCGCCGACCGCGGAAGCGCTCGTAGTAGTTGTCCGCACGTTTGAAGGCAGCCACGTAACGGTCGGCCGCCTTCGGAGGGATCCAGGAAAGGAAGGGCAACCGGTAGTGCGGCTCCATGACGCCGTACTTGTTGCCGAATCCCAGATAGGCAACACCGTCTGGGCGCAGGACCCGACGTATCTCCGCCATGACCGCGTCCGCATTCACGACGTGCTCGTAGATGTGGTTGAACACGACTATGTCGAAGGACTGGTCAGAGGCAGGGATGCTGGCACCGTCCGCGACGGTGAACATCACGCTGTCGCCGAATCGTTGACGGGCGAAGTCGATGCCGGGCTCGTCGATGTCGATCCCCATGACCCGTGCGCCTGCCTGCGCCAGCGCCGTCGCCGTATAGCCAGTCGATGCCCCGACGTCGAGGGCGGTCAGCCCGTCGAGGTCCTCCCGACCGAGGAAGTGCTGGAGGACAGCGACGATCTTCCTGGCCTTTTTCTGCCGCTTCAGCTCGTCATGCGTCTTGTGCTGGAGCTCGGAGTACGCCAGCTGTGGCTTGCGGCCATCGGGCTCTGGCACCGGGGTCAAGGCAGCTACCTCTGTTCATCGGGATCGCGTCGGCCAGAGTAACCGAGGTTGGCTTCGGTGCTCTCATGCCCCTCGCGCACCGGGAGGACCGCCAGAGCGAGCAGTACGTCGGCAGCCACCAGGAGCGCGCGAGATGCGATGGCGATGAGCAGCGCCTCGGTGAAGTTCAGGTGGGAAGCGAGCCCGAGGACGATAACGCCGTCCCGCACCCCGAGACCGGCAGGTACCGGTACCGCGAGGACACCGACACAGATGGCAAGGCCCATGACTCCTACGCACACAGGGAGGAGCTCCCAGAAGTCAGACGGCGAAAGCGCATCCACCAGAACAGTCATATGGGCACCGAGGGCCAAGAACGACAGCGCTGCCCAGCCCGCGGCACGCGCCGTATCGCCTAGAGGCAGGCGTGCCTCGAGGGGCTCGCGACCGACCACGGCCAACAGCCGGTTGAGGAGGAGTGGGACGACCGGTGGCAACAGCAGAACCAGCAGGAAAGGCAGTGCGACAAGCGTCCACCAGTACCGCTCCAGCCCAGTGACTGAAGAGAACGGGACGAGCGCGCACGCCACCAGCAGCCCGACCGCGCATCCGATCACCAGCGTCAGAAGGCTGGTCGACAGCATGGTTCGCCGGCTCGCTCCCCGGGCCCGACCCGCCTCCATCTGCATCACAATCGGCCACACGGAGCCGGGTAGGTACTTGCCGATCTGGCTCAGGAAATAGACACGCACACCGGATCGGGCTCGGATCTCGACGCCGAGACCGCGCAGCACCGCGTTCCATTCGAGGAACGTCAGGCCGACGCCGAGCAGCGCCAAGCCCAGGCTGACCGCGACCGGCCAGGTACCGATTTCGGCCAGCGATTCGCCCACTACATCGCGCTGGCCGTAGAGCGCGATGGCGGCTGCCACTGCCGCAGCCGCCACCACACCGAGGCCGACCCATCGCCGCACGGAAGACCTGGTGGTCACCTGACCTGGCTTTCGTCACTCCGCGCGTCGGGGTCGACTGGCCGCCAGCGAGAGGAGTCAAGGCTTCTGAGCTCTGCGTCGGCCCGCTGAACCAACCGGTGCCTCGGCACATCGACTCCAGACCCACTGGGGCTGAGATTGATGAAGAACTCGTGCTGGACGGTCGGGTGGAACGACTTCTCCCACAGGTCGATGTATCCGAGGGTGGCCAGGTCATGGAGCAGCAGGCGTAGGTGGTTCGGCGAGAACACCCAGTTGTGGACGTCGACGTACTCGGCCTGCGCGCGCGCCCGCTCCACGAGTCGGCGTACGTCCTCGGTGTCGTGCAGGCGGCTGTATCGCCCCCGATGACCGGGAGCCCAGGCGATCACACCACCATGCGTGACAGCCTCCATCGCGAACTCCGTCACTGTGCCGACCGAGTGCACGTCACGGCGCGACTCCGAGGCATCGATGACGCGGCCCAGGGACGAGCGCTCCCGGAAACGGTCGAAGCAGAACCTGTAGTCGGGGATCACCAGGGCGACATGGCCGTCCGGCTTCAGGAGCTTCGCGCAGTCGTTCAGGAAGTCGATCACCGAAGTGGTGTGTTCGAGGACATGAGAAGCCACAACGACGTCGAACTGTTCCGAGACCATCTCGGCAAGGCTGGTCCCGGGTGAGACCACGTAGTCAACCGGCTCGATCAGATCCCCGTCGACGCCCTTGTCAGCGCGGTACTTGACGACGAGACCGTCGCGGTCAAGGTGATCGAGTGTCTTCGTCCGATACCCGTCGCGCTTGGGGAGGATCGCGTTGTGCGCCGGACCAATCTCAAGGATCAAGCAATCGGCGTCTTGCCCGGAGAGTACGGCGTTGCGGCGCAGCTCGAGCCTGGGGAGTGCAGCCGCCGAGTCAGGCGCGACCCCGGGTAGCGGCCCCCGCCTGCGCCGTTCGGCCTTCTTGCCGGTTCGGTCGGCCGATGTGGGTGGTCCCGGCTGGTCGAGCACTGCGCGTTTGATCCGGCCCAGCCGACGACGCGTCGCAGCCGGAAGCAGGTCTCGCACTGCCACCGTTCTCATCTCCTCAGGATCGAGATGGTGCGACCCGGCCATCGACCAGGCCCTCCCGGCACCGTACTAGCCGCCACCTAGGAGTGCGCGCGGGAGTACCCCATGACGACCGGGTGCGGAAAGACGCAGCCTCACACACTTTCTTGACGAGTTGTGGGAACGTATCCGCGTCATGGAGAAGCATTGATCCTCGCCCGGCGCATCGGCGCGACGTGGCTCATCCTGCTCGCCTGCTGCGCCTGCGACCGGGCGGAGCCGGATGCTGCGTTCCGTGACCTGACCGAGCCGTTCAGGGAGATGGCGGCTCACTGCTGGCCGTTCGCGGGCGAGCCGCCGTTCACGACTCCCTGGTTCGCTGACGGCTTCACCGTCGCAGCGCCGAACGCGAGCCTGGACGTCGAGATCTTCGAGGCCACCGCCGAACAGGTCACCACCCAGCTCGCGGCCTTTCCCGAAGCGATCGCGACTCCTGCTGATGGCGACGGTCCGGTGCGCGTCACGATCACCACCCTGCTCGACGTCGATGCCATGACTGCGGCGTGCTCGCCATGAAGCGCCTCGCCCTCCTTGCTGCTCTCGCCCACCTCGCGCTCAAGGGCGGACTCTGGCCGTCGATGCGCGACACCCCGATCAGCGGCGACGAGGGCGCGTACCGCGACGGTGGGCTCGCGCTCGCGAACGCCCTGATCGACCTCTTCTCCGGACACTCGCCCGACAGTGCGGAGCTGCAGTCCAACGTCGTCGGCAATGGCTGGTTCATGCCCGGGCCCTCTGCCGTGCTAGCACCCCTCTACATGGTCGCGCCCGACGCGGGGCTCGAAACCATGCGCGCCTACCTCGGCGCTCTCTCCACCGTGCTCCTGCTGCTCGCGGCGTACGTCGTGTACCGCCGGCTCGGCACCCGCTACGCACTCGGCCTCCTCGTGGTGCCCGGGCTGATGCCGATGTGGGTGCTGTTCTCCTACACCGCCTGGGGCGACGCCGTCTGTGGCCTGGTCATCGTGCTGGTCCTGGCGTCCCTGGTCCGGCTGGCCGGAAAGCTCGCTTGGGGAGAACCTTGGTCGATCTGGTCGGGCATCGGCATCGGAGCGCTCCTGGCCAGCTGCCTGTACCTGCGTTCGAGCGCGTTCCCGCTGGTCCTCGGGTGTCTCGTGCTCACGCTGTTGGCGGTCCTGGTGCTGCCCCGCGAGCGGCTGCGCCTGAAGAACCTCGCGGCCAGCCTCGTCGCCATCGCGACGTTCGTCATTCTGCTCGCTCCCTGGTCCGTGGCCGCGTCCAAGACCTTCGACAGCACGGTCACGACGACGACGAGCCTGCCGCTCTCGCTGGCGTTCGCGTTCGGCGACCCGGACAAGCTCTGCTTCGGTCCTTGCGACGATGGCAACACGACCTTCTTCTCGGCGGTCCGCTACTCACGCACGGTGGCCGCCGTGACCGGGCAGAGCGAGCTCGACGTACAGCAGCAGATGGCCGACTACGCGATGTCTGGCCTCGAGCAGCAGGCCTACGCGCGCGAGGTGGGCGAAAACGCGGCCCGCTTCGCCTTCTCCCCGAACGACTTCCTGGAGCGGTGGTGGCCAGACGTCGCCCCAAGCTCCTGGGAGTACCGCGCCGTCACGTGGACGACCTGGGCCTTGTACGGCGCGGGCCTACTTGCGCTTGCACTCGGCGTGATCGCAGTCGTGCGATACCCGCTCGAGACGCAGGTGGTCAGCCTGCTGGTCACGCTGTTCACCATGGCCTGCTTCCTCCAGCCACTGCTGCACGCGACCAGCGGGCGCTACTGGCCGATCTACGCCCCGCTGATGGGCATCTCGATCGGCCTCCTCGCCGGCCGGCACAAGAACGAGGACGGGCGGACCGCGCTCGTCGCGGGACAGTCGATCGCGGTCGTCACGTTGCTGACCGGAGTGCTGACGCTCGGCGTACTGACTATCTAGTTCCGTGCATGATGAGGCTCATCGCCTCGCTGCGGGTGGCCGCGTTGTGCATCGTGCCGCGGATCGCGGAGGTGATCGTCTTCGCGCCCGGCTTGCGCACGCCTCGCATCGTCATGCAGAGGTGCTCGGCCTCGATGACCACAATCGCGCCCTGGGCCTCGAGGATCTGCATCAACGAGTCGGCGATCTGCGTGGTGAGTCGCTCCTGCACCTGAGGTCGGCGCGCGTAGACGTCGACCAGGCGGGCCAGCTTGGACAGGCCGGTGATGCGGCCGTCCTCACCGGGGATGTACCCGATGTGCGCGACGCCGGTGAACGGCACGAGGTGGTGCTCGCACATCGACCAGAGCTCGATGTCGCGGACCAGGATCAGCTCGTCATGCCCGAGGTCGAACGTCGTCGTGAGGACCTCCTCGGCCCTCATCCGCATCCCGCGCAGCAGCTCGACGTACGCGCGAGCCACCCGCATTGGCGTCTCCTTCAGACCCTCCCGCTCGGGGTCCTCGCCCACCGCGATCAGCAGCTCGCGGACCGCCGCAGCTGCACGCTCGAGGTCGTAGGGCGGCAGGTCGCCGTACGGCTCCGCCGAGATGCGTTCGATCGCCAACAGGTCACTCAGACTCAGTGGCCAGCGGTGTGCCGCCGTGCACGTCGCCCCCTGAGCCCGGAGGCGTCAGGATGACGGTGCCCTCCGACTCCTCGGGACGGGTGCCGTTGGTGGCCGACTTCGGCACAGCCACCGGCGGGATCTGCGACGGCTCCCGGTCGGGCGAGCCCGTCCAGGCCGGACGCGGCTGACGACGACGCAGCGGCTCGAAGACCTGGGCCACCTGCTCCTTGTCGAGCGTCTCCTTCTCGAGAAGGGCCACCACGAGCGCGTCGAGCACGTCGCGGTTCTCCTCCAAGATGTCGAAGGCCTCCTGGTGAGCCTCGGCCAGGAACTTCTTGGTCTCGGCGTCGACCTTGGCGGCGACGTCCTCGGAGTAGTCCCGACGGTGGCCGTACTCGCGACCGAGGAAGGGCTCGGAGTTGCCCTCGCCGAGCTTGATCGCGCCGAGGGCGTCGGTCATGCCGTACTGGGTGACCATGGCGCGAGCCAGGCCCGTGGCCTTCTCGATGTCGTTGCCGGCGCCGGTGGTCGGGTCGTGGAAGACCATTTCCTCAGCAGCGCGGCCGCCCATCATGTAAGCGAGCTTGTCGAGCAGCTCCGACCGGGTCTGGGAGTACTTGTCCTCGTCCGGCAGCACCATCGTGTAGCCCAGTGCACGGCCGCGCGGCAAGATCGTCACCTTGTGCACCGGGTCGCTGCCGGGCAGCGCCGCTGCCACGAGCGCGTGACCGCCCTCGTGGTACGCCGTGACGAGCTTCTCCTTCTCGCTCATCAGGCGACTGCGCTTCTGCGGGCCTGCGATGACGCGGTCGATCGCCTCGTCGAGCGCCTCTGCGTCGATGAGCTTCTTGCTCAGGCGCGCGGTCAGCAGGGCAGCCTCGTTGAGGACGTTCGCCAGATCGGCGCCCGTGAAACCCGGGGTCCGGCGGGCGAAGCTCTTCAGGTCCACGCCGGGCGCCATCGGCTTGCCACGCGCGTGCACCTGAAGAATCATGTGGCGGCCGTCGAGGTCGGGCGCGTCCACGCCGATCTGGCGGTCGAAACGGCCCGGGCGCAGCAGCGCCGGGTCGAGGATGTCGGGACGGTTGGTCGCCGCGATCAGGATGACGCCGCCGCGCACGTCGAAGCCGTCCATCTCCACGAGGAGCTGGTTGAGCGTCTGCTCACGCTCGTCGTGACCGCCACCCATGCCGGCACCACGGTGTCGGCCGACGGCGTCGATCTCGTCGATGAACACGATGGCCGGAGCGTTCTCCTTGGCCTGCTCGAACAGGTCGCGGACGCGGGAGGCACCGACACCGACGAACATCTCCACGAAGTCAGAGCCGGAGATCGAGTAGAACGGGACGCCCGCCTCACCCGCGACAGCGCGGGCGAGCAGCGTCTTGCCGGTGCCGGGCGGACCGTAGAGCAGCACGCCCTTCGGGATCTTGGCGCCCACCGCCTGGAACTTGGCCGGCTCCTGCAGGAACTCCTTGATCTCGCCGAGCTCCTCGATGGCCTCCTGGCAGCCGGCGACATCCGCGAACGTCGTCTTCGGCATGTCCTTGCTGATCAGCTTGGCCTTGGACTTGGCGAACTGCATGACGCGGCCGCCACCGCCCTGGACCTGGTTCATCAGGAACAAGAACAGCAGGATGATCAGCAGGAACGGCAGGAACGTCGCGAGAATGGTCCCGAGCAATGACGGCCGCGGGACGTCGACGTTGACCTCTTCGGGCTCGAGGTTCGCGACCGCGATCTCGTAGATCTCCTTCTGCGTCCCGGCGAGCCAGGAAGCGGCGACCTTCGTGTCGTCCTCGAGGGTGGCCCGGATCTCTTGCTCGCCGTCGACGAACAGGATCGTCTTGACCTCGCCGGACTGGATCTTCTTGACCATCTGGGCGGTGTCGATCTCGTCGTACCCGCCGTTGGGCGAGAGCAACTGAAGGGCGACGAGCACGCCGATCACAGCGACGACAATCCACAACCACGGACCGCGGAAAATACGCTTCAAGTTCCCACCGGGGCTGCCTGCCCCGACCTCCTGCCCACTGTCCAGCTCCGAAGACACGACGGTACACGGCGTGCCTTACTGCACATTCTCCCCGGTCAACGAAGAGAAAGTGTCAACAGTGCCGGAATTGGCTCCCGTTCGCTATCGGCTGACGGGGTGGATGCGGGTGGCTGACCGGCCAGTTCAGCTGTACACGTGGGGCGCGAGAGTCCCGATCGAGCGCAGGTTCCGGTAGCGCTCGTCGTAGTCCAGGCCGTAGCCGACCACGAACTCGTTGGCGATGTCGTAGCCGACGTACTTGACGTCGACGCTCATCTGCAGGGCGTCCGGCTTGCGCAGAAGCGCGCAGATCTCGACGCTCGCTGGGCGGCGGGACTGCAGGTTGGAGACGAGCCAGGACAGGGTCAGGCCCGTGTCGATGATGTCCTCGACGATCAAGACATGCTTGCCGGAGATGTCGGTGTCGAGGTCCTTCAGGATCCGGACCACACCGGAGGACTTCGTGCCTGAGCCGTACGACGACACGGCCATCCAGTCCATCGCGATGTGCCGCTCGAACGCCCGGGCGAGGTCGGCCATCACCATGACGGCGCCCTTCAGCACACCGACGATCAGGAGGTCCTTGCCCTCGTAGTCCTTCTCCACCGCGGCGGCGAGCTCGGACAGTCGCTGCTGGATCTGGTCCTCGGTGAAGAGGACTTGAACCAGGTCTCCCTCGACGTGCTTGGCGTCCATGCGGCTCAGCCTGCCACAGGAGTGGTCCGGAACCTCAAGGAGCCCTCGACGACGTACGCCGTGACGCTGCCGGGCAGCTGTACCTCCCTGCCTCGAGGCTCGGCGAGCAGGTCGACGAGGGCATCGACGTGGACCCGGAACAGCTCGGATGCCGGGGCCCCTGCCTGGAGCGCGAGAAGTCGAAGCACCCTGGAACGGACCGCCGGGGGCAGCGCGTTCGGCGGGACCTCACCCCTCAGCGCCTGCTCGGCCAGCTGGTCGAGGGTCTCGAGGTCCTCCCGCA
>DATILB010000263.1:0-8753 GCA_035477015.1 Nocardioidaceae bacterium | reverse complement strand
GGGCTCGATCGCAGCTTCGAGAGGTGAGGAGTGGGTATCGCCCGGTCCGGAGGACCTCAGTGGCGAAGGGTTCGACCTCAACGCGCACGCCTGGCAGCTGTACGCAGAAACGGTGACGCACCTCATCAGGCAGGAACCCGCTCGAGCAGCAGACCGAACGATGCAGGCGATGGAGAAGCTGTTCGAGTTCTCCGGTATCGCGGACGACTTCCCGATCCTGTGGCAGGAAGCCGTCGAGATCGTCCTTGCTGCACAGGAAGAGACCGCCTTGCACAGACTGCTGGAGCTGGCGCGCTTCGACGACGAGGCCGATCACAGCATCTCGATAGGGCTGCGATCCCACATCGAGAGGACCCGTGGCCTGCTCGCAGTTCGCGATGGCGACGTCGTGACGGCCGAGGCGGCGTTCCGGCGGGCCATCGGGGGCTACGAGTCGTGGCACTCTCCGCGCTACCGCTTCCGCACCGAGGCCGACCTGGGTGTCTTGTTGTGTGGGGCTGGTCGGGTCGAGGAGGGTCTCCCGCTGATCGAGGCTGCGAGGTCCTTCTACACCTCGATCGGCGCGACCGCCTGGTTGGCCGAGCTCGAGGCCAAGGCCGTGGTCGCGTCGTGACACAGTGGCGCCATGCCTTCTGCTCTGCCCGACGGTGAGATGGTCCCGGCCGATGGGTCACTTCCGGCGTCGGCCTCTCTTGGGCAGCGTGGGTTCGGGTTCTACGTCCACGTGCCGTTCTGCTCGGTGCGCTGCGGCTACTGCGACTTCAACACCTACACGGCGACCGAGCTGGGCGGGGGAGCCTCGCAGGCGTCGTACGCCGACACGGCTATCGCCGAGATCCGACTTGCCCGACAGGTCCTGCCTCAGACACCTGTCGACACGGTGTTCTTTGGTGGGGGCACACCAACGCTGCTGCCACCGGACGACCTGACCAGGATCCTGCGCGCCATCGACGACGAGTTCGGCCTAGCGCCCGACGCTGAGGTCACGACCGAGTCGAATCCCGACTCGGTGACGGCCGCCGACCTGGCTGCGCTGCGTGCTGGTGGCATCAACCGGATCTCCTTCGGCATGCAGTCGTCGGTGTCCCACGTGCTCCGCGTGCTCGACCGAACGCACGATCCGGAGCGCGTGCCTCAGGCCGTGCAGGGGGCGCGCGACGCCGGGTTCGACAAGGTCAGCCTCGACCTGATCTACGGCACCCCGGGGGAGTCACTCGCAGACTGGCAGACCTCCCTCGACACGGCCCTCGGGTGCGATCCGGACCACGTGTCGGCGTACTCGCTGATCGTCGAGGACGGGACCCAGCTCGCCCGGCAGGTGCGCCGCGGCGAGGTGCCGATGACCGATGACGACGACCTCGCCGACAAGTACCTAATGGCCGACGAGGTCCTCGCCGCTGCTGGCTTTGGCTGGTACGAGGTCTCCAACTGGGCGCGCTCGCGCGAGCAGTGGTGCCGGCACAACCTGCTCTACTGGCAAGGCGGCGACTGGTGGGGCGTCGGTCCTGGCGCGCACTCGCACGTCGGGGGAGTGCGGTGGTGGAACGTCAAGCACCCGAGCGCGTACGCCGAGCGGCTCGCAGGCGGCACGAGCCCGGCACAGGCACGGGAGGTGCTGGACGACGAGACGCGTCGCGTGGAGCGGATCCTGCTCGAGACACGGCTCGTCGACGGGCTGGACGTCCGCGTGCTGTCGGAGGCCGGACGCGGCTGGCTGCCCGACCTCGCGAAAGAGGGGCTGATCGACGACGGCCCCGCGAACGTCGTACTGACGACGCGGGGCCGGCTTCTGGCGGACGCTGTCGTCCGCGACCTCGTCAGCTGACGAATCTGATCGTCAGCGGGTAGCGGTACTCCTCGCCGGCCGACGCCTTGATGCTGGCCTGGATCACGCAGATGATCCAAACCACCGCCAGCCCGATCAGCAGGAACAGCCCGATGAGCACGATGATCAGGATCGCCGAGACGATGCCGTAGAGCAGCATCGACAGCTGGAAGTTGAGCGACTCGACCGCGTGCCGACGCACGAACGGCGACTCGTTGCCCTTGACGAACATGATGATCAGCGGGGCGAGGAACGCCAGCGCGACAAAGGCCGAAACGAGGGAACCCCAGTGCGCCATGCCGGCCCAGGTGCGCTCCTGGTCAGGTCGCATCACGGCGTACGGCTGCTGGTAGCCCTGGGGGTAGCCGGGCGGCGGCTGGTAGCCAGGTGGCGGCGGTTGGTACCCAGGCGGCGGGGGCTGGCCGTATCCCGGCGGCGGCGGCGGCGGGTAGCCCGGCTGCTGCTCTGAGCCCTCTGGCTCTTCGGGTGTTGGCGTGGTCATGAGGCCCCCTGGGTGACGAAGTCGATCAGCTCTTCCACCTTACCCAGCAGGTCAGGCTCGAGGTCGCCGTAGTTCCGCACGCCACCGAGGATGTGCTTCCACGCTCGAGCGATGTCCGCCTGGTCGCGATGCGGCCAGCCCCAGGCCTGGCAGACGCCCTTCTTCCACTCGAGGTTGCGGGGGATTGTCGGCCATGACTCCTTGCCGAGCCGCTGCGGCTTCACCGCCTGCCAGATGTCGATGAAGGGGTGGCCGACGATCAGCACGTGCTTGCCGACCGGGCTCTTGATGATCGACTGCGCGATGCGGCTCTCCTTGGAGCCGGGCACCAGGTGGTCGACGAGGACACCTACCCGTCGCTCGGGCCCTGGTCGGAAGTCCTGGAGCTGGGCAGCGAGGTCGTCGACGCCTTCGAGGTACTCGACGACGACGCCCTCGATCCGGAGGTCGTCGCCCCAGACCTTCTCCACCAGCTCGGCGTCGTGCCGCCCCTCGACGAAGATCCGACTCGCTCGGGCCACACGCGCCTTGGTGCCGGGTACGGCGATCGAGCCGCTAGCCGTGCGCGTCACTGCCTCGGGACCCTTCCGGACCGGAGCCTTGAGGATCACGGGGACTCCCTCGAGCAGGAACCCCGGTCCGAGTTCGAAGGTCTTCTGCTTGCCCTTCCGGTCCTCCAGGATCACTGTCCCCAGGTCGCGCTCCACTCGCACGATCTCGCCGCACCAGTCGGTGGTGACCTCCTCGACCACGAGGCCGATGTCTGCCTCGATCTCGACGGCGCGGCCGCGCTTGGGGGCGCGCCAGTCGGTGTTGAGCACATCGGAGCCGTATCGGTCGAAAGCCATTCCACAAACGCTAGGTGGGGGCCGCGGCTCGGTTGGTCTCGACACGCTGGCTCGCTGTGCTCGCGTCGCGGCTCCTTGCGTTGAGCCTGTCGAAGCGACCGGCGAAGAAATGGGGCTTGGCTGGCGACTGTTAGCGATATATCGTCGACGTATCGCGAGTGTTCGAGACCTTGGAGGGTGACATGACGCGACACGGTCAATGGCCTGGCTGGGACCAGGGTTGGAGCGGCGGGTGGCAGGGAGGCCAAGGCGGCCGTAGCCAGTCGTGGCGGCATGGCGGACCACCGCCTTGGGTGCAGGGCCTTATCGGGTTCGCGCAGGCGGGAAGCGTCGCGGCCAAGGGGCCGCGGGTGCGCAGGGGCGACGTGCGCACCGCGATCCTCGACGTCCTCGCGGTCGAGCCGATGAACGGCTACCAGATCATCCAGCAGATCGCCGAGCGCTCCGGCGGTGCGTGGAAGCCCAGCCCCGGCTCGGTCTACCCGACTGTCCAGCAGCTCGAGGACGAGGGGCTCGTCGAGGGGACGACCGAGGGTGGCGGACGTCGGCTGCTACAGCTCACGGAGGCGGGTCGTCGATACGTCGAGGACCACCCCGAGGAGCTCGCGGAGACGTGGCGCCCTTTCGAGGAGGGCGAGGCCCAGGAGGAGACGCACGACCTGAAGCCCGTCATCGGCCAGGTGATGGGAGCGGTGTGGCAGGTCGTGGTGTCGGGCACTCGCCAGCAGCAGGCGGAGGCGGCGGAGATCTTGGCCGATACGCGGAGGCGGCTGTACGGGCTGCTGGCCGATGGGGAGCCAGAGGAGCAACGATGACACCGCAGACCAGCGAGTTCCGCATCGGCGACGCCGAGCGGGAGCAGGCCGTGAGCGCTCTCGGCGAGCACTACCTCGCGGGTCGGCTCACCAAGGAGGAGTACGACGAGCGCGCGGCCGCCGCGTGGACGGCGAAGACGACCTCGCAGCTGCAGCCGCTGTTCTGGGACCTCCCCGCGATGCAGCAGCCCGCACCGGCGCCGCCGCAGAAGCAGCGTCAGAGGCCTCGGCGCAGTCGCGGCTTCGGCTTCCCGCTGTTCGTGGGCGCGATCATGCTGATGGCTGTGCTCGGCGCCCCGTGGTGGGTCTGGATGATCGTCGGCTGGATGTGGTTCAGCGGCATGCTTGCCGGCTTCGGCGTCCACGCCTGCCGCAGCATGCGGCGCTCCTGGCGTTAGCGCTCGGCCAATCAAGACTGCGCGAGCTGGTTCCGAGCGACCGCCTCGCGGGTCTGCCGGTGCAGCTCGTGCGGGCTGAACTCGACGTACTCCGAGTCCTCGACGATCTCCAACCGGTGTGCGGGCGGCAGGTAGTACGCGTCGCCCGCCCTGACCGTCATCGGCCCGCCGTGCACGAGGGTGACCAGCCACTGGCCGCTCAGCAGGACGCCCCAGTGCGGCGTCGGGCAGGCCTCCTCGGGAAGCCCGTGGTAGTGGATGGCGTCCAGCTTGAGGCCTGCGGGCGCAGTACCGAACTCCACGGTGTACCCGCCGAGATCCTTGAGCCGGCTCTCGCCGCGGGGAGTCGACTTCGAGGGAAGGTCTTCCTTGCGTGCGGTGAGATCGTGCATCCGCTCCTCCTTGAGTGTCGGGGCGCTCCAGCGTCGCTCGGGTGTCTCAGGGCGCCCAGGAACAGACTGGCACCAGCGTCAGATCAGCGGAAGAGTCCGCGCCGAGCGAGGCAGGTGCTCGTAGCCGAGGCGTACGGCGTGCCGCAGCACCTCGGCGTCGTACGGCCACTCCGCAGCGGCGAGTGCGTCCGCGAGGGGAACGCCTCGGGAGGCGAGGTCGCGGATCGTCTCGGCGACGACACCCTGGTCGCCGCGCTGGGACGCGACGTAGTCCTGGTCGACCGCCGTGCCGTGACCCGGGACGACCACCGTCGAGCCGCCGATGAGGTCGGCCAGCAGGTCGAGCGCCGCCGGCCACTCGAGCGGGAAGCTGTCCTCTCCGTACGCCGGAGGAGCGCCCTGCTCGACCAGGTCGCCCGCGAACAGCACATCGGCGTCGACCACGCGCACGACGACGTCTCCGGCAGTGTGGCCACGGCCCGGGTGCAGCAGCTCGACGTACCGGTCGCCGAGGTCGATCGCCGCGACGGAGGAGAACACCTGGTCGGGGACGACGATGCGGGACTCGTTGCGCGGGTCCATCTCGCCGATGACGCGAGCTGCGTGCTCGTGGGCGTGGATGGGCGGACCGAAGGCCGCGTTGCCCAGGACGTGGTCCCAGTGGTCGTGGGTGTTGACGACGGCCACGACCTCACCGGGCAGCCGGTCCGCCAGGTCGCGGGCGGCGGCCTCCGACCAGAGCGTGTCGATCACCAGCAGGCCGCGGGAGCCACCGACGACGCCGACGTTCACGTCCAGGTACTCATGACGCGCGACCCACACACGCTCGGCGATCTCCTCCACGACGCCGACCCTAGGCCACGGACTAGTACCATTGGCACTCGAACGCCGCGAGTGCCAGGAAGGAGGCGAGCCATGGTCGAGGACCGGAAGCTGGCCGTCCTCCGTGCGATCGTCGAGGACTACGTCGCGACCCAGGAGCCCGTCGGCTCCAAGTCACTCGTCGAGCGGCACCAGCTCGGTGTCTCCCCAGCGACGGTCCGCAACGACATGGCCGCGCTCGAGGAGGAGGGGCTGATCGCCCAGCCGCACACCAGTGCCGGGCGCATCCCCACCGACAAGGGCTACCGGATGTTCGTGGACCGGCTCAGCCAGGTGAAGCCGCTCTCCGTCGCCGAGAAGCGGGCCATCACCACCCTGCTTGAGGGTGCGGTCGACCTGGATGACGTCGTGCAGCGCAGTGTCCGGCTGCTCGCCCAGCTGACCCGCCAGGTCGCCATCGTGCAGTACCCCGTGCTGTCCCGTTCCAGCGTGCGTCACGTCGAGCTCGTCACGCTGACGGGCACCCGCCTGTTGCTGGTGCTGATCTTGTCGACGGGTCGGGTGGAGCAGCGGATCCTCGAGCTGCCCAAGCCGATCTCCGACGACGCCGTCGCGCTGCTGCGCTCGCGCCTCAACCAGGCTGTCACCGGACAGCGGCTGGTCGACGCCGCGGAGGCACTCGCCGCGCTCCCTGACATGTTCGACCACCAGGACCGCACCCCGGTGTCGCTCGCCGTCGCTGCCCTCGTCGCGGCGATCAGCGACCATCGCTCCGACGAGCGTGTCGTCGTGGGCGGCACCGCCAACCTCGCCCAGTTCGGCGACGGTTTCGAGGTTTCGATCCGACCGCTCCTCGAGGCACTGGAAGAGCATGTCGTGCTGCTCCGGCTCCTCGGCGAGGCGACGACCCCGTCGACGTTGACGGTGCGCATCGGCTCGGAAGTCCCGTACGAAGGCCTGGGCGGGACCTCCATCGTGGCCACCGGCTACGGCGCAGGCGACGAAGCGTTCGGGACCCTCGGGATCGTCGGTCCGACCCGCATGGACTACCCAGGGACGATGGGCAGTGTGCGCGCCGTTGCGCGTTACCTGTCCAAGATCCTCGATGAAGGATGAGAAGAACCACGTGAGTCAGGACCCCTACGCGACCTTGGGCGTGTCTCGTGACGCCGACGCGGACACCATCAAGAAGGCGTACCGCAAGCTCGCCCGCCAGCTGCACCCGGACGTCAACCCCGACCCCGAGACGCAGGAGCGCTTCAAGGACGTCACCCGCGCCTACGAGGTGCTGAGCGATCCGGAGAAGCGTCGCGTCTACGACCTGGGCGGCGACCCGTTCGGCGGCGGGGGCGGCGGTGGCGGCTTCGGCGGTGCCGGGGCGGGCTTCTCCTTCACCGACATCATGGATGCGTTCTTCGGCGGCGGTGGCCAGGGCGGCGGCGGCGGTCGCGGCCCTCGTCCGCGCGTACGCCGTGGCCAGGACGCCCTGGTGCACCTCGACATCGAGCTGGCCGAGGCGGCCTTCGGGACCACCCGCGAGCTCAAGGTCGACACGGCGGTGCTCTGCAACCTGTGCACCGGCTCCGGTGCCGCACACGGCTCCCGCCCGATCACCTGCGAGACCTGCCAGGGTCGCGGCGAGGTCTTCCACACCCAGCGGTCGTTCCTCGGCGAGATCCGCACCCTGCGACCCTGTGCGGCCTGCCGTGGCTTCGGCACGATCATCCCGGAGCCGTGCCGCGAGTGCTCCGGGGACGGCCGGGTGCGCTCACGCCGGACCCTCAACGTCAAGATCCCCGCCGGCGTCGACGCCGGCACTCGTGTCCAGCTCTCCGAGCAAGGTGAGGTCGGTCCCGGCGGGGGCCCGGCGGGTGACCTGTACGTCGAGCTGCGCGTGAACCAGCACGCAGTCTTCGTCCGTCAGGGACGAAACCTCCTGGCGAGCGTCACGATCCCGATGACGGCGGCCTCCCTCGGCACCTCGCTGACGCTTCCCACCCTGGAGTCCGACCTGGAGGACAACCCCGGCGAGGCGTCCGTGCCGCTCGACATCCGACCCGGCACGCAGTCCGGCACCGAGATCACGCTGCCGGGGCTGGGCGTTCCGTCGCTGCGCGGGGGAGGACGCGGCGACGCCGTGGTCCAGGTGATCGTCGAGACCCCGACGAAGCTCGACGAGCGTCAGGAGGAGCTGCTGCGCGAGCTGGCCACCCTCCGCGCGGAGGCGCAGCCCGAGGCGTCGTTCGCCCGCGAGCACAAGTCGGTCTTCAACCGGCTCCGCGACGCCTTCGGCACCAAATGAGCCTGGCGACCTTCGTCCTCGAGGGCGTTGCCACCGTCGCTGTCGGCGACTCCGTGACGCTTGGCGGCAGCGAGGGCCATCACGCGGTCACGGTGCGAAGGATCCGCGGGGGCGAGCAGATCGCGCTCACCGACGGAACAGGCACGACCGCAGTGGTGACGGTGACCGAGACCGGCAAGAAGTCGCTCAGCGGGACAGTCGACGCGGTGAGCACGGTGGCCGCCGACGCCCAACGCGTCGTGGTGGTGCAGGCGATCCCCAAGGGGGAGCGCGGCGAGCTGGCCGTAGAGATGCTCACCGAGGTGGGCGTCGACGTGATCGTGCCGTGGGCGGCATCGCGGTCCGTAGCCGTCTGGCGCGGTGAGCGCGCCGAGAAGTCCTTGTCCAAGTGGCGATCGGCCGCACGCGAGGCGGCCAAGCAGGCCCGCCGTTCGTGGTTTCCCGAGGTGACGGACGTGGCGACCACCGAGGATGTGGTCGCACTGCTGGCGAAGGCCGGCGTGCCTGTCGTGCTTCACGAGGCCGCGTCCGGACCGCTGGCGAACATCCCGATCCCCGGCCGGGCCGAGATCGTCATCGTGGTGGGTCCCGAGGGCGGCATCACCGACGAGGAGCTCGCTGCTTTCGCGGCTGTCGGTGCTGAGCCGGTGCGGATGGGAACGTCGGTGCTGCGGTCTTCGACAGCAGGTGTCGCGGCTGCCGCGGCTCTGCTCTCACGCACCCCGCGGTGGCGCTAGGACCAGCGGATCCATTGGTTTTCGCGCCAGCGCGCCAGCAGTTCAGGGCTGCCCTTGATCTCGTCGCCCCTGTTCCACAGTCCGAGGTATAGCTGGGCGGCGGTGCCGGTCA
>DATILB010000262.1:0-6160 GCA_035477015.1 Nocardioidaceae bacterium | reverse complement strand
TCGACGCCGTCACCAGGGGTGATCTCGCCGTCCTTGTTGTTGTCCCGCAGGTTCTTGCGCCAGAGCCGCTGACCCTCTCCGAAGGTGAAGTCGTAACCGTCCGGGTTGGCCACGGGCACGAACCACAGCTCGTTCCGGTTGAGCAACCGGTGCAGGGACGGCTTGGTCCGGTAGCCGTCGACGACGCGATGCATCAGCCGTCGGATCATCTCTGGGGTGATCCATTCGCGCGCGTGCTGGGCGCCGAGGTACAGCACCGCCGGCTTGGCTCCGTCTATCGACCGGTTGGCGCCCTTGGTCACCTTCAGGGCGACGATCTGCTCGCCATTGACGCTCGCGCCGATGTTCACCAGCTTCGTGATGTGCGGGTGGTTCTTCGCCACCTTGGCGAACTCTTCCCGCAGCCCGCCGGGACCGGCGTACTTCTTGAAGACCGTATAGCCCTCGGCCGCCTGCGCGGTCGCGCGAGCCGTGACGGTCTGGCCGTCGATCATCTTGGCCTTGAGGTCGACCCCCTGGGCGCCGAGGCGGCTCACCTGGGCCTTGCTCAGGATCGCCTCGACCCGAACGGTCGCCTTGGCGCCGCGTGCTCCTCGCACCGCGCTGACCCTGAGCGCCTCCCGGTCCACGCCGAGCGCCAGGAGCTGCTGGAGCTGTCCGACGGCGATCTCACCGACGTACACCTCGAGCCGGTCTCGCTGACGGGCCGACGATGCGGCACTCGTCGAAGTGGCTGCGAGCATGCTCGCCACGAGGGCGATGACGCACGACAGAAGGACGGACGGAAGAAGCTTTCGACGCATGAACCGATCTCCATTGAACGGGGCGGCAGATGCCCCCACCCTTGTCCGGCGGTTGGCAGGTGTCAACGTTCGCGCGCTCGATCAGAACTGTCGTTGTCAGGTCGTAACGTCCTCAGCATGGCTATTGCACGATTCCCAGGACTGGTCATCGACTGCCCCGACGCGGGCGCGTTGGCGAACTTCTATGGCGCCATGCTCGACTGGAAGGTCAGCTGGAACGCCGACGAGGACGACAGCTGGGCGGAGGTTCGCCCCGCCGACGGCAGCAACTGCATCTCGTTCCAGCAGGTCGAGGGCTTCAAAGCCCCCAACTGGCCGGCGCAGGACATCCCTCAGCAGATGCATCTCGACGTGATCGTCGACGACCTCGACGAGGGCGAGAGTGCCGTCGTCGAGCTCGGCGCCACCAGGGCGGAGCACCAGCCGGGTACAACGTTCCGGGTCTTCCTCGACCCGGCCGGTCACCCGTTCTGTCTCTGCACCAGCTGACTCAGCGGGGCTGGCTCACTCGCCGGTGAGGCCGTCGATGGACTCCCGGATGAGGTCGGCGTGGCCTGCGTGCCGGGCGTACTCCTCGATCATGTGCAGGACGATCCATCGGAGCGACACGTAGCTACCGTCGCGCAGAGGTGACGTCGCCTGCGTGTCCAGGTCGGCCTCGGCGACAGTTGCACGGCTGCGGTCCACGGCGTCGCGCCACAGGGCCCTCAGCTCGTCCGGGTCATGATCGGCTGCCGTGTCCCAGTCCCAGTCGGGCTGGGCTCGCCAGTCGACACTGGCCCACGGCTCTCGGCGCTCTCCCAGGAACCTGTGGGAGAACCACCAGTCCTCCACGAACGCCAGGTGCTTGAGCAGCCCGCCGAGGGTCATCGACGACGGCGGGTGCTGCTGCGCGAGCTGCTCGGCGTCGAGCCCGTCGGTCTTCCAGGTCACGGTCGCGCGGAGGAAGTCGAGGAAGCCGACGGCGGTGTCCTTCTCCGTCCCGGCGTACGGCGGAAGCGGCCTGCCCTGCTCGTCGGTCACGACAGCAACCCGGTGGTGGGGTCACGACCGGTAACACAGAACTCGAGGCCCCCCGGGTCTCGCATCGTCACCCAGCTCGACTCCTCGCGCAGGGCCCGGGCGCCCAGTCCTGCCAGCCGTTCCACGACCTTGCCGACCTGACCGCCTCCAGCAAGGTCGAGGTGGGCGGAGACCGGGCCAGGGCGCTCGTCGTCGAGCCGTTGGAGGAGCAGTCGCAGGGGCAGTCCCTCCTGCCGGGGCAGGACCACGAACTCCGGACGCGAGCCGCGCCGGACCTCCCAGCGAGTGAGGTCCGCCCAGAACGCGCCCTCCACGTCGAAGGCCGACGGATTGATGTCGAGGCACACCTGGTCGGGGATGCCTGGGTACGCCGTGGGGCGTGCCTTCTCCGCGTTCCAGCCGACGACGCAGAAGAGCAGACCGCCCGGCGAGGAGAGCACCACCAGCTCCCCCTCCTCGCGCATCACCTCGGTCGCTCCGAGCGAAATGGCCCGCCAGGCGAAGGACGTGAGGTCATCGACGTGCAGGTCGAGATGGATCCCCGCCTGGCCCGCGGCGACCCGCTGCACCCGCAGGTAGGCGTCTCCCTGCTTCGGCAGCAGGGTCGCGAATTCCGACTCGGCACCCCTGCGAGCCGACACGGTCGACCCGGTCGCCGCTGCCCAGAACTCCACGGCCGCGTCGTGCACGGAGGCCGGGTGATCCAGGAACGCAGTCAGCCAGCGGATCATGACGTCAGCAACCTCTCTCGTTCAGCGGTCAGACCGTCGTTCTCCGCGGCGATCGCCGCCTCGACCCCGTCCGTCACAAGGGAATCTCACCACAGACCGAGGACCGAGCCACCGATGCGTACGACGAAGGCGCCGACCACGACGATGAAGAACGCCCGCACGAACGCCGCACCGCGGGCAACCGCAGTCCTCGCTCCGAGGTAGCCACCGACGAGGTTGCACGCGCCCATCACGAGCCCGACCTTCCACAGCACAGCTCCCTGCGGGATGAAGACGCACAGGGCCGCGAGGTTCGTCGCCCAGTTCGCCATCCTGGCCTTGGCGGACGCCTCGAGGAACGCGTAGCCGAGCAGGCCCACCAGGGCGAACACGAAGAATGAGCCGGTGCCCGGGCCCAGGACCCCGTCGTAGAAACCCACCACGAGACCGGCCACCATTGCAGCCGCCGTGTGCCGGTGACCGCTGAACCGCAACGCGGTCTCTTCGCCGAGCTCGGGCTTCAGCAGGACGTAGGCACCGACCGCGATGAGCGCCACCAGCACGATGGGTTCGAAGGAGTCCTTGGGGATCTGCGAGGCCAGCAGGGCTCCACCGAGGGAGCCCATGAAGGCGAAGACCATCAGCGGCACGAAGGTCCCCGCGTGCGGCTTCACCCGCCGGTAGTAGGTGACCGAGCTGACCGACGTACCGCAGATCGAGGCAAGCTTGTTGGTCGCGAGGATCTGGACGGGCGACGCACCTGGCAGCCCGACCAGGAGCGCCGGGAGCTGGATCAGCCCGCCACCGCCGACCACCGCATCGATGAACCCCGCTGCCAGCCCGGCCAGTGCCAGCAGCAGGAGCGTTCCGAGCTCGACCTCAGGCACGCACGATGTAGGACAGCAGGTCCTGTCGGGTGACAACGCCGATCGGCTTGCCGTCCTCCTGCACCAGCAGGGCGTCGGCGGCCTCGAGCGCCGCCACGGCGGCCGAGACCGGCTCGGTCGACCCGATGGTCGGGAAGGGCTCGCTCATGTGTGTCTCGACCAGGTCGGTGAGGCTCGCGTGGCCACTGAACAGCGCGTCGAGCAGCGCCTTCTCCGACACGGCACCTGCGACCTCGGCGGCCACCACCGGTGGCTCCGCGCGGACGACGGGCATCTGCGAGACGCCGTACTCCTTGAGGATGGCGACGGCCTCCGCGATCGTCTCGTTCGGGTGCGTGTGCACGAGGTCGGGAAGTCGTCCGTCCTTGCCGCGCATCACCTCGCCGACCGTCTGCTGGTCCTGGGCGGGCAGGAAGCCGTAGCGCCCGAGCCACTCGTCGTTGAACACCTTGGTCAGGTAGCCGCGACCGGAGTCGGGCAGCAGTACGACGATGACGGCGTTCTCACCCTCAGGCGTCCCGTCGAGCTCCTTGGCCAGCTGGATCGCGGCGTACGCCGCCATGCCGCTCGACCCACCCACCAGAAGCGACTCCTCGCGCGCGAGCCGCCGCGTCATGGTGAAGGAGTGGGCGTCGGAGACCTCGATGATCCGGTCGGCGATCTGCGTGTCGTACGTCGTCGGCCAGAAGTCCTCACCGACACCCTCGACGAGGTACGGGCGACCGGTGCCGCCGCTGTAGACCGAGCCGGCGGGGTCAGCCCCGATCACCTGGACCGCTGGGTTCTGTTCCTTGAGGTAGCGCCCGATCCCGCTGATCGTGCCACCGGTGCCGACGCCGGCCACGAAGTGCGTGATCTTGCCCTCGGTCTGTCGCCAGATCTCCGGGCCGGTGTCCTCGTAGTGCGACAGCGGGTTGTTCGTGTTGGAGTACTGGTCGGGCTTCCATGCGTCCTCGATCTCACGGACGAGCCGGTCGGACACGTTGTAGTACGAGTCGGGGTGCTCAGGAGCGACCGCGGTCGGACAGACCACGACCTCGGCGCCGTACGCCTTGAGCACGTTGCGCTTGTCCTCGCTGACCTTGTCCGGGCAGACGAAGACACACTTGTAGCCCTTGGCCTGCGCCACCATCGCCAGCCCCACACCGGTGTTGCCCGAGGTCGGCTCGACGATCGTCCCGCCTGGCTTGAGGCTGCCGTCCTGCTCCGCGGCCTCGACCATGCGGATCGCGATGCGGTCCTTCACCGAGCCACCGGGGTTGAAGTACTCCACCTTGGCCAGCACGAGTGGCGCTGCTCCGTCGGTTGCCCCGTTGTCGGTGACCCGCGAGAGTCGTACGAGCGGGGTGTTGCCGACGAGGTCGAGGAGCGAGTTCACGTAGTCCACGTTCGGACTCTAGTCCGCGCCTCGTATGGTTGACGGCGTGGGGAAGGTCAGCGCTGCTCGGAAGCTCGCCGCCGCAGCCGCCTTTGGCGGTGGCGGCCTTTCAGTGCTGGGCGGCACCGTCTACGGGCTGCTGCGCACCGAGGCCGCGATGGCGCGCCGAGCCATCGGTGATGCTGTCGACACCCCACCTGACCCGAGCGGCTGGTACGGCACTGGCCGGCCCGGGCCCACGCTCAAGATCGCGCTGCTCGGAGACAGTGGCGCGGCCGGGTACGGCGTGACCCGCGTCGAGGACACTCCGGGCGCCCGGATCGCGTCAGGCGTGGCAGAGGCAGCCGACCGACGGCTGTACCTCAGCTCGTTCACCGTGGTCGGCGCCCAGACCCGCGATCTCGACGAGCAGATCACCAAGGCACTGGCTCTCGAGCCGCACGCCGTGGTCATGGTGATCGGCGGCAACGACGTCACCCATGGCCGCCGGCTGACCGAGTCGGTGCGCCTCCTCCGCGACGCCGTACGACGGATCCGGGAGGCCGGGGTGGAGGTCATCGTCGGCACCTGCCCCGATCTCGGCACCGTCGAGCCCCTAGCGCCACCGCTCAAGCAGGTGGCGCGCACGTTGTCCCGCCGCCTGGCAGCGGCACAGGCCATCGCCGTGGTCGAGGCAGGTGGACGCACCGTCTCGCTCGCGTCGATCCTCGGCCCGGAGTTCAAGCAGCTGCCATCGCTGCTCTTCGGCCCCGACCGGTTCCACCCCTCCGCCGCGGGCTACTCGCGGCTGGCCTCGGTGCTGGTCCCGCCGACCCTGGCCGCCCTCGGCCTGGTGCCGGAGGAGGAGCGCGCGCCTGAGCCGGCCCGTGGCGACGGCATCCTGCCCATCGCGCATGCCGCCGTAGCCGCAGCACGCGTGCCCGGCACGGAGATCGAGCCGCAACCGTCGACCGCCGGTGGCGTGCCGTGGGGCCGCTTCGTGCAGCTGCGACACCGCAGGCGCCGCCCCCAGGGCGACGTGCAGTCGCCTGCTGCGAGCCCCGACGGTGTGGACGACAGCGAGCCGGCTACTGCGGGCTGAGCTCCGCGACGATCTGCTCGATCATCGGGCCCATTGCCGCGACGACGGCGTTGAGGCCCGAGAGCGGTCGGATCATCACGGTGAGGCTGTCGACGAGCCCCTCGGCGTTCGCGTGGACGAAGTCGGCACCCTGGATCTGCTTGCCGCCGACGGTCGCCTCGAAGACCAGGACGGAGCCGTCCGGCCCCTCGTAGGTGTTGGTGTAGCGGAAGTCCTCGAACACCCGGACCACCGCGCGGAGCACCACCGAGGTCGCGACCTTGCCCTCGTAGGGCTTG
>DATILB010000261.1:0-11420 GCA_035477015.1 Nocardioidaceae bacterium | reverse complement strand
GCCATCTACGGCGACATGGCGTTCGACCTGCTGATCACCGTCGACTGGGACTACTACAAGAAGTTCATGTCGGTGAACCTCGACGGCGCCCTCATCGTCACGCGTGCCGTGTGGCCGCACATGCAGTCTCGTGGCGGCGGCTCGATCGTGAACCAGAGCTCGACTGCGGCCTGGCTGTACTCCGGCTTCTACGGCCTCGCCAAGGTCGGCATCAACGGCCTCACCCAGCAGCTCGCCCACGAGCTCGGGGGCATGGGCATCCGCGTCAACGCGATCGCACCCGGCCCCGTCGACACCGAGGCGACGCGCAAGCAGGCCGGCGATGCCGCGAAGGACATCGTGAGGCAGCAGCTGGCGATCAAGCGCATGGGCCAGCCCGAGGACATGGTCGGCGCCTGCCTCTTCCTGCTGTGGGACGAGGCGTCCTGGGTGACCGGCCAGATCCTGGCCGTCGACGGTGGGCAGGTCTTCCGATGAGCGACGAGGAGCTCCGCAAGCGCGCGCTCGAGCGCATGGAAGAGGTCTACAAGATGCCGTTCGGTGACGGCACGGGGGAGTTCTGGCGGTACACCGCCGACCACCTCTTCGCCGACATCTGGTCGCGGCCGGGTCTCGCGGATCGCGACCGTCGGCTGCTGCTGATCGGTCTCCTCGCCGGCAGTGGCGGGCACGACGTACTCACGATCCAGATCCCCGCGGCCCTCGCATCCGGTGACCTCGACGCGGAGACACTGCGGGAGATCGTCGTGTTCCTCGCGCACTATGCGGGCTGGCCCGCCGCCGCCAGGCTCAACTCGATCGTGGAGACCGAGATCGCCAAGGCCGAGAAGGGCTAGGAGTCGCCCGGGGTCGAGCCGGTCAGTCGATGTCGAGGAGCGTTGCCCCTCGTGCGGGGTCTACTTGTCCAGTCTTGACGCCGATGAGACACACACGCCCGGACTCGGCGTCGGCCGTCAGCACGACGGCGTGCACCACTAGGTCGTCGCCCGACATCCCCGGGTTCCCGGTGGTCACGATGTGCGGGAACGTTCCGATCATCCGGATCCTCAGGAGCCTGCCCGAGCGGCACTCGTGACCAGTGTTCGACTGAGCCACTCGGCCGGTGCCGGCAGTCACCGAGGCGCTGTCCAGGATGGTGTCCTGATGGTGCTTCTTCTCTAGCTCCTGCCGCACCGCGGCCTCGGCGAGTGCGATCTCGCGGTCGGTGATCGCTCCTGCCCGACCAAGCTCCCTGAAGATGCGGTCGGACTTGGCGCGAGGAAGGCCGTCGGCGACGTACACCGCGAACGTGTCCTCGTCGAAGCGCACCCCGAGGACCTCGTCGGTCGGGTACCCCGCGAAGGACCACGTGGTGACCCGCGCGGGATCGTCGGGGAACACCGAGCCCGCCGCGCCGACGCCCACGTCGTGGCACTCGGCTTCCTCAGCTTCACCGAAACTGATTGCGTCTCGGTCGGTGTGCCCGTAGGAGCTGTAGACGCGACCGTCGTACCGAATCTGGTTGGTGCAGTCGGCGGCACTCTGGGGCTCGCTGTCACACCCGACAACGGCAGCGCAGGCGAACGCCAAGCCGATAGCCGCACGCATCCTCATGAGAGGTGGACTACGAGGGCGCTGACCAGTCGGCGCTCCGGCCGAACGCAGCCAGCAGGTCTGTCTGGGGGTTCCCGGTCAGCTCGGTGCGCGGCCCGATGGCTCCGCTCGACCGGTAGGCGTCCTCCATCGTCGCGAACCAGTCAGCGACGGCAGTGACGAGCTCGGGGTCCATCTCCGTGTCCAGCCCGGCACCCTTGGCCAGGTCCCAGCCGTGGATCAGGTGGTCGGCGGTGAGCTGCCAGGCGTACTCCGACGCGTCCTCCTCGCCGTACGAGAGCAGCACCTTGCCCCCGGCCGGCAGGATCTCGTCCGACACCGCCAGTGCCGCACCAGAGGCGGACCGCCCGGTCGCGACCGGGTCTTCGCCCAGTACATCGCCGTCGAGGCGATCGCCGACGTCAGCGATCGTCTGGCCTTGGAGCAGCGGAACCATCCAGAGCTCCTCGCCGACCACATGGTTGACGAGGTCACGCACCGACCACTCGGTGCACGGGGTCGGGTTCGACCATTGGTCGGCAGTGACGGCGTCGAGCTTGGCCTGCCACGCTTCGACGGTACGGCGGTGCGCCTCCACGATGTCCATGTCCCCATCGTGGCAGGCCGCCGCCTGCTAGGTGTTACGAGTTCCGTACAGGTCGCCTGACCAAGGGTCCGAGAGCCTCGGCCATGCTGATACTGGAACATGCTGCAATCCACCGACGAGCAGACCCTGCACCCCATCTCCGCGCGCGACGCCGCCTCTCTGATCGGCGTGCTGTCCGTCCTCGAGGCGACGTCGCGGGGTGGCCATCTCGACAATGACCTCGCGCACTCCCTCAAGCTCCGACTGCATCGCGACGGCCTGATCGCGAAGACCGACCTCGGGCAGGAGGGGCTCCGTGCGGCTCTGAACGAGCTGAACCTTCGCCTGCGGCACGCGTTGGGGGAGGACGACTAGAAGTCGTGCAAGCACAGAGCCGGACATGTCACCCCGTACAAAAGAACAAGTAGTTCTCCAGTTCCGCCTTCGAATCGGGTGCCGTGAGGCAGAAATGCCTGTTGAAGTGAACGGCCAGGGGCCAATTGGACATGCACTACTCCCGGAATCAGCTCCAAACAAGGGGCTGAAGGGCGAACTGCATGTCGAACCGGCCCCTCGTGCTGCGACCGCGTGGCGGCATAGAGCGGACGATGCGCGCGAGGGGGCCAGAACTCCGCACCTGCGGGATTTGGGCCCTCGAATCGAAATTGTGGGCCACAACTCCGCATGTGCGGGATTACGGTCCCGCGCGGATCTCGGCATGATCGTGCGGTTCCCGCGACTCTGCGGTTTGCCCGTCCCAATTACCCACTCTGGACATCGACTGGTCACGTGTCTAGTCTTGTGTCCAAGAGAATGCGACCTGGGAGGATCCCTTCGTGAGCACCCTGCGGCCCGGCGTCATCGGGCTGGGCATGATCGGCGGCGGTGTCGCTGTCAGTCTGGCCAAGAGCGGCCGACCGGCGACGGCGGTGTACGACGTACGCCCCGGTGTCTCCACCGAGCTGGACGGCGTGCCGGACCAGGTCGACTCGCCCGGGGCGGTGGCAGCCGAGAGCGATGTCATCCTCCTCGCGGTGGTCAGCGCCGACCAGGCGCGCGACGTGCTGGCGGGGGACAGCGGTGTCCTGTCGAAGGCGCGCGCCGGCCAGATCGTCGTACTCCTCTCGACCGTGAGCCTGGAGTCGGTGCGCGAGCTCGCAGCCCTCTGCAACGAACATGAGGTCGCACTCCTCGACGCCGGCGTCACCGGCGGCACCCAGGCCGCGACCAACGGACTCGTGACCATGGTCGGCGGACCGGACGAGGCCGTCGAGAAGGCCCGGCCCGTGCTCGAGGACTTCTCGAAGGCGGTGATCCACTGCGGCCCGCTGGGTGCCGGCATGGTCACCAAGCTCGCGCGCAACGCGATCACCTACTCGATGTGGGCTGCGGTCCGCGAGGCGACCGGGCTGGCAGCAGCCGGGGGAGTCGCCCCGAAGAAGCTGCTCGAGGTGCTCGAGAGCGCCGACGACTCGGTCTCCCCGCTGCTGCACCTGCAGCTGCTCGCCGTCGACTACAAGATCGGCGCCGAGCAGCGCGAGTGGGCGGAGGGCATCGCCGACAAGGACCTCGCCGCCGCGCAGGAGCTCGCGAACGAGCTCGGCCTCGAGCTCCCGATCGTCGAGCAGGTTCGGCCACGGATGCCGGACGTGTACGGCGGCACGCTCGACGAACCGGAGCCCGCATGACCGACACGAAGCCTCGCCCGCCCGGCCTCCATTCGCCGTGGGTGCCGCGGATGCTCAAGCTGATGGCCCGCGTCCAGGTGTGGTGCTTCCGCAAGACCGGCGGCCGTATCGGGAGCAAGTGGCGCGTCGGTGCGGGCTTCCGCAAGCCGGTGCAGACCCTGCTGCTCGACCATCGCGGGAGGAAGTCGGGGCGAGAGTTCACCACCCCACTGCTCTACCTCGAGTACGGCGCTGACGTGGTGATCGTTGCGTCGCAGGGCGGCCTGCCCCAGCACCCGCAGTGGTACCGCAACCTGATGGCCGCGCCGGACACGACGATCCAGATCCGCCGAGCGGTCAGGACCGTCCGAGCGAGAGAAGCCACCGCCGAGGAGCGCACCATGCTGTGGCCGCTCCTCGACGAGCTCTACGCTGATTTCGCGAACTACCGCTCGTGGACGGACCGCGAGATCCCGATCGTCGTACTCGAACCGAGGTAGCTGACATGGCACGTTCACTGAGATGCCCCTGCGGTGAGTTCATCACCGGCGAGGACGACGACGAGCTGGTCGAGAAGACCCAGGCCCACCTGGCGGAGAAGCACCCGGGGCTCGAGTACGACCGCGACATGATCCTCCTTTTCGCCACCTAGGATCTGCTTGCCAGCGCAGGGCGGCGGGGCTACGCTGGACAAATGACTAGTCAGATGTCTAGTCTCCCGCGCCAGAGCCTCAACTCGCGCCAGATGGAGACCGTCGAGAAGCTGTTCGCCGCGGCAGGTGAGCTCCTCGAGGAAGTCGGTCACGAGCAGATGACCGTCCGGCTGGTCGCTTCGCGCGCCGGAGTCTCGCCGGCGACGGCGTACACGTACTTCGCCTCCAAGGAGCACCTGTTCGCCGAGCTCTTCTGGCGGATGCTCGTCTCCGCACCCGGCCCCAAGCTCACCGGCCGGACGCCCACGAGCCGGATGCAGCAGATGGCGGCGTACCTCGCCGACCTCATCGCAGACAACCCAGCCCTTGCTGCTGCGGTCAACAAAAGCCTGCTCGGCAGCGATCCCGAGGTGCAGCGACTGCGCCTGGCGATCGGTGGCAAGTGGGTGGAACGCTTCCGCGAGGCGATCGGCGAGGACGCCGACCCGGACGTTCTTCTTGCGCTCGCGTTCGCGCTGAGTGGCGCGCTGCTTCAGGCCGGCATGGGGATCTTGGCGTACGACGAGCTGGCCGGCGTTCTTCAGTCGACCGTTGCCGTCATCATGCGCGGGAACGAATAGCAGGCAGGGGAGTCCGGCATGGCGAAGACGCCGCTGTCGATGCAGCCGACGGGCTGGTTCCAGGTCGCCTGGTCCGCCGAGGTCGGCGTGGGCGAGGTGCACCGGATGAAGTACTTCAACCTCGACCTGGTGGCCTGGCGGGCGGAGTCGGGCCAGGCCACAGTCATGGAGGCCTACTGCGGACACCTCGGCGCACATCTCGGGTACGGCGGCACGGTCGTCGGCGAGAACATCCAGTGCCCCTTCCACGGGTGGGAGTGGAACGCCAAGGGGCGCAACGTCTGCATCCCGTACGAGTCCCGCCCCAACCTCGGGCGGAAGATCAAGAGCTTCCCGACGGTCGAGCGCAACGAGGCGATCTACATCTGGCACGACGTCGAGAAGCGCGAGCCCTACTTCGACGTACCCGACATCTTCACGAGCTGGGACGGCGGCGTCACCGCGGACGACTACTACTCGGGCAGCACGCTCTACCAGGTCCAGCTCGAGCTGCACCCGCAGTACGTCATGGAGAACGGCGTCGACTTCGCGCACTTCAAGTACGTGCACAAGGTGCCGATCGTGCCGATCTTCACGCGGCAGGACTTCGACGAGCCGGTGTCGTACGTCGACTTCACCATCACCTTCGACGACTCGGTGAGCAATGCGGACGACATCAACTCCGGGGTGAATGCGATCAACGCCGGCCTCGGCCTCGCCGTGACGAAGAGCTGGGGGATGATCGACAACCGCACCGCGTCGGCCGTCACTCCCGTCGACGACGAGACGTGCGACGTGCGCTTCACCGTGTGGATCGGCCGAGATTCAGCACCCACCCGCGAGCTCGCGGACAAGCACGCACAAGGCGTGATCGACCAGTTCCTCGCCGACATCGAGATCTGGTCGCACCAGAGGTACACCGACCCCGCGGGCTTGTCCCAAGGCGAGTACGCCGGCTTCACCGCTCTGCGCGAGTGGGCCAAGCAGTTCTACCCGGAGACCCAGAAAGAGAGCACCCCATGATCCGCGTCTTCCAGGTCGCGACCGGCAACGTCGGTAGCGAGATGATCAAGCGCATCGGTCAGCACCGCGATCTCGAGCTGGTCGGCGTGCACTGCTACAGCCCCGAGAAGGTCGGGCGCGACGTGGGTGAGCTGGCCGGTCTCGACCCCGTCGGGATCAAGGCCACCGGGACGGTCGAGGAGATCATCGCGGCGCAGCCCGACGTAGTGACCTTCCACGGTGTGTTCCCGGACGAAGCGCTGTACGAGCGTGTCCTCGAGGCCGGCATCAACATCGTGACGACCGCCGACTGGATCACCGGGAACCATCGCGACCGCAACCACCCGCACCCGTCGGGCAAGCCGGTGAGCGAGGTGCTCGAAGCCGCTTGCCAGCGCGGCGGGTCGACCTTCTACGGCACCGGGATGAACCCAGGCCTCAACCAGATCCTTGCCGTGGTCCACTCCGCCGACGTCAGCGAGATCGAGAAGATCACCGTCACCGAGTCGGTCGACGTCTCGTGCCACCACTCGGTCGACACCTGGAAGGAGGTCGGCTACGGCCGGCCGATCGACGATCCGGCGCTGCCGGGAATGCTCGAGAAGTTCACCCGGGTCTTCGAGGACTCGGTCTACCTGATGGCCGACTGCTTCGACCTCCAGCTCGACGAGGTCCGGTTCGTCTACGAGCTCGGCGCGTGCACCAAGGACATCGACCTCGGGTGGTACCAGCTGCCGAAGGGCTCGCTGGGCGCCAACCTGATCAAGTACCAGGGCATGGTCGACGGGGTGTCGCGCATCGAGTCGATCCTCGAGTGGCAGATGACGCCACACACCGACCCGAGCTGGGACATCAAGGGCTGCTACATCACCGAGATCCAGGGTGACCCGCAGATCTACAGCAAGCACATGATCTTCCCCAAGCCTGGAGTCGACCTGAGGGATGCGTCGGCGTTCGCATCGATCGGGATGACCGTCACCGGTCTGCCCGCTCTGAATGCCCTCAGGTCCGTGGTCGCCGCAAAGCCCGGCATCCTGACCAGCGCCGACCTCCCGCTCCGTGGCTTCGCTGGGCGGTTCAAAGGGGCATAAACCCGGCCGCGGGGGGTTGACCTGCGGTGACTGTGGACACATGATTAGACACATGTCCAGATACACGTCTGCTCACCGCGCAGCGGTCGCCGTCCTGGTGGGGACGGCGATGATCACGGTCACCGCCTGCGGGTCTGCTCTCGAGCCGAACGAGGTGCTGGCGGCCAACGACGCCGTACGCGGTGTCGGCGGGACCACCACGACCACCCCGGGCGCCGTAGTCACCGACCCCGGCAGCCCGCTCACCCCTGGCGCCACGGGCGGACCGAAGGCGGGCGGCGGCAAGAAGGGTGGCGGTGCAACGGGTGCCGGGACGGGCAGCTCGGCCGGCGGCGGCTCGACGGGCGGTGGCTCGACAGGTGGCGGCGCGACGACCGGCTCAGGCGTGAAGGCAGCCTCCTGCAACGGCTTCCAGAACGGGCCTGGCATCACCGACTCGACGATCAGGCTCGGCAACGCGTCGGACATCAGCGGGCCGCTCCCAGGGGTCTTCGAGGGCGCCCAGCAGGCGGTCAAGGCCTACGTCGCCTACTTCAACGCAACGAACCCGAGCGGCATCTGCGGTCGCAAGCTCGCCTTGGACATGTACGACACCCGCACCGACAACGGTGGCAACCAGGCCGCTGCCGCCAAGATGTGCGAGACCGACTTCGCCGACATCGGGTCCATGTCGATCTTCGACTCCGGCCTCGCCGCGACCGCGCAACAGTGCGGCCTTCCGACGCTCCACTCGGCTGCGGTGACCGCGACTTTCAACTCCTGCAGCACCTGCTTCGGCGTCAACGCTTCCGGGGACGGGGAGTTCCCGAACGAGGTCTACGACTTCTGGGTGCGCAACAACAAGGACGCCACCCAGCACGCCGCGTTCCTCTACCTCAACCAGGGCGCAGCCGCCGAGAACGCCAGGGTGCAGCAGGCGGTCGGCGCGAAGCGCGGCATCAAGTGGGAGTACATCGCCGCTATCGACGTCGCCGAGTTCAACTACGGGCCCTACATCCAGCAGCTGAAGGACAAGGGCATCAAGATGGTCCAGTTCATCGGCGGCTGGGCGCACTCGGTGCGTTTCCTGCAGGCTCAGCAGGCGGCGAACTACAAGCCCGCGGTGAACCTCTTCGACCCGTCGGTCTACGAGCCGGGCTTCCTCTCCCAGGGCGGCGCCGTGACCGAGGGCGTGTTCATGTTCATGCAGACCGCGGCGATCGAGGACCGGCTGCCGGAGATGCTGTTGTACCGGCAGTGGCTCGGTCAGGTCGCACCGGGAGCGACCCCCGCGTTCTTCGGCATCTTGGCCTGGTCGGCGGCCAAGCTCTTCGTCGAGAAGTCACTCGCGCTGGGTGGCAACCTCAGCCGCGCCAACCTGGTCAAAGCCTTCAAGACTGCCGACGGCTGGACGGGCGGCGGGCTGCACGGCCCGATGTCGGTCGGGTCGAAGCACTCGCCGTCCTGCATCCGCTACGCGACGGTCAAGGACGGCCGTTGGGTGCCGTACGGCGGCGCGAAGTACCGCTGTGGCGGCTACAGCAAGGGGAGCTGACCGAGCGTGGACGCCTTCATCTCGTACACCCTCATCGGGATCTTCACCGGTGCGGCGTACGCGATCGCGGCCAGCGGTCTGGTCCTGACATACAGCACGACCCGCGTCTTCAACATCGCGCATGGCGCGGTGGGCATGGTCTTCGCGTTCGTCTACTGGGACTTCAGCCAACGGCAGGGGATGCCCGAGTGGCTCGCGCTGATCGTGGTGCTGATTCTCGTCGCCCCGGCTGCCGGGGTGTTCATGCAGCGCGTCCTGGTGCGCGACCTCGGGAACGCGCCGGTGGGCGTCTCGCTGGTCGTGACCGTCGGGATCCTCGTCGGTCTGATCGGGCTGGCGACCCAGGTCTGGAAGCCCGCCGGCCGCAGCGCGCCGCCGTTCTTCGGCCAGCACCTGATCAAGCTGGGTGACAACGTGGTGATCACCTGGCACCAGGTCATCACCGTCATCCTGTCCGGGGTCGTGGCCGGCCTGCTCTACCTGCTGCTCGCCAAGACCCGCGTCGGCACGGCCATGCGGGCCAGCGTGGACAACCCCGACCTGCTCAAGCTGTACGGCGGGCGCCCCCAGCTTGTCGCGAGCCTCGCCTGGGCGGTCGGTACGTCGCTCGCGGCCCTCGCCGGCATCCTGCTGACTCCTGTCATCGGTCTGCAGTACTACGACCTCACTCTCCTGGTGATCTCGGCGTACTCCGCCGCGATGCTCGGCAAGCTGACCAGCCTGCCGATGACCTACGTAGGCGCGATGGGACTGGGCATCCTGCAGTCATATGCGATCGGCTACCTGCCGAGTGCGGGGGACATCGCCGGCCTGCGAGCCGTGATCCCCACGCTCTTCCTCTTCGCGATCCTCATCCTGCTCCCGCAGGCGCCGCTGCGTATCGGGCAGGTCAAGGGCCTCGTCTCAGCGCCGGTGCCCAGCCTCAAGAAGGCCGCCTCATGGGCGGGCGGACTTCTCGTCTTCGTCGCTCTCCTGACCAAAGGGCTCAGTGAGTCCGACCTGCTGCTCGTCGGCACAGCCCTCACCTACGCGATCGTGATGCTCTCGCTCGTCCTGCTCACCGGCTTTGGCGGCTTCGTGTCGCTGGCGCAGTTCACCTTCGCTGGAGTGGGTGCGGTCGCCTACTCCAAGCTCGACCAGCCCGATCTGCTCGGTGTGCTCCTGGCCAGCCTGATCGCCGCCGCCGTGGGTGCCCTGGTGGCGATCCCCGTCCTGCGGCTCACCGGCCTGTACCTCGCGCTGGCGACGCTGGCGTTCGCGCAGCTCATGGACAAGCTCGTCTTCGGTGCGTCCTTCGCCTACAAAGAGGGTGCACCGCTCACGGCCAAGCGGATGTCGGTGCTGGGCATCGAGTTCAACAGCACCGGTTCCTACGTCTTCCTGATGGCACTGTGCTTCGTCGTGGTCGCGCTGCTGGTCATCGCCGTACGCCGTGGTCGCGTGGGCAGGGTGCTGATCGCGATGCGCGACAGCCAGGCCGCGGTGGGCACCCTCGGTCTCGACCTGCGTTGGGTGCGGGTGGGACTGTTCGCCGCGTCGGCTGGCATCGCCGGCGTTGCAGGCGCGCTCTTCGCCGGACTCCGCGGCACGACCGTCGCGATGGACTTCATCTTCTTCCAGAGCCTGGTGCTGCTGCTGATGGCAGTCGTCTGGGGCGTCACGTCGGTGACGGGTGCGCTCCTCGGTGGCGCCTTCCTGATGTACCTCCCGGTGGCGCAGTCGGACCACCCCTCCATCGCGGGGCTGCTCTTCGTCCTGCTGGGCGTCGGCGCCGTGATCCTGGGTCGTGAGCCGAACGGCCTGGCCAACAAGCTGTTCCAGTCTTCTCGCTGGGTGATCGACAAGGTGACCCCGCAGGTGGCCAAACGGCTCCCCGCCGGGGCACACAAGGAGGGGGTGCGCGATGTCGCTGCTACGCGTTGACGACGTCGTCGTCCAGTTCGGTGGCGTGACCGCCCTCAACCACGCGCGCTTCGAGATCGAGGCCGGCACGGTGACCGGTCTGATCGGTCCCAACGGAGCTGGCAAGACCACGTGCTTCAACGTGATCACCGGACTCCAGCCACCCACGTCGGGGCGCATCGTGCTCGACGGTCACGACGTCACGCGGATGCCCGTGCACCGTCGGTCCAGGAAGGGCATCGGTCGCACCTTCCAGCGGCTGGAGGCGTTCGGCTCACTGACGGTCGCGGACAACGTGCGTGTGGCCCTCGACATCCACGACGGGCTTAAGGGACTGCTCCGCTTGGTCAACGGTTCCGCGGACCTCGAGATCGCAGCGCTGCTCCAGCGCGTGGGGATCCTCGAGTACGCCGACGAGCGCGCCGACTCGGTCCCCACCGGCGTGGCCAGACTGCTCGAGCTCGCCCGCGCGCTCGCCTGCGACCCCCGACTGTTGCTGCTGGACGAGCCGTCCTCCGGTCTCGACGAGGCGGAGACCAAGGCGTTCGGCGTGCTGCTGCGTGAGCTGGCCACCGAAGGCCGCACGATCCTGATGGTCGAGCACGACATGGACCTCGTCATGAGCGTGTGTGACCACATCTACGTCCTCGACTTCGGCGCGGTCATCGCGCAGGGGACTCCGGCCGAGGTCAGGAACGACCCCCTGGTGCGGTTGGCGTACCTGGGCGACGTTGAGGTGGCGCAGTGAGCGGCCCGATCCTGGAGGTCATCGACCTGCATGCGGCGTACGGACGCATCGAGGTGCTCCGCGGCG
>DATILB010000260.1:0-14666 GCA_035477015.1 Nocardioidaceae bacterium | reverse complement strand
TCCGCGGTTTTTGCCTTGTCAGACGACCTTGTAGGCCCGTGCGTCGGTGTAACCCTTGAGGTCCAGGTCGACGGGCTCGCACGGCAGCAGGCCTTCCGTTGCGGCGTACGTCGCATGGTCCAGCAGGACCTCCCCCGGCCCTGCCTTCGCGCACAGCCGGGCCGCCAGGTTCACAACCCCACCGACGGGGCTGTAGTCGTAGCGGCCGTCGAAGCCGATCACGCCCAGCGTCGCGTAGCCGAAGCTCACCCCGACCCCGTAGTCGAGGTCGTGGCCGTGCCGTCGCCACTCGCCCACCACCGCGCCCATAGCCGGACCGAGGTCGCGCGTCATCCGGAGCGCTGCGTGCGCCGGCTCGGGATGGGGAACGGGGTCACCGAAGTAGGCCATGATCCCGTCGCCCGCATAGTCCCCGACGGTGGCGCCGTACTTCTGGAGCAGGGTGCCGACGGTCTTGTAGTAGTCGTCCAGAACCCCGATGACTTCTTCGGGCTCAGCCTTGTTGGTGAACGCGGTGAACCCACGCAGGTCGCAGAAGATGACAGCAATGCGCGCGCGGTGCGGACGACTCAGAGCCTCAGGCTCGTCCGAGAGCATCAGGTCGGCGACCTGCGGGGACAGGAACCGGCGCAGCCCACCGAGCCGCTCGATCTCGCCCACCTGCGCCTCGACCCGCGCCTCGAGCGTGGCGTTGACCTGCGCGAGCTCGGTTCGCGCAGAGTGCTCGGCCTCGGCGAGCTGGTCCGAGCGCTGTGCCGCCCTGCCCCCGATGAACGCTGTGGCGCCCACCGTCGAGGCGACGAGAAGCCAGCGCCCCCACGCGTAGGGCCAGCCGTCTTGGAGCAGCAGCACCGCCGCGTAGCACGTGACCACCAAGCCGACGCAGAGGGACGCCCAACGCAACCGGCAGACGTAGAAGGCGAACAGCGGGGCCTCGATGTAGAACACCGTGTTGAAGTCCCCGAAGTCCGGCCCGGCTCCATAGACACCCAGAGAGATCGTGACGGGTGGTCCCAGCATCCCGACCAGGAACATGACAGGGAAGAACCGGCGAAGCACCGCCGGGGTGACGAACACCAGAGCCCCGAGCACCAGGAGCCCGGTGAGCGCGACCTCCGAAGCGATGACGACCGTCAGAGTGGGATGGGCAAGAGCGGTTTCACGGCTCTCGGTTGTGAGCAGGGTGCCGACGCTGAGGACGCCGGACAATGTGTAGAGGAGCGCTCCTGCCAACGCGATCTGCACCATGCTGCGGACGGTGAGCGGCCGCACCGCCTGCGCGAAGGGCATGTCCCACGGCAGGGCGTCCGCCGCCTCGACCTCCGCCGGATCCCATCTCAGCATGGTCGAGGCTACCGCCGGAGACCTCAGGTCAAGGCGTAGGCGCGGGTGACTGCGCTGTACCCCTTCAGGTCCAGGTCCGCGAAGTGTTCGCTCGCGAAGGCCGCCGAAGTCTCGGCGTACGTCGGATGGTCCATCAGCACCTGACCCGACCCGGCCTTCGCACACAACCGGGCTGCCAAGTTCACCACTCCACCGACCGGCTTGTAGTCGTGACGACCGTCGAACCCGATCACCCCCAGCGTCGCGTAGCCGTACGCGAGCCCGACCCCGTAGTCGAGGTCGTAGCCGCGACGCTGCCACTCGGCGACCACAGGCGCCATCAGGCCGGCGATCTCGCAGCTCATCCCGACGGCCGCCAACGCGGAGTCCTCGCGTGGGACAGGGTCGCCGAAGTACGCCATGATCCCGTCACCGGCATAGTCCCCGACCGTCGCGTCGTACCGCTGCAAGAGCTGGCCGACCGCGCCGTAGTACTCGTCCAGCACGGCCATGACCTCCTCGGGCTCGGCGTTGTTCGTGAACGCGGTGAAGCCACGTAGGTCGCAGAAGAAGACTGCGATGCGTCGTCGGTGCGGCTTCCCCAGCTCGCCCTGGTCGCCGGACAGGACGACATCCGCCACCTGGGGCGACAGGAACCGCCGTAGCCCGCCGAGCTGCTCGATCTCCGAGACCTGGACCTCGACCCGTTCCTCCAGGGTGCGGTTCAGGTCAGCGAGGCCGATGCGCGCGTCGTGCTCCGAGGTGGCCAGCTCGTCGGCTCGGGAGCCGATCTGACCCATCAGCACCCCGGTACCGATGACGTTGGCCGCCACGAACAGCCAGGTGCCCAGCGGCGCGACCCAACCCTCCTGCAGCGAGACCACCAGGCCGACGCACACCAGCAGGAGCACCGCTGTGCCAATCGCCCAGGGACGACGCATGACGTAGAACGCGAACATCGGCGGCGAGACGAATCCGGCCGCCACGATGACGAGTCCTGGTCCCGCCGATGCGAGTCCCCACGTGTTGAGGAACAGCGACCCGATGAGGAGGCCCCCTCCCACGGTCGGGGTGATGCGGCGAAGCGTCCGGGGCGAGATGGCCAGGAGCACGCCCACCAGCCCGAGCCCGAGCGAGACGGCGGTGATGTTGAAGGCAAGGAAAGAAGCCTCGTGCCTGACCTCGGAATCTGTCGTCAGGGCCAGGACCAGTCCTGCGGCCCCCGACATCGTGAGCAAGCCGACCGTCGCAAGCAACAGGCTCACGAGCGACCGGGAGCTGAACGCCCGGGTGACGCTGGCCATGGGCATGTCCCACGGCTCTGCGTCCGCAGCCTCTACCTCGGGGCCGGACAGGTTCCAGAACCGCATGGGGCCTCCTATTGGTCGGCCCCCGACAGGCGGAGTCAACAGGCGGAGTCTAGGCCAGAGAGTAGGCCCGCTGGGTCCCGAAGCCCTTGAGCTCGAGGTCGGGGATGGCCTCACACGCCACCCGCCCCTCCACCTCGGCGTACGTCGCCTGGTCGATCAGCACCTGCGCGTCGTCGGCCTTGCCGCAGAGTCGGGAGGCGAGGTTCACGACGCCACCCATGGGCTTGTAGTCGAAGCGCCCGTCGAACCCGACCACGCCCAGCGTCGCGTAGCCGTAGCCCACACCCACGCCGAACCCCAGGTCGTGGCCGTGGCGCCGCCACTCCGCGACGACTCCTGACAGTGAGCCCCGGAGCTCCGCCGACATCTGCGCCGCCGCGAAGGCCGGGTCCTCGTGCGGGACCGGGTCACCGAAGTAGGCCATGATCCCGTCGCCGGCGTAGTCGCCGATCGTGGCGCCGTACTGCTGCAGCAGCCCACCGACCGTGCGGTAGTACTCATCGAGCGTCGCGACGACCTCCTCAGGCTCGGCCTGGCGCGTGAACGCAGTGAAGCCGCGCAGGTCGCAGAAGAAGACGGCGATGCGTTGCCGGTGCGGCCGGTTCATCGCGTCCGACGTTCCCGAGAGGACTGCATCGCAAACCTGCGGCGTGAGGTAGCGGCGTAGCTCGCCGAGCCGCTCGATCTCAGTCACCTGGTCGGCGACCCGGTCCGCGAGGGTGCGGTTGACCTCGTCGAGCTCAACCCGCGCCTCGTGCTCGGAATCAGCGAGTCGGTCGGCGCGTTCGGCGAGTCCACCCATGATCCAGGCGGTCGCAACCAGGGTGGTCGCCACGAGCAGCCACTGCGCCGCAGGTGCCGGCCAGCCGTCCTGCAGGGCCATCACGAGTGCACAGCCACCGACGCAGTTGAGGGCGGTCATCAGAGCCCAACGCAGCCGCATCAGGTAGAAGGCGAAGGGCAGCGCTTCGACGTAGAAGATCACCGCGGCGCCCACCTGAGGTCCCGCAGCCCAGATCCCTACGGTCGAGATCCAGCCCATCAGGACGATCAGCAGGACGAACGCCCAGGGCATCAGTCGCCGAAGCTGTCGCGGCGGGATCGCGCCCAGGAAGACGGGCAAGAGCAGGCCCACGGCGGCCACAGCGGCGCCCATGGGGAACAACGCCCCCGGATGGGCTATCGCCTCGCCGGCCCACTTGGCGCTGACCATGGCCACCACCCCGGCCTGGACACAGAGGACTGTCGCGAGCACGGTCAGTCGTCGCACTGCGCGCAGGGAGACCGGGCGCATCACCCCTGCGAGGAGGCCACCCCACGGCTCCGCGTCCGCCGCGGCGATCGCGGGGTCGGAGGGGTCCCAGAACCGCATGGCTGAGGCTACCGCCCCAGGTCGGTCAGACCAGGGCAGCCGCGTTCTTGGCCAGGTGCTCGCTGGAGTGCCTGATCGCGATCTTGACGAACGGCTCGATGACCTTGCCCAGGGCCTTTCCGGCGATTCCGCCGGGCAGGGAGTACGTCACGTCCGCGTTGATCCGGGTCCTCTTGGCGTCGAGCGCCTCAAAGCTCCACCGGGTGGTCACCTTGAAGCCCTTGATGGCGTCGAGCTCGAAGAACTTGCCCTCCTCGAAGGCCGTCGTCTCGACGGTGGAGTGCAGAGTGGCACCGAGGTGGATGGTGCCCTCGAAGGTCGCACCCAGGCCGCGGTCAAGCTCCGTGATCGGCACGAACTTCGAGATGCCGTAGAGCCACTCGTGGACGTTGCGGTAGTCGGTCACGTAGGCGAACACCTTCTCGAGGGGCGCGTCGCAGTCGGTTTCGATGTGGAAGTGGATCGCCATAGGCCGGGACGTTACTTGCCGGTGGTTGGATTCAGGAGTCATGACCACACCTCGAACGTCCCTCGGACACCTGCCGCACCTGCTGCGAGGGCAGTGGTTCCGACGTCTGTTCGCCGTGCGGGTGTCGTCGCAGTTCGCCGACGGCATCTTCCAGGTGGCCCTGGCGTCGTACGTGCTGTTCTCGCCGGAGCGGCAGCCGACTCCCGGCCGGATCGCGGTGACCCTGGCTGTGATGCTGCTGCCGTTCTCGATCCTCGGTCCGTTCGCGGGCGTCTTCCTCGACCGATGGCCGAGACGCCAGGTCCTGGCCTTGGTCAATCTGGGCCGCTCAGTGATCGTCGCCGGGCTGGCAGTCCTGGTCGCGAACGACGTACCCGAGCTGGTCTTCTACGTCGTCGTCGTCGGCTGCCTGTCGCTGAACCGGTTCATCCTCGCGGGCTTGTCCGCGTCGCTGCCGCACACGGTCACCAACGACGACCTCGTCACCGCCAACGCACTGACGCCGACCCTCGGCGCGATCGCGGCACTGACCGGGGCACTGCTCGGGACCGTGATCAGCCGCTCCTCGGACGCCGCCGTCCTCTTCGCGGCAGCAGCCGGCTTCGCCGGAGCTGGGCTGCTCGCGCTGCGGATCCCCCGCCTGTTGCTCGGACCTGACTTCGACGCGGACCGGCCTGCAGCTCGAGAGGCGGTGCGCCACGTCTTCGCCGGCCTCGTCGCGGGGGTGCGCCACCTCCAAGAGCGCCGCACGCCTGCCTACGCACTGCTCGCCATCGCGAGCAGCCGGTTCTGGCTCGGACTCGCCACGGTCTCTGGCTTCCTGCTGTATCGCAACCACTTCTACCCGGGAGATGCAGACAAGGCCCTCGCTGCCCTGTCAGTGATGCTCGGCCTCAGCGCGCTGGGCTTCGTGATGGCCGCGGTCGTCACGCCTCCCGTCGTCGAGCGGATCGCGCACCGCACCTGGATCGTCGCGCTACTCGCGGTCGCGTGCGTCGCCCAGGTGTTCCCCTTCTCGACGTACGCGCAGCCGGGGTTGTGGGTCTCCGGCTTCTTCCTCGGCTTCGCGGCACAAGGCGTCAAGATCTGCGTGGACACCCTGGTCCAGCTCGGTGTCGACGACGCCTACCGGGGCCGGGTCTTCTCGCTGTACGACGTGCTGTTCAACCTGGCCTTCGTTGGCGCCGCCGCCTTCGCCGCTGCCGCGGTTCCCGACGACGGGCGGTCGTACGTCGTCGTGGGCGTGATGGCTCTGGGGTACGCGGTGACCGCCGCCTTCTATGCGCGCGTCACGCGCGAGGTCCACGTCTGACGCTTTACCTTCGTCTCATGACCAGGGAGAACCTCAAGCTCGTCGGTGTCGCCGTCTTCTGCCTGACCGTCGGTCTCGCCGGCCCGAGTGTCGCGGGTGCGGTCCAGAAGGGGCTCAACGCCGACCAGGTGGACGGCAAGCACGCCGTCGGCGCGAAGGCGCCTGTCGCGAAGCGGAAGAACAAGCTGGTCGCGACGAACAAGCAGGGCTACCTGCCCGACAACATCATCAAGCGAGCGCGTGACGCCGCCAAGCTCGGCGGGAAGGCCGCCTCGTCCTACAAGGCGATCTCGATCTCCTGGGCCGCGATGCAGGCGGACTCCACAGCCGTGGCGACGAACACGGGATGGGAGCTCCCCGACGGCGAGGCCGTGGTGGGTGTCCGCTTCTCGTTCACCCTGCCTCCGTCGTACACAGCCGGGTCCCCTGTTGCACTCGACCTGACCCTGTCGAAGCCGACGCTGGGGTCGTGCACGATCGTCCTGGTTACGCTCGGCAGTGGTTTCAACGCCACGAGCAACCAGGCGGCTCTCATCCAGTTCCCGGACGCGAGCTCATCAGCACCAGTGGACGTCGGTGACCAGACCGTCGTCTCTGTCTCCGTCACAGGGGATGACACGCCGCTCAAGCCTCGCGACACCGTGACGGTCGAAGCCGTCCGGCTCGGCAACGACGGCGAGGACGTCTGCTTCGCCGGAGTGCGCGTGTCGGGCGCCCAGGTGCGCTTCTAGTTCCCGAGCAGGTTGCCGACCAGGCCGCCGGAGCCCCCCGATCCCTGACCCTGGGTGACGGGGGACCACTCGGACGGCTGTACGACGACGAAGCCGGGGCCGTGGAAGGAGTACTGGAACGCCTCGCCCGTGCCACCCCGCAGCATGGACTTGATGTTCATGCTGGACACGAGCTGCGGCACCAGGTTCGCCGACCAGGCGACACAGGCCTGGACGTCGACGAACGTCGGCTGCTGGCTGCAGTCGAGGACTACGGGCTGGCCGACCGTGCACAAGGCTACCGGGCCGGTGCCGGTGACGGTGGTGTTGAACAGGCCGCCGGCCATCATGCCCGCGCCCTTGGTCCGGTTGATGTCCCACGTGAGCGCCGCGTCGAACGCGAGCAGGTTGCGTCCGTTGACGCTGATCGCGTCCCCGGTGAGCTCGATGAGGTAGACGAAGCCGGCCTCGCTGGCGAAGAAGACCTCGCCGTTGCCGGTGACCCGCATCAGCGGGACGTCCTCGCTGGTGAGGACCTTCTTCAGCAGCTTGCCCATGCTGCCGGCCTTCTCGTGATGGAACTGCACCTGGCCCTGGAAGGCGACCATCGCGCCCTTCACGGCCAGCACGTCCGAGCCGAGCGAAACGCGGAGGAGCTGGGGGTTCTGGAGGGCGAAGCGGTGCTGTCCCTCGACCTCGAGGTTGGACTGGGCGAAGAGGTCACTCTGCATGAGCCAAAGACTAGAGGGGTGACCCTTGCGGGCCACCCCTCTCCTGCATGAACCGTCAGCGACGGATGCGAACCGAGAAGAACTTGCTGTTGGTGATCACGTCACCGATCAGCTTCTTGGCCTGTGCGGTGACCATGCCGGCGCCTTCCTCCGACTCTGAGAACAGCTCGAGGTTCGCGACGAACTCGTCGTTGCGCGGCGCGTCCTCGATGCCGTCGATGATCTCCTGCAGGCTCGCGGGACCCTCGACGTCCTCGAAGTAGCACTCCTCACAGTCGCCGCCGAAGAACTGTCCGAGGGACAGTTGCCCGAACGAGCCGGGCTCTGCCGCCTCGGGCACACGCACGGAGCCGATGACGATCTTGCTCCCGAACTCGCCGCGCCTGGAGTTGAGCACGGCGCGGTAGTTGATCAGGCGACCCGGGTGCCTCTTGATGACACTGTCGGAGGTCAGCGTCTTCCACACGCCGCCGCTCTTGATCTGGATCTGCCCGACCCGGAACATCCGGGCCTTGCTGCTCATCGTGGAGGTCACGTCGACGTTGTCGATGTCGATGCCGACCAGGTCGTTCTCGTTGAGCGACCAGACCGCGTTCCCGACCTCCCAGATGGTGTCGAAGCTGATGTCGAAGGTGTTGGCATAGCGGTTCGTGCGGACCACCGTGAACGGCTCACCCTCCGCCGTCGTGCCGGAAATGGTGAAGTGCACGAGCGCGGACCCGCCGCCGATCCGGTCGAAGACCCGGTCCTGGTTCGAGAGCAGACCGAACGCGGCACCGTCGGGGGCGAACATCGGCACGCTCACGTACGTCGTGCCCTCGCGCGACCTGCCACCGCTATGCACGGTCGTGACGACCTGCACCGTCTCGGGAACCTCCCCGAGCAGTCCCTTGATGCCGGCCAGCCTGTCCTGGTCGATCACACCCACCGGGCCACCGGCGTTCGCGACCTTGAACGGCGCCCACGTCGGGTCCTCCTGGATGTAGATCGCGTCGGAGGAGTGCAGCGTCAGCGACGTCTCGCCGAACCAGCCGAAGGGGTGCCCGAAGCCGATCGGCTTCCCGTCGCACACCATGGTGGTGGTGCCAACGCCGAGCATCGACAGGTCGCCGTAGGAGATCGACGCGGCGAGGTTGCTGCCTGCGAAGATCTCCGACTCCTCCGCCTGAGCGGACGGAGCGGAGCCTGCGCGGTAGTAGTGGACGTTGTCCAGGCCGAGGCGGCCGGCGAGCTTGTTCAGCCGCGCGAGGTTGCGCATTCCGGACACCGCGACCGGCGTCGGGAGCTGCTCGAAGCCGCCGGCAACCTCACGCTCGGTGGCCATCCCGGACTCGACGAGGCGGGCCTGCATGCGCGCGGGGATGGCGACCCGGGCGGCCGCGTCGAGCTCGGCCTCGGGACCGATGGCCGTGATTGCTTGCATGTCGGCAGCGGGCGTCACTCCGGCGACGGGAGACGTGCCGGCGAGGCCGTAGGCGACGGCGCCGATGATCCGGCCGTCCTCGGCATAGACCGGGGAGCCGCTCATGCCGGCCCAGATACCACCGACGCGGTCGATCTCCACGTTGCTGAGGCGCACCAGGATCATGTCGAGCCCCGGCGCGATGCCGTCCTCGAGGACACCGAGCACTTCGCCGGTGAAGACGTCGGGCTCGTTGCCCGACGACACCGTCAGGCCGTCGACAAGCTGGCCCTTGGCCAGGTCGGCGACCGGGAACGGCGCTGGACAGGCGGTGTCCGCGGGTACGGACTGGGCCGGTGACGCGACGACGAACGCGCCGGCGCCGGCAAGACCGGCTACGGCGATGGACGCCATGCTCCGGCGGAACGGGTTGGACATGTGACTCCCCCTGCTTTCTGCTGTTTGCCGCCCCGTCGAGGACGAAGGCGAGGCCGGGTGTGAACTCTGCCTCTTCCGACGCTCGGGGACGGCGTTTGGTTGCCTGTGTCTTGGCGACTATTCAGCAACGGGGGTCGGACGGCATGAGTCGTCCTACTCAACTGTGGAGAACTAGGGCTTTTCGGCGGCCCAGGCGAGCAGGGCCGCCTTGGCGTCGTCGTACGACATCGGGCCGTTGTCCATGCGCACCTCCAGGAGGTGCCGGTACGCCTCGCCGACCTCGCGGCCGGGGCCGACCCCGAGGATCTCCATGATCTGGTTGCCGTCCAGGTCCGGGCGGATCGAGTCCAGCTCCTCCTGCTCGGCGAGCCGAGAGATGCGGGCCTCGATGTCGTCGTAGGTGCGAGCCAGGCGGTCCGCCTTGCGCTTGTTGCGCGTCGTGCAGTCCGCGCGGGTCAGCACGTGCAGCCGGGCGAGCTGGTCACCCGCGTCGCGCACGTAGCGACGTACGGCGGAGTCGGTCCACTCCCCTGAGCCGTAGCCATGGAACCTGAGGTGCAGCTCGACCAGCTTGGTCACCGCGTCGATCTCCGCCCCCGAGAAGCGCAGCGCCTGCATCCGCTTGCGGGTGATCTTGGCTCCGACGACGTCGTGGTGGTGGAACGTCACCGTGCCGTCCTCGAGGAAGCGCCGGGTGCGCGGCTTGCCCACGTCGTGCATCAGGGCGGCGAAGCGCGCCACGAAGTCCGGCGCACCGCCCAGTCGCTCCTCGAGGGCCATCGCCTGCTCGAGAACGGTGAGGGTGTGCTCGTAGACATCCTTGTGCCGGTGGTGTTCGTCCCGCTCGAGGGCAAGGGCCGGCAGCTCGGGCAGGACGCGTTCGGCGAGGCCCGTGTCGACCAGCAGGGCAAGGCCCCGGCGCGGGTACGGCGCGCAGACGAGCTTGACGAGCTCGTCGCGGACCCGCTCCGCCGAGATGATCCCGATCCGGTCCGCCATGTCGGTCATCGCCTGCTTGACCTCGGGCGCGACCGTGAAGCCGAGCTGGGCGGCGAACCGGGCGGCGCGCATCATCCTCAGCGGGTCGTCGGAGAACGAGTCCTCGGGGAGCCCCGGTGTGCGGAGGACTCCTTGGGCGAGATCGAGCAGACCGCCGTACGGGTCCTCGAAGCGGTTCCCCGGGATGACGACGGCCATGGCGTTGACCGTGAAGTCGCGCCGGTGCAGGTCGCCGCCGAGGCTGTCGCCGTACTGGACCTCGGGCTTGCGGGAGGAGGCGTCGTAGGTGTCGGAGCGGTACGTCGTGATCTCGACCGTCCACTCGCCCTTGCGGCAGCCGATCGTGCCGAAGTCGCGGCCCATGTCCCACGTCGCGTCGGCCCAGCCCTTGAGCAGCTTCTCGGTCACCTCAGGGCGGGCGCTCGTGGCGAAGTCCAGGTCGTTCTGCAGGCGCCCGAGCATGGCGTCCCGCACCGGGCCGCCGACCAGGGCGATCTCCTCGCCCGCCTTCGCGAAGCGCGCACCGAGCTCGTCGATCACCGGGGCGATGCGCATCAGCTCGCGCAGGGCCGTCTCCTGGACGTCGCTCAGCCGACGCTGAGGAGGCCCCTCGGAGGGGCCTGCAGAAGATGGAGGCTGCTCGGACACGGTGCACCACTCTAGTTGTCCGGAGAGTCTCGATAGATTGGCAGGTGTGACCCGCTTTGTACGTCGGCGCGCAGCCGCATGCCTTGCCGCGGGTCTCGTCACCGTTCTCACCCCGAGTGCCGCTCACGGCGACGAGGTGGCGGAGCCGGTCGGCGACCCCCTCCAGGTCACGATCGACCGGGTCGGACCGTCGACGATCCCGACCCGGGGACGCATCACGCTGAGCGGCACCATCACCAACACGTCGGACTCTGTGTGGAACGACCTCAACGTCTACCTGCTGACGTCCGCGGAGCCGATGCGGACGGCCCAGGAGCTGGCCGAGGCCGCCGCGCTGGACCCGCTGGCCTACGTCGGCGACCGGCTGGCCCAAGCCGGTCAGTTCATCTCGGTCCCTGACCTCGAGCCCGGTCAGTCGACGCGGTACACGATCAGCCGTCCGCGCGACGAGCTCGACATCACCGACCAACCCGGCGTCTACTGGGTCGGCGTCCAGGTCCTCGGAGCCGACGAGACCGGGCGCATCGACGGCGCTGACGGGCGCGCGCGGACCTTCATCCCGCTGATGCGACCGCGCAACCCACCGTCCACGTCGCTCGCGCTGATGCTTCCGTTCCGCGGTCGGATCTCGTACGACGCCGACGGGCGTCTGCTGACCGAGGACGTCTGGCACGAGGCGCTGTCGCCCGAGGGACGCTTCGGTCGGCTGCTCGCGCTGAGCCAGAGTGCTGGGGACTACCCCCTCACGTGGGTCGTCGACCCAGCCGTCGCCGACCTGGTCAAAGCAGTGGCGACCGACAACCCGGGCTGGGACATCGCGCCCACTACCGACGAGTCCCCGAGCTCGTCGCCCACCACTGACGAATCCCCGTCGGGCGATCCCGATGCCGAAGAGCCTGAGCTCTCCCAGGAGGCGCTGGCCGCACAGGCCTTCCTGGAGGCCTTCGCCCAGGAGGCCGCTGAGCGCCTGGTGCTCGCGCTCCCGTACGGCGACGTGGACGCGGCAAGCGCGTACGGCTGGGAGCGTGGCAGCACGGTCGAGGAGGCGCATGCGCTCTCCCAGGAGACGCTCGATGCCCTCGACATCGCGAGCACCCCGGTCATCGACCCGACGGACGGCACCCTCTCGTGGGACGCCTTGTCCGTCATCGGAGACAGCGTTCCGGTCGTGCTGGACGACACCGCCCTTGCGGCGACCGAGCCGCGCGTCGACGTCGCCGATGGTGCCCGGATCACCCGGACCAGCACGGCGGCGGTCCAGGAGCTTCCCGGCACCTCACCCGCGCTGGGGTTCCGGCAACGGGTGCTCGCAGAGGCCGCGGTGCATGCGCTGTCGAACCAGGCCGACCGGCCGCTCGTGGTGGAGCTGCCGGACCGGTGGGACCCGGGTCGGAACTGGCAGCGCGCTGCCCTCTTCCGCGGCCTGGACGTTCCGTGGCTGGTGGGTACGACGGCGAGCTCGATCGTCAGGGGCGTCGCGACGGCCACGATCGAGGCGAACTCCGACGAGCTCCGCTACCCCGAGGACGCTGCAACCCTGCCCAGCAGTAACTTCATCTCCTCGGCGGAGCTGATCCGTCAGGGCGGGATCCTCGACGACCTGCTCCCCCGCAACAACCGGATCGCCCGGGTCATCGAAGGCCTGGCCTACCTCGGCGTCTCGGGTCAGTTCCTCGACGTACCGGGGCGGGCCGAGGAACGCGCGAAGGACCAGGACCTCAGGGTGCGTGACCTGATGGGCCAGGTGACTCTGAGCGGGCCGTCGTTCGTGACGATGTCGAGTGAGAACGGCGAGTTCCAGGTCACCGTCACGAACGAGCTCGACGAACCGGTGACGGTCGGCATCTCGGCGTACGCCCCCGGGACCGACGAGATCACCATCCCGACGACCGAGCCCATCACGATCCCCGCGGGTCAACGCCGTTCGGTCCGGATGCAGGCGAACTCCGAGCGGATCGGTCTCTGGCCCGTGGTCCTGCAGGCCGTCACGGCCGAGGGGGATCCACTCGGCGAGAGCGAGGGCCTCAACATCCGGAGCAGCCACGTCGGGATGGTCGTCTGGAGCGTCCTCGGCGCGGGCACGGTCGTGCTGCTCGTCCTCATCTTCTTCCGCGTACGTCGCAAGGTCCGCGCTCGCCAGGCCACGCCCGGTCCGCTGCTGAAGGAGGCCGACTCGTGACGGCTGGGGAGCCGGCGGAGACGGAGCGGTCCGTCCTCGGGTCCAGTGCGGTGATGGCCGCGGGGACGGTCGTGTCGCGCCTGAGCGGCTACGTGCGCAGCACCCTGCTGCTCGCGGCCTTGGGCACGTACCTGCACGCCGACGTCTTCAGCATCGCGAACACCGTTCCGAACATGCTCTACATCCTGCTCGCGGGCGGTGTCTTCAACGCCGTCCTGGTCCCGCAGCTGGTTCGCGCGATGAAGCAGGACGCCGACGGCGGCGAGGCGTACACGAACCGCATCATCACCCTGGCCGGGCTCTTCCTTGCAGGAGTGACGGCTGTCCTGGTCGTGGCTGCACCGTTGCTGATGCAGCTCTACCTCGCCAACGGGTTCGACGACCCGAGCAACGCGGACGCGCGTTCGTCGGCGGTGACGTTCGCACGCTTCTGCCTCCCCCAGGTCTTCTTCTACGGCATGTTCGTGCTGGTCGGACAGGTGCTGAACTCGCGGCAACGCTTCGGCCCGATGATGTGGGCGCCGATCGCGAACAACGTGATCGCGATCAGCGTGCTGGTCATCTATCTCTTCGCCTTCGGCCCGGCCGATGACGCCGAGCGGACCGCCGGCTACACGGGCGGCCAGGAGGTCCTGCTCGGCCTCGGCTCGACCGTCGGCATCGTCGTGCAGCTGCTGGTGCTGCTGCCGTACCTGAAGTCGGCGGGCTTCCACTACAAGCCCCGCTTCGACTTCAAAGGCACCGGCCTCGGACACACCCTGCGCCTCGGCGTCTGGACGGTGCTCTTCGTCGTCGTCAACCAGATCGCCTACACGGTCGTCACGCGCATCGCGTCCAGCGGTACGGCGGACGGCGGGCCGGGTGCCGGCTTCACCATCTACTCGAGCACGTTCCTGGTGGTGATGGCGCCGCACGCGATTGCGACCGTCTCGCTCGCGACCGCGACACTGCCGCGTCTCTCGGCGTACGCCGCGGAGCAGGATCTCGCTGCCGTCGGGCGGCAAGTGGCCGCCACGATGCGCACCGCGTTGTCGCTGATCCTCCCGTTCGCGCTGGTGCTGCCGGTGATCGCGCTCCCCGTCGCCAACATCGTCTCCAAGTACGGCGCCGCCGCCGACTCGACCGAAGACTTCGCCCGGACGCTCTCGCTCTTCGCGATCGGGCTGGTGTTCTTCACCTCGCACTACCTGGTGCTGCGCGGCTTCTACGCGCTCGAGCGGACCCGCACGGTGTTCTGGGTGCAGTGCCTCATCTCCGCGGTCAACATCGCCCTGGCCGTGGCGCTCACCGCGAGCGTCGATCCGCTCGACGTGGCACCTCGCCTGGCCCTTGCGTACGCCGGCGCCTACCTGGTCGGCTCGGTCGCGTCGTACCTGCTGCTCCGGGCGATCCTCGGCGGCCTCGAGTCCGACAAGCTGGTGCGATTCCTGGTCCGGATGGTGGTGGCAGGTGGCATCGCGGCGCTCGCGACCTGGGGCGTCCGCGAGCTGGTCGAAGTCGGCTGGCCCGAGGACGGCAGCAAGCTCCAGGCGGTCGTGATGCTGGGTCTGATGGGGGTCGTCGACCTCGGGTTGCTGGCTCTCCTCGCCCGGCTGATGCGGATCGACGAGGTCAACGAGCTGGTCGGCTTGGTCACCCGCCGGCTGAGGCGCTGACCCACCTTTACGATGGGAATGATCTTGAACCACCAGGACGGGGATGCAGGGCGCTCAT
>DATILB010000259.1:0-22535 GCA_035477015.1 Nocardioidaceae bacterium | reverse complement strand
CGAGACCAATGGCGAGACGGTTCAGCTCACCTGCGGCTGGCTGTGGAACTGCGCCGGCTACTACGACTACAGCAGGGGCTACCGGCCCGGATTCCCCGGTCAGGCCGACTTCGCCGGACAGATCGTCGACCCACAGTTCTGGCCCGAGGACCTCGACTACGAAGGTCGCAAGGTCGTGGTCATCGGGAGCGGTGCTACGGCCGTTACGTTGGTCCCTGCCATGGCCGGCGTCGCCGAGCACGTGACCATGCTGCAGCGTTCTCCGACCTACGTCCTCTCGCTCCCGCTCCGAGATGTGTTTGCCCTGACCTTGCGCAAGTTCCTCCCGACGCGTACGGCGTACTTCCTCGCCCGGTGGAAGAACATCTTCCTCTACATGGGGATCTACAAGGTTTCCAAGTGGCGGCCGGCGGTGATGAAGCGGATCGTCCGGCACGGCGTCGCGAAGGCGCTGCCCGAGGGCTTCGACATCGACACCCACTTCACTCCGACGTACGACCCTTGGGACGAGCGCCTCTGCTTCGTCCCGGACAACGACCTGTTCCTGGCCATCGGGAGCGGCGACGCCTCCGTTGTCACCGACACGATCGACACGTTCACCGAGAAGGGCATCCGGCTCGCCTCCGGCATCGAGCTCGAAGCCGACATCGTGGTCACCGCCACCGGCTTGGTCGTACAGCCCTTCGGAGGCGCCGCCCTCACCGTCGACGGAGAGGCCGTCTCGCTACCGGAGAAGCTGGCCTACAAGGCGATGATGCTCAGCGAGGTCCCGAACTTCGCCTTCACGATCGGCTACACGAACATCTCGTGGACGCTCAAGGCCGACCTGACCTCGGACTACGTGTGCCGGGTGCTGGACCACATGAAGCGCAAGGGCTACACGAAGGCCGTGGCGGTCTCGGACCCGAACGTCGGACGCAAGCCCTTCATGGACCTGAAGTCGGGCTATGTGCTGCGTGCTCTGGATATCGCCCCCAAGCAGGGCACCGAGGAGCCGTGGATGCTCAAGCAGAGCTACGTGCACGACCTGCGCAGGATCCGGCGCGCCGACATCGAGGACGGAGTGCTGGCCTTCACCTGATGGCCGCAGCTCCCAGGAGCTTGGTGAGCGCCGTCTTGGTCAGCTTGCGGTACTCCTCGCGCGAGGCGTCGTACGACCAGGCCATGCGGTCCAGTGGCATCCCATCGGCAGCGAGAGCTCGGCCCGACGGGCGCCCTGCCGCCGTGAGCGGCATCTCGGGCACGACGCACACGAGAGCCGGCCGCTGCTCCTCGGGAAGGCGCCAGGCAGCTGCCGTCACGGCAGTCGCACCGAGCTCCTTGCGCGCCGTGACAGCTACTGCCAGCACGTCGGCACGGCGTCCAGGCAGTGCGTACGCAACGGCGGAGGTCACCTGCGGGATCTCCTCGAAGACGGCCGAGACTGGCCCGGGAAGGACCGCGCCGGCATCCGTCCGGACGATCTCGTCAACCATTCCCTCCAGCCAGTAGTCGCCGTCGGCGTCGCGGCGGAAGAGGCTCGCGGTGGGGTGCCAGCGGTCCCCCGGTTCGAAGACGCCCTCCTGGACGCCCTCGGCGTGGAGACCGACCTCGTCGATCGTCATCATGAGGCCGAGCTCGCCAGGGCGGCAGCGCCGAGCCATGCCCCGGTCGTTCCGGAAAACCTGGCCGGCTTCGAGGTCGAAGCGCGCCAGTTGCAGTCGCGCGGACCCGGGCAGGGCCCGGCCGACCGAGCCGACCTTGGCACCGCTCACGTTCGCGGTGATGGCGCCGCGCTCCCCCGAGCCCCACATCTCCAGAACGACAGCAGGGGCGAAGCGATCGGAGACGCGCCGCCACAGCCCGCGCGGCATGCCGGAACCGAAGAAGATCCGGATGCGATGGTCACGCTCCGCCGGGTCCGGCGGGGCCTCTGCCAGGGCGTTGAGCTGGGTCCAGGTGTAGGACACGGCCGTGGCGCCGTACCTCCGCGCCTCTTCCCAGAACGTCGAGGGGTCGAGGTCGGTCAGGATCGCCAGGCGTGAGCCGCCGACGACTGCGCCGCCCACGGCGGTGAGCAGACCCGCCGGATGGTGCAGCGGGCTCACGGAGAAGACCGTGTCGCTGCTGCTGAGCGAAGCCGAGGAGGCCGTGCCGTACGCCGCGAGCGCCCACCGCCCGTTGGTCACCCGCACGACGCGCGTGTCCGGTCCGGTGCCGACCAGGAACACGAAGGCCAGGTCCTCGGCGCGTCCCCCGTTGCGCGAGAACCACGAGGGCAACGGGACGTCGTCGAGCACTTCGAGCGCGTTGACGGTCACGTCGTCGAACTCGTTGCCCACTCGAAGCAGGAAGACCTCCGACGGGACTCCCACCGGGGCCACGTCCGAGTTCGCGGGATCCACGAAGACCCGGCTCACCTCTGCGATCTTCGCGTCCAGCTCGGTGTCTTCCTCGGGCCTCAGCATCACGGCGACGGCGCCCATACGGTTCAGGGCGGCTGCGAGTGCGAGCGCGGTGGGCCGGGTCGCCATGAGGATGCCGACCCGCTCGCCTGGCTCCACGCCACGGAGCACAAGGCCTCGAACGATCCTGTCGACACGCTCGTTGATGTCGGCGTAGCTGTACACGAAGCCTTCGTAGAGGAAGCCGACGTTCTCGGCCTGCCGCTGCGCCGCGCGCTCGAAGACACTGGCGAACGACAGCTGCGTTCGGCTACGAAGTCCGGCAGCGCGGGACAGCCGAGGCAGTTGCGCCGCGGGCGCGAGCAGTCGCTGGACCCTGCCGATGGGGTCACTCACGCCATCGGCCAGGAGCCGCCCCGTCGACTCGGCGATGCTCGTCGCCAGCTCCAGGTTGTGCTCGATCCGTTCCCGGGCGTCAGCCGGTCGCGCGCCGGGCGATCTCTCGATCCCCTCGGGCCGCTCTCCTCCGTCCTCGCGCCAGCGCACCCATCCCGCGACCGTCGGCCAGGAAGTCTTCATCGCCGACGACCCGACGACGAGTCCGAAGTGACCCGTGCGCAGCGAGAGCTCGAAGACATCCGCTCTCGGTGCTGCCTCCCGGATCGCCCGAACTGCCCCTGCGGGCGCGATCTCGTCGACCTCACCCACGAGGGTGAGCACGGGTACGTCGATGTCGGCGAGCGACACGGCTCGGCCCGCGATCGAGAAGCCCCCGGCGAGCATGCGGTTGTGCACCACGAACTGGTCCAGCACATAGGCGAGCGCCGGCCCGGGGAACGCGACCCACCCCTCCCGCATCAGGAACCGGCGCTGCCCTTCCCGTGGTAGCAGCGAGTCTCGGTCCCGAAGGGCGACGAGGAAGCCGATCTGCTTGGAAACCGAGCCAACCGGATCGAGCATCTGGAATCCGATGCGCGTCATCCATCCGGGAATCGACCTACGGCCGAGCACGAGCTGGGCGAGCTGGGCACCGCCGGTCGTGAATGCGCCCGGGATCCTGAACAAGCTGCCATGCATGTCCACCGGGGACCCGAACACCACGACGCTCGCGACACCACGACTCCGGCGGAACGCTGCAGCCTGGTAGCAGAACATGCCGCCCTGCGAGTAGCCGGCCAGATGCACGTCGCGCCCAGTGGCCTCTCGCACGTGATCGACAGCCTGGTCGAGGGCAAGCACGTGGTCCTCGATGGTCCGCTCCAGCCCACCGGGCTCGTTCTCCGGAGAGCCGAAGTCGACCACGTAGGCCTGGACGCCGAGCCCCGCCAGGGTGCGCACGGCGCTGGACGTGCTCGACACGTCGAAGACCTCGGTGCTGACCATGAGCGGTGGCACCAGCACGATGGCTGGTGCGTCGTCCGGCAACCCGAGCTGGTAGCGCCTCAGCCGGTGGTGCGGGCCGCGGTCGACGACGTCGTAGGCAGCGGGCCGCTCATCGGTCTGCAGGCCACCGAACCGCGCCACCTCCAGGAGGTTCTGCGCGTACGTCGTCACGCGAGCCACCGGCTCAGTGATGGTGTGCACGATGCCCATCCGCGCCCTCCTGCTCGCTCGGCACACCATAAACGGCCTAGCGGGTGTTGGTGATGGTGTCCACGAGGCGGGCGATCGGGGAGTCGAGGCCCCAGGTGTTCGCCAGCGCGACCAGGGCGTCCGCGTCGACCGGCGTAGGAGGCAGCGCGTACGACGCGGGAGGTAACGCTATGTCGGTCGCCACTTTGCAGACCGTCGGTGCCACCGCGAGGTAGTCGGCTGCATCCAGGATCTTCCGGCGGGGACCGGGTGCGAGGTCCGACGACGGGTCAGCAGCCGCGGCTAGCAAGGTGTCCATGTCGGGAAACTTTGAGAGTAGGCCGGCTGCGGTCTTCTCCCCGACCCCCGCGACCCCGGGCAGACCGTCCGACGCGTCGCCGCGGAGCGCGGCGAAGTCGGCGTACTGCGAAGCGGCCACGCCGTACTTGTCCCTGATCACCCCGTTCGTCACGCGTTCGTGCTTCGCCACCCCGCGCGCGACGTACAGCACCCGGACCTCACGTGCGTCGTCGACCACCTGGAAGAGGTCGCGGTCACCGGTCACCACGTCGGTGGGCATGGTGGCGTGCGTCGCCAGCGTGCCGATCACGTCGTCCGCCTCGTAGCCGTCTGCTCCCACGACGGCGATCCCGAAGGCGGCCAGCACGTCGAGGATGACCGGGATCTGCGCCTCGAGCGGGTCTGGGACGACCTCGACGTCGGGGGCTCCGGCGACGACGTACTCGACACGGTGGGACTTGTAGGACGGAATGAGGTCGACCCGCCACTGAGGCCGCCAGTCGTTGTCCCAGCAGCAGACCAGGTGCGTCGGGGAGTACTCCCCCACCAGGCGACTGATGAAGTCCAGCAACCCGCGTACGGCGTTGACCGGTGTCCCGTCCGGAGCCCGGAAGGTGTCCGGGACGCCGAAGAAGGCGCGGAAGTACAGCGAGGCGGTGTCGAGGAGCATCATTCGGTCAGCCACGCCCGCAGGCTATCTTCCCGGGCGTCACTGGTCCTGCCCGCTAGGGTTTCCCGTGTGGAAGACCTCGATCAGCGCATCTTGACGCTCCTGGCCGCCGACGGCCGGATGTCCTTCACCGATCTCGGCAAGGCGACGGGGCTCTCGACGTCGGCTGTGCACCAACGCGTCAAGCGCCTGGAGTCCCGCGGACTGATCAAGGGCTACGGCGCCACCATCGACTACGAGCAGATCGGCCGCCCGCTCACGGCGTTCATCTCGATCCGTCCGATCGACCCCTCGCAGCCGGACGACTCCCCCGATCGACTGGCGACCGTCACGGAGATCGAGTCGTGCTGGTCGGTGGCCGGTGACGAGTCCTACATCCTCAAGGTGCGCGTCTCGACGCCGACCGACCTCGAGCACCTGCTGGCACGGATCCGAGCGGTCGCGAACGTCTCGACGCGTACGACAATAGTGCTGTCGACGCCGTACGAGAACCGTCCCGTCAGCTGACGTCCACTCGCTGGGTGGGCACCATCGGCGCGGTCTGCCGACGGAGCACGTCGGCGACCTTGTCCGCCTGCATCCGAATGATGTCGAACGACGGCAGCCCCTCGGCCAGCTGGTCATAGGTGCGCGCGTCGGTGACCCGGCCGAGATTGGCCTGCACCGTGATCTGCGATGTCCCGACCGCAGCGCGCAACGTCTCGATCGACGCGGCCAGCTCCACGCGCGCCTTGGCCGTGCGCACGACCAGCATCTGCTCGCTCACCTTCAAGAGCGCATGGCACACCTCGGCGAGCGTGGCGGTCGTCCTGATCACGCCGGTGAGGCTGTTGATGAGGGCCCGGTCAGGGTCCGTGCCGGAGATCCGGGAGTGCTCTGCGTCGCGGGACAGCCTCGCGACCTGGGCATCGAGCTGGTGCGCGAGCTCCGACAGGAGCTCAGCCTGGTAGCGCGCCGACGCCATCACGTCGTACTCGCGGATGGTCAGCCCCGACCGCTCCTGCGAGATGCGCACGAGCATCTGCGCAGCCGCCAGCGTCTGCCGGAACGGGGTCAGCACTTCTGCCGGACCGTGCCCGCGCAGCACGAACTGATCAATCCACGTGGGTGGCTGAAACGACACCGAGAGGCCTCCCTGACCGTCGAAGGGCGCCCTCTCCGCCACAAGGCCGCACCCTTCGAGGTGAACAATAGTCGGGATCCCGCGCGGTTGCGAAAAGGGGGCCTGTTCGCAACGGAACGCCCAGCTGCCGCCTCAGTGAAATCCTCGTTACATCGTTGTCATTTGGCACGCGATCCCCCCGAAACATGGCCTCTCTAGGTTGCGGCACACGCGGGTCACAGTGTCGTGCCCCAATCGCAAGGCCTCGCTCGGGCAGGGCTGGTTTCAAGAGAGGGACACACCTTGAACAGACGACATGCTCGCCTCGTCGCGAGCACGGCCGCACTCGCGGCGTCGGCGCTTGTCTTGACGGCGTGCGGTGGCAGCAAGTCTTCGGACGGAGACGCCACGGCCGCAGAGTCCTGCGTAGATACGTCCGGTGACAGCGTCAAGATCGGCTTCCTGAACTCCATGAGCGGCCCCATGTCGATCAGCGAGAGGACGGTCTCCGACGCGCTCACGCTGGGTGTCGAGCAGATCAACGCCGCTGGGGGCGTCCTCGGCAAGAGCCTCGACCTCGTCCAGGAGGACGGCGCCAGCGAGCCCACCGTCTTCGCGGAGAAGGCCACCAAGCTCATCCAGAGCGACTGCGTCGCCGCAGTTTTCGGTGGTTGGACCTCGTCCTCACGGGTCGCCATGCGACCGGTGTTCGAGAGCCTGAACAGCATCCTGTTCTACCCGGTGCAGTACGAAGGCCTCGAGGCCGACCGGAACATCTTCTACACCGGCGCCACCACGAACCAGCAGATCATCCCGGCGCTCGACTTCCTCCGCGAGGAGAAGAAGATCAAGTCGATCTTCCTCGCTGGATCGGACTACGTGTTCCCCCGGACTGCGAACAAGATCATCAAGCAGTACGCCGGTGAGTACGGCATCGAGGTCGTGGGCGAGGAGTACCAGCCGCTCGACCAGGGCGCGTGGGGCACTGCGGTCGACAAGATCGTCAAGACCAAGCCGGACGTCATCTTCAACACGATCAACGGAGACTCGAACGTCGCCTTCCTGCAGGCGTACGACGAGAAGGGGCTCGACGCCAAGAGCATCCCGATCGTCTCGGTGTCCATTGCCGAGGAAGAGGCTGCTGCGATCCCGGTCGACCTGACCGGACAGATGACCTCGTGGAACTACTACCAGACCGTGGACACCCCGGCGAACCCCGCGTTCGTGGAGGCGTTCAAGGCCAAGTTCGGCGACGACCGGCCGACCTCCGACCCGATGGAGGCGGCCTACACCTCGCTGTGGCTTTACAAGGCGATGGTCGAGAAGGCCGGCACGTTCGACGTCGATGACGTGATCGCCGCTGCCGACGGCATTACCTATGAGGCACCCGAGGGCACGGTCACGGTCAATGGCGAGAACCACCACATCGCCAAGACCGCACTGATCGGTGAGGTCCAGCAGAACAAGCTCATCAAGACGATCTGGTCGTCGGGTGAGCCGATCGAGCCGGACCCGTTCCTGGAGACCTACGACTGGTGGGACCCCTCGAAGGGGTAGTCCCGCTCGTCACCGGCTAGTCCCGGGGGCTCGCGTCGCAAGGCGTGGGCCCCCGGGTGCCCGGCTCACCTCCCGGAAGGCAGACATGGACGTCCTCATCTCGCAGAGCTTCACCGGCGCGTCGTACGGCGCCGCCCTGCTCCTGGTCGCGCTCGGGCTCGCCCTCACGTTCGGCCAGATGGGCGTGATCAACATGGCCCATGGCGAGTTCCTGATGGCAGGTGCGTACACCGCGTACCTGACCCAGCAGGTCGTGACGAACGCAGACATCTCGCTTCTGTTGGCGATACCGATCGCGTTCATGGTCGCAGGCCTTCTCGGGCTCCTCCTTGAGTTTCTCGTCATCTCGCGGATGTACCACCGGCCGCTGGACACCCTCCTGGTGACCTTCGGCGTCAGCCTGGTGCTCCAGCAAGCCGCGAAGGACTTGTTCGGCGCCCAGGCGGTGGCAGTTGAGGCGCCCAGCTGGCTCGACGGCCAGATCCCGATCCTGGGGTACCGCTATCCCCTGAGCCAGCTCTTCATCCTGGTGCTGGCGCTGAGCTGCCTGTTCGGCGTCGCGGCACTGCTGAAGTACTCCTCGTTCGGCCGCCAGATCCGCGCGACCGTCCAGAACCGCAGCCTTGCCGAGTCCGCAGGCGTCTCGACCCGGCGCATCGACCGGCTGACCTTCTTCCTCGGCTCCGGCCTGGCGGGCATCGCCGGGGTCGCCGTCACCCGCATCACGGCGACCGAGTCGACGATGGGCTCCGAGTACATCGTTTGGGCGTTCCTGGTGGTCGTGGCCGGGGGCATCGGGCAGATCAAGGGCGCTGTGATCGCGGCCTTCGGCCTCGGCATCACCCGCGCCTTCCTGACCTACTACACCGACGGGAGCATGGCAGTGGTGCTGACCTTCCTGCTGGTCGTCGTCTTCCTCCAGCTAAGACCCCAAGGACTCTTCGCGGTGCGCACCAGGAGCCTGGCATGAAACGTCTCTCGCTCAAGGGCCTCATGCCGATCGCGGGCATCATCGCGCTTGCCCTCCTGCTCCTGGTCGTCGCTCCGTCCGTCCTGAGCACGTTCCGACTCAACAACCTCGGCAAGTACTGCTGTTATGCCATCGCCGCGGTCGGGATCGGCATCGCTTGGGGACGCGGCGGAATGTTGGTGCTGGGCCAGGGCCTGTTCTTCGGCATCGGGGCCTACGCGATGGGCATGCACCTGAAGCTCGAGGCCGCCGGGCCCGAGGGCGTCCCGGACTTCATGCTCAACTTCGGTGGGGGCGTGCTCCCCGCCTGGTGGGAGCCATTTCGCAGCGGCGCGTTCACGATCGTCGCCATCGTCGTCGTACCCGCGATCGTGGCGGCTTTGCTGGGCTTGGCCGTCTTCAAGAGGCGGATCAAGGGCGCCTACTTCGCGATCCTGTCGCAGGCGCTCACTGTTGCGTTCGCCGCGCTTCTCGTCTCGCAGATCAAGTACACGGGGGGCCAGACCGGTCTGAACTCACTCACGTCGTTCTTCGGCTACAACCTCTACGACCCGGTCAACAAGAAGATGATCTACTCGATCACCGCAACCATCCTGGTGGTCATGCTGCTGGTCGCCTACCAGCTGTACCGCAGCCGGTTCGGGGAGTTGCTCGTCGCTACCCGAGATGCCGAGGAGCGGGTGCGATTCCTCGGCTACGACCCAGCCAACATCAAGGTCGTCGCGTTCGTCATCGCCGCGATCATGGCCAGCATCGGTGGTGCGATGTTCGTGCCGATGGCGGGGCTGATCAACCCCCGTGAGGTCAACGCCCTCGCGTCGATCATGTTGATCGCGGGAGTCGCGCTGGGCGGACGGGCGACGCTTCTCGGCCCGGCCATCGGCGCGCTCGCCGTGGGCTTCGGCCGCACCTACCTCTCGGAGTCCTTCCCGGACCAGTGGACGTACTTCCTAGGGGCTTTGTTCGTAGTGGTGATCCTGCTCATCCCGAACGGCCTCGCCTCGTTGGTGCCCAGGATCTGGCGATCTTTGACGACACGACAGCCGGCAGCGAGGAAGCGGGTGAAGACGGCATGACCACTCCCGACAAGCTGGGGCTCGACTACCTCGAGGTGCAGGGACTCAGCGTGGACTTCGATGGCTTCAAAGCCGTCGACGGGGTCGATCTGACCCTGCTGCAGGGTCGCGTCCACTTCCTGATCGGCCCCAATGGCGCCGGTAAGACGACGCTCGTGGACGCGCTCACCGGCCTCGTCAAGGCGACCGGACTGGCGAAATACCGTAACCAGGACCTCCTGTCGCTGAAGTCCCACCAGATCGTGCGCGCCGGCGTAGGGCGCACCTTCCAGACCGCAACGGTCTTCGAGGAGCTCACGGTCCTGCAGAACCTCGACATCGCCGGCGGTGTCCATCGGAAGGCATGGACAATGGCGTTCCCCCGCCGCAAGGTGCCCGCCTACGTGAGCGACGCGTTAGAACGGGTGGGTCTGACTGACGTGCGCGACCGTCCTGCCGGAGTCCTGGCCCACGGCCAGAAACAGTGGCTGGAGATCGGGATGCTGCTGGTCCAGGACGCGAAGGTGATGTTCCTGGACGAGACGGTCGCGGGCATGAGCGCGGAGGAGCGCGAGGAGACCGGGGAGCTGCTCAAGCGCATCGGCGAGGACCGCACGATCGTGGTGATCGAGCACGACATGGACTTCGTCCGGACCTACGCCGACATCGTGACCGTCATGCATGCGGGCAAGGTCCTGACCGAGGGCACGGTGGCGGAGATCCAGGCCAACGAGAAGGTCCAGGAGGTCTATCTGGGCCGGACCGTGGAAGGAGCCGCTCATGCTTGAGCTGCAAGGAGTCACCGCCGGCTACGGCCGGACGATGGTCCTCGAGGGCATCACGGTGAACGTCCCGGACGGCGCCGCCGTCGCCGTGATGGGTCACAACGGTGCCGGGAAGACGACCTTGCTGCGGGCAGCCGTCGGCCTGCTCCCGATCAAGCATGGCAAGGTCCTCCTCGACGGGGAGGACGTCACCAAGCTGAGGCCCAGTGGGCGCGTACGTCGTGGGCTGGGCTATGTCCCCCAGGGGCAGCAGTGCTTCCCGCAGATGACCACTCTGGAGAACCTCCAGCTGGTCGCGAAGCGCAAGTCCGACATCGACGACGTGCTCGGGACGTTCCCCGCCTTGGTGGAGCTCATGTCTCGGCGCGCTGGCCTTCTCTCGGGTGGCCAGCGACAGCAGCTGTCGATCGCCCGCACTTTGCTGACCAAGCCCAGGATGCTGATCCTCGACGAGCCCACCGAGGGCATCCAGCCGAACGTGGTGGCCGAGATCGAGCAGGTCATCATCAACCTCACCGAGCGGGGTGACCTCTCGGTCCTGCTCGTCGAGCAGCACGTGGGCTTCGCGCTCCGCTCGACCGACCGCTACTACGTGATCGAGTCCGGCCGGATCACGTCCACCGGTGAGGGCGGCGCGTCGGCCCTCGACGACGTACGCGCGGCGATGGCGGTCTAGCGATGCACCTCACCCCTGCAGACCAGGAGAAGCTGCTCTTGGCCACGGCCGGCATGGTTGCCCGCGACCGGCTCGCCCGAGGCGTGAAGCTGAACTACCCCGAGTCAGTCGCGCTGCTCTCCACCTGGGTCATCGAGCGAGCTCGGGACGGTCTGGCCGTCGCCGACCTGATGGTCCTGGGTCGCGAGGTGCTGACCCGCGACCAGGTGATGACCGACGTACCGGATCTGCTGTCGGACGTCCAGGTCGAGGCGACCTTCCCGGACGGGCGCAAGCTCGTCACCCTTCACCGACCCATCGACTAGAGAGAGGTTTCCATGACAGGCCTCCCCACCGGTCCGGGTGCGATCCGCTGCGCTCCCGGAATCCTCGTGCTCAACGCTGACCGCACCGACGCCGAGCGCTGCTGCATCGTGATCGTGAACACTGGTGATCGTCCCGTGCAGATCGGCTCGCACGTCCATCTGCCCGACGTGAACGAGGCGCTCTCGTTCGACCGGGCCATCGCTCACGGCTATCGGCTCGACATTCCCTCCGGTACCTCGCGACGGTTCGAGCCCGGGGCATCCCGTGAAGTCTCGCTGGTTGCCCTACGCGGTGCCCGCGTCGTGCCGGGCATCCAGGTCCGCTGATGGAGATCTCGCGCGAGGAGTACGCCGCCCTGTACGGCCCGACCCAGGGTGACCAGGTCAGGCTCGGGGACACGGACCTGTGGATCGAGGTGGAGCACGACTACACGTTCGGCGGCGAAGAGGCCGTGTTCGGCGGAGGCAAGTCGATCCGCGAGTCGATGGCGCAGTCCACGCTCTCGCGCGCCGGTGGCGCTTTGGACACTGTGATCACGAACGCAGTCGTCCTGGACCACTGGGGAGTCGTGCGCGCCGACGTCGGTATCCGGGACGGTCGGATCGTCGGGCTCGGCCGCTCGGGGAACCCTGACATCGCAGACGGTGTGCACCCGGACCTGGTGATCGGTCCCTCAACCGACGTGATCAGCGGCGAGGGGAAGATCCTGACCGCCGGTGGGATTGACGTCCACGTCCACTTCCTGTCGCGATCACAGCTCTTCGAGGCACTAGCCACCGGGATCACCACGGTCGGCGGTGGCGGGACTGGACCGTCCGAGGGTTCGAAGGCCACGACGGTGACGCCCGGCGCCTGGCATTTGCAGACCGTGCACCGTGCCTTGGACCCCCTGCCGCTCAACATCCTGTTGATGGGGAAGGGCAACACGGTGTCCGCTGAGGCTCTCGCTGAGCAGGCCCTGGCGGGCGCCGCGGCGTACAAGGTGCACGAGGACTGGGGTTCGACCCCGGCAGCGATCGACGCGGCTCTGCGTGCGGCCGATGAGCACGGCCTCCAGGTCGCGCTGCACTCCGACTCACTGAACGAGGCGGGCTACCTCGAGTCGACCCTGCGGGCCATCGGCGGCCGATCTATCCACGCGTTCCACGCCGAGGGCGCGGGCGGGGGGCATGCCCCCGACATCCTCAAGGTGGCCGGCGAGCCCCATGTCATCCCGGGATCGACCAACCCCACGCTCCCCCACACCGTGAACACAGTGGCTGAGCACCTCGACATGCTGATGGTCTGCCACCACCTCAACCCCCGCGTCCCAGAGGACCTCGCCTTCGCCGAGTCACGCATCCGCGCGACCACTATTGCCGCGGAGGACGTGCTGCACGACCTGGGGGCGATGTCGATCACCTCGTCGGATGCGCAGGCCATGGGCCGGGTGGGTGAGGTAGTGACCCGGACCTGGCAGGTAGCGCATGTGATGAAGCACCGCCTCGGCCCCTTGTCGGGCGGTCCCGCGGACAACGTCAGGGCGCGTCGCTATGTCGCCAAATACACCATCAACCCCGCGATCGCCCACGGCATCGACGCCGAGGTCGGCTCCATCGAGCCGGGCAAGCTGGCGGACCTCGTGCTGTGGGACCCGCGGTTCTTCGGGATCCGCCCGTCGGTCGTCATCAAGGGGGGTGCGCTGGTCTGGGGGGCCCTCGGGGACCCCAACGCATCGATCCCGACGCCGCAGCCCGTCCTGATGCGCCCGACCCTCGTCGACCAGGACGGTGCCGACCACGCCGTCACCTTCGTGGCGCAGGCCGCACTCGACGACGGCCTGGCGGGGCGCCTCGGGCTCCGGCGTCGGCTGCTGCCGGTGGCGCAGACCCGGGACATCGGCAAGGCCCAGATGATCAACAACGACTACCTGCCACGCATCGAGGTGGACTCCGAGACCTTCCGCATCACCGTCGACGGCGAGCTGGTCGAGCCGCAGCCCGCTTCTGTCCTTCCCCTCGCCCAGCTGTACTCGATGTTCTGATGCACCAAGAGCTGATCCTGATGCTGCTCGCCGACGCGAGGCTGCCGGTCGCGGGGCACACCCAGTCCGCCGGCCTGGAGCCCGCTCTGCGCGCGGGCCTCACCGACGTACCTCGCTACATCTCCACGCGGCTGAAAACGGTGACGCGGGTGGAGGCCGCGACCGCAGTGGTGGCGCTGCACTCATTCCGACAAGGGCTCCCTCTCGCCGCCGTGGAGGCGGCCTGGGCAGCCAGGACCCCCAGTCCGGCCATGCGCGCAACGTCCCGCCAGCTGGCCCGAGGTCTGCTCCGCCTCGGCGGCCGGTTGTGGCCCCTGCCGGACCTGCACGACCCGTCCCGCGGCGTTGCCCTCGGGGCTCTGGCTTTCGCCGCCGGCCTCTCACCCGCATCGCTGGCCCGACTGATCGGCTACGACGACGCACAGACCGTGGCAGCCGCCGCCCTCAAGCTCGTTCCTCTTGACCCGGCCGACGCAACGCTCTGGGTGGTCGGGGCGATGCCCCTGATCCAGTCGCTGGCCGACGACGTCGCCGGGCTGACAGAACCCCACGAGATCCCGGCGTCGGGAGCTCCCCAGATAGAGGTGTGGGCCGAGGCCCATGCCATTGCCAGTAGGAGGTTGTTCAGTGCCTGAGCGCGCATTACGCCTAGGAGTGTGCGGACCGGTCGGAACCGGGAAGAGCTCACTCATCGCCTTGCTGTGCCGCGAGCTGTCGACCGAGCTGGAGATGGCGGTGGTCACCAACGACATCTACACCGACGAAGACGCACGCTTCCTCCGGTCCGCCGGTGTCCTCGACCCGGATCGGATCTCGGCCGTCGAGACGGGAGCCTGCCCGCACACCGCGATCCGCGACGACATCACGGCGAACCTGATGGCGGTCGAGGCTCTCGAGGAGCGTTTCGCACCGCTCGACGTCGTCCTGGTCGAGTCCGGTGGCGACAACCTCACGGCGACCTTCTCCCCTGCGCTGGTGGACGTGCAGATCTTCGTTCTCGACGTCGCCGGCGGCGGCGACGTCGCCCGTAAGGGTGGCCCTGGCATCGAGCGGGCCGACCTGCTCGTGGTCAACAAGACCGACCTCGCGCCGTACGTCGGGGTGGACGCCGCGCAGATGAAGGCGGATGGGCAGGCTGCCCGGGGAGGTCGTCCGGTCGTCGCGCTCTCCCGAATCGACGCCGAGTCCGTGTCGGAGCTGACCGCATGGGTGCTGGGTTGTGTTGCGTCGCATCGGGCCGGTGAGCTTCGACCTCAGGACCCTGGCCCGATGGCTCCCCACTCCCACGCGCACGGCGACCATGACCACGACCACACTCACCGCTGACCCGGCCGGCCGTCGAGCCGCCCTTCGCTGCACGACCTCGGTTCTGCGGCCAATGACGCTCGCCTGTGACGGCGTGTCTGCACGGGTCGCGTTAGTGCCTGAGTCGGCGCTCCTGCTCGCCGGTGACGAGGTCGCTGTGGGCTTGTCGGTAGGACCCGGGGCGTCGCTCGAAGTCGTGGAGACCTCGGGCACTGTCGCCTACGACATGCGCGGCGGCAACGCGTCCTGGAACGTCGACATCAGCCTTGGTGCCGGGGCTTCGCTCGTATGGCAGTCGCAACCCTTCGTGGTCTCCTCCGGAGCCGACGTGCAGCGCGTCACGCGCGCGCGTCTGGCGCCCGGCGCCCGCCTGCTCATGCGGGAGACCGTCGTCCTGGGCCGGCACGGTGAAAGGCCAGGAAGGCTCGTGTCGCACCTGGACGCCGGCGTCCTGGTCGAGGAGCTCGACTCCGAAGTACTGCCGTGCCGGGTGCTCGACACGATCCTGGCCGTCGGCTACCCACCCTCGCCCGGGGCAATGGAGCTGCACAGCGGCGACCACCTGTATCGAGCCCTCGTCGATGAGACCCACCGGTCCGCGCTCGGCAACACGTGGGCCGCCCTCGCTGGCTGAGGCAGGCTGCCCGTCAGTCGTTGAGCGAGGAGTACGCCACGACTCCGCGACGCAAGGCGCCAGCCGCTTCCTTCGCGGTCTTGCGCAAAGGAGAGTCACCGGCTGCGTCAGCCACCTGGTCCGCGAGATCGAGCAGCTGCTTGACCCAGCGGACGAAGTCGCCGGCTGCGAGATCGGTCTCGGAGAGGACCTCCTCAAGCTCGGCGCCGTTGGCCCAGAGGTACGCCGCCCACGCGAAACCGAGGTCCGGCGCGCGCAGGAAGTCCAGGTGGTTCTCCTTCTCCAGTGCCTCCAGCTGGCCCCACAGACGCACCATCTGTCCGAGCACGTCCCGGACCGGTCCCTTCGGCAACCTGGGTGCCGATGCGTCGTCCGCGCGTCGCGCCTCGAAGACGAGCGCGGACAGCGCCGCGGCCAGCTCGGAGGGTGTGAGCCCCTCCCACAGCTTCGCGCGCAGTGCCTCAGCGGCGACGAGGTCCATGTCGCTGTAGAGCCGCATCAGCTTGCGGCCCTCTTCGGTGACGAGGTCATCCTCGAGGTAGCCGAGGCTGGTCAGCACGTCGCACACGCGGTCGAACTGTCGGGCGATCGTGTTGGTGCGCGACTCGATCCGCCGCTCGAGCGCCTGGGTGTCCCGCTGCAGCTTGAAGTAACGCTCGGCCCAGCGGGCGTGGTCCTCGCGATCGGGGCACGGGTTGCACGGATGCCCCTTGAGCGCGGCCCGGGTCCGGGTGATCTCGCGCTCGCTGACGTCGTCTGCAGGGCTGCGTCGTGGCCGCGCCTTGGGCGGGGGCATGTCGCGTGTCTTCGTGCGCAGCGTTGACGCCAGGTCGCGTCGCTGCTGCGGGTTGCGCCCGTTGAAGTTCTTCGGGATCCGCATTCGCGTCATCGACTGCACCGGCTGGTTGAAGTCGATCATCGAAAGTCGCCGCGCATGGCGGTCCACGGTCACGACATAGGGCCGGGGCCCGTCGCGGTCCGAGTGGGTGCCTGGATCGATCACGACGGCGACGCCCTGGAACTTTCCGACGGGGATCTCGATCACGTCTCCTGGTTTGAGCGCCATGAGCGACGTGACGATCTCGTCCCGCTGATCGGTCCGGCGGCTCCGCGCTGAGGAGTTCTCGGCGTCCTTCAGCTTCCGGCGCAGAGCGGCGTACTCCATGAAGTCGCCGAGGTCGCAGGTGGCTGCCTCGGCGTAGCCCTCGAGCCCCTCGTGGGCCTTGCGAGCCTGTCGCGCGAGTCCGACGACTGCCTTGTCGGCCTGGAACTGCGCGAACGATGACTCCAGCAGCTCGCGTGCGGTGGTCCGGCCGACCTGGTGGACCAGGTTCACCGCCATGTTGTACGACGGCCGGAACGACGACTTGAGCGGGTAGGTGCGCGTCGACGCGAGCCCAGCGACGGTGCGCGGGTCCATGCCTTGCTGCCAGAGCACGACTCCGTGGCCCTCGACGTCGATGCCGCGACGGCCGGCCCGACCGGTCAGCTGGGTGTACTCCCCCGGAGTCATGTCCGCGTGCGTCTCGCCGTTCCACTTGACGAGCTTCTCGATGACGACGCTGCGGGCAGGCATGTTGATGCCCAGCGCGAGCGTCTCCGTCGCGAAGACCACCCGGCAGAGGCCACGCTCGAAGAGCACCTCGACGCACTGCTTGAAGGTGGGCAGCATCCCCGCGTGGTGCGCGGCCACGCCGCGGGTCAGTCCGTCCAGGAAGTCGTGGTAGCCGAGGACGTGGAGGTCCTCGTCGGGAAGGTTGCTGCACCGCTCCTCGACGAAGGCGTGGATCTCGTCGCGTTCCTCGGGCGTGGTGAGTCGGAGGTTCGCACTCAGGCACTGCTGGACCGCAGCGTCGCACCCGATCCGGCTGAAGATGAAGTAGATCGCCGGCAGCAGTGCGGCGCGGTCGAGGCGGTCCACCACCTCGTAGCGGCTGGGGATCCAGGCGCGGCGCGTCGGCTTCTGCCCCCGGGGGGTACGCCGATCCTTGATCCGTCGCGAGGCCCAGTCGTCGCGCGCGACCTTCATGAGCTCGGGGTTGACCTTCGCGTCGGGGCCGGTCTCGTCGACGTCTGCGAAGAGGTCGAACATCCGGCGCCCGACCAGCACGTGCTGGAAGAGCGGCACGGGGCGGCGCTCCTCGACGATGGTGGTCGTGGCGCCCCGGACGGTCGCCAGCCACTCGCCGAACTCCTCCGCGTTGCTCACGGTCGCGCTGAGCGAGACGACAGCCACGGACTCGGGCAGGTGGATGATGACCTCCTCCCACACGGCTCCCCGGAAGCGGTCGGCGAGGTAGTGCACCTCGTCCATGACGACGTAGCCGAGGTCTGTGAGGGTGTTGCTGCCGGCGTACAGCATGTTGCGCAGCACCTCGGTGGTCATCACCACGATCGGCGCCTCGCCGTTGATCGAGTTGTCGCCCGTGAGCAGGCCGACCTTGTCCGCGCCGTACCGCTTGGTCAGGTCGGCGAACTTCTGGTTCGACAGCGCCTTGATCGGGGTGGTGTAGAAGCACTTGCGGCCCTGCTCGAGCGCCAAGTGCACTGCGAACTCGCCCACCAGGGTCTTGCCGGAACCGGTCGGAGCCGCGACGAGCACCCCACTCCCGGCCTCGAGCTCCTTGCAGGCCTGGACCTGGAACCCGTCGAGCTCGAAGTCGTAGAGCGAGGCGAACGACGCGAAGATCGGTGACCGCTGGTCTGCCCGGAACCTGGCATATGCCTCAGACGGGCTGCTCATAGGCGTGACAGTACCCGCAGTGCCCCCGGAACGGCCTCGACGGTCAGGGGCAACGCGCCGAACCTTTCACCGTCGGCATACGCGACGATGTCGGGAGCCGAGACCGTGACGCGTCGGGCCAGATGATGCTCGTACGCCGGGTGGCTGCGGTGGGTTCCTTTGAAGAGCTTCGGGTAGGTCCGCACCAGCTGCGGTTTGCTCATCGGCCTGATGATCACCACGTCCAGCAGACCGTCGTCGAGGAGGGCGCCCTCGGCCATCCGGAGCCCACCGCCGTACGACACACCGTTGCCGACGGCGACCATCATCGCGTCGAGGGTGAGGGTCCGGTCGTCGAGCTCCAGCACGTAGGGCACCGGCTGGAAGACGCGGAGCTCGGACAAGGTGGCCAGGTTGTAGCGCATCTGCCCCTTGGGCCAGGTCATCGCATTGGCACGCTCGTTGACCTTCGCGTCGAACCCGGCCGCGAGGACGGTGACGAAGTACTTCGTCCCGGCCCTGGCGAGGTCGATGGTGGTGGTCCGGCCAGCCACCACGACGTCCGCCGCCCGCTGCGGGTCGTTGCGGGGCAGGTCGAAGTAGCGGGCCACGTCGTTGCCCGTCCCGGCAGGGATGATGCCCAACGGCGTCTCGCTGCCGGCGAGCAGCTGCACCGCCAGATGAACCATGCCGTCGCCGCCGCAGACGACCAGCGCCTCCACGCCCTTCGCGAGGGCGTCAGCCGCGAGCTCGGTGGCCTCGTCCGGCGTGCGCCCTCGCAGGTCCTGGACGGAGAACCCGGCTTCGCGCAGCCGCGGCAGAGCAATAGCGGCCGTCCGTGCGCCCTTGCCCTTCCCTGACGTCGGGTTGGTCAGGAGCGCGATCTGACGGGCCATCTGTGCCTACAGCTGGTCGAGTGGGGTTGCTTCGTCGTCCGCGAGCTCAGGTCCCTCGCGGCGGCGGCGCCTGCGGTCGGTGAACCGTGCGATCAGCTCCGACGCGAAGAAGAGGAGGGTCATCGGTGCCGCGAGCATGATCATCGAGAAGGGGTCTGTCGACGGGGTCGCGACTGCGGCGAAGACGAAGGTGCCCAGGATGATCCAGGCACGATGCTCGGCCAGTGACTTGGCGGAGACCACCCCAGCCAGGTTGAGCAGCACCACGAAGAGCGGGATCTCGAACGAGATGCCGAAGATGAGCAGCATCCTGGTGAAGAACGAGAAGTACTCGCCGAACTCGACAAGGTTCTCCAGTCGGTCGGGCGTGAACCCGATGAGGACCTCGAGACCCTTGGGCAGGACGTAGTAGCCCGTGGCCACACCGAGTGCGAAGAGTGGCCCTGCGACGGCCATGAAGATCTTCGACCAGCGCTTCTCGTGGGTGTGCAGGCCGGGGACGATGAAGCCCCAGATCTGGTAGAGCCAGTAGGGGCTGGAGATCACGACTCCCGCGAGCCCGCTCAGCTTGAGCTGAAGGAGCAGCGGCCCGGCTGCGCCCTTGATGTAGGCGTTGGACTCGACATCTCCGCCGAGTGCGGCGACTGCATCGGTGTACGGCCCGAGCACGAGGTCGAGCAGCTGGTCGTAGAAGAAGAGGGCGGCTACGAAGACAACGAGGAACACGGTCACCGACCGAAGCAGGCGTGCCCTCAGCTCGCGGAGGTGATCGGCCAGTGCCATCCGGCCGCCCTCACCGATGGCACCCTGCGGGGTCGCTCGGAACAGGCGTACGACGCCCGCGATACTCACCTCAGGTCAGAGTTCTTCGTTGCGCCGCTCGGGCTCGCTCACGGGCGACGCCTCAGGGGCCGAGCTCTGCGCCTCGATCGCCGGCTTCTCGTCGTCGTCCATGAGGCCCTTGGTCTCGGACTTGAAGATGCGCAGCGCGCGACCACTGCCGCGGGCCAGCTCGGGGAGCTTCTTGGCTCCGAAGAGCAAGACCAGCACGAGCAGGATCAGGATGATCTCGGGGGCTCCAATGCCTGACATGACGTCCTCACTTAGCGCAACGTGTGGTTTGAGTCTACGCGGACGGTTGAAGGTAGTTCGCCAGCGCCCGGGTAGCCGTCGCCCGCGCGGCCTCTCCCACGCCCGCAGGCGACAAGACCGTGGCCCGTCCGCCGAGCCGGAGCATCAGCCGCGTGAGCCAAGCGGGGTCGCCCACACGCATCCTGACCGTCATGCTGCCGTCGGGCTCGTCGACCGCGGACTCGACCGGGTAGTACTCCGCGACCCATCGTGCGCCCGGAGAGAGGGAGAGCACCACGAGGGTGTCCTCCTCGGACGCTTGGAAGATGCCATCCGACAGGTCGCGCGGGCGTACATCGGGGTGGTCGACGGCTTCGCTGGAGAGCACCTCAGCCTGGGAGATCCGGTCGATCCGGAACAGCCGTTGGTCGTCGGCCTGGTGGCACCAGGCGTCGAGATAGACCCACCCGTCCTGGCTGCCCACGGCGAGCGGGTCGACCACGCGGTCGGTCGCCTCGTCACGGGACGGCACGTAGTAGACGAGCCTGACCTGGCGGCCCTGGGCGATGGCACCCTCCAGGGTGGCCTTGAGCGACTGGATCCGGGCCAGCGTGCGCGGCAGCAGCACCTCGACCTGTTCGGCAATCGACTCGTCCGCCGCAGCCTCGATCTTGCCCAGCACGCGGTCAACGATCGGTCGCTCGTCGTCCGTGCTGCCCTCGCGGAGCGTCCGCAACGCCACCATGAGCGCCGATGCCTCCGTGCTGTCGAGACGGAGCGGACGGGTGAGGTACTCGGCGTTCGAGAGCCGGATGACCTCCTCGCCGTCGAGGGCGTCCATGTCGATGTCGATCAGGTCGCCCATGCCGAGTCCGGGGAGCCCGCAGAACCACAGCACCTTGAGGTCACTGCGGATCCTGGCCTCGGAGACACCGAAGTCGGCAGCCACCTGCTTGATCGACACGGCGTCCCGCGTCTGCAGGTAGGGCACCAGGGCGAGCAGCCGCCGCATCTGGTCCTTGGCGCCGGTCTTCGCGGATGTCATGCCGAGGCCACCGCCTTGAGCTCGCGGATCACGGCCTCCCGAAGGTCAGGCGGCTCGAGCACGATGACGTTCTCACCATGGCCGAGCACCTCGTCGACCAAGGAACCGTCGCGCCCGAAGGAAACCTCGAGGTGGTCCCAGCCCTGTGGGGCCTCACCCTCAACGGGTCGGGTACGCCGCCGCAGGCCGAGTGCCGCTCCCCTGCGGATGAGCAGTCGGGCAGTCAGGTCCTGCGGCACCGGCGCGAGTGCGCTGGTGAGCTCGCGCAGGTCTGTGCCGGGCGGTACGACGTACACGCCGGGTCGGCCGTCGCGGACCACATCACCCTGGACCCGCGAGAGCCTGAACAAGCGCGGCTGGCCGCGGTCAGTGTCGAGGCCGACGACGTACCAGCGTCCGCGGTACGTCGCGACGCCCCAGGGCTGGAGATGCCGGAGCTCCGCCGACGTGGCCTCGGACTTGCGGTACTCGAAGCGCACCGGCGTGCGCGTGCGAAGACAGTCCCAGATCAGCTCGAACGTCGGCTCGTCCACGGCCAGCTGTGGCTGGACGAGGTTGAGCGCCTCCCGGTCCACATCGACCCCGGCCGCCTTGAGCTTGACCAGCGCGTCCGAGGTGGCGGACGCCAGGCCGGCGTGCTGCCACACCCGCGCCGCCAGACCGACGACGGCAGCCTCCTCAGGCGACAGCTCGATCTCGGGGAGCTCGAAGGCCGACCGGACGATGCGGTAGCCCTTGTCATCCTCGAACAGCGGGTCCGGGGAGCCGACCTCGATCGGGACGCCGAGCTGCCGCAGATCTTCCTTGTCGCGCTCGAACATCTTCTCGAAGGCGTCGTCGGACGGAGCCTCGCCGTACTCGGCAATGACCTGGCGAAGTCGCTCTTTCGAGACGTAGGTCCGCGAGACCAGCAGGGTGATGAGCAGGTTGAGCAGTCGCTCGCTCTTGCGCGCGCTCAAGGTGCTGCCTAACCGTCGACGTCCAGGACGTCCAGAACGAACACGAGCGTTGCGTCAGCGGGGATGCTCGGCGGGCTGCCCTGGGCGCCGTAGGCCTTGTCGGGCGGCGTGATGATCATGACCCGGCTGCCTTCCTTGATCCCGATCAGACCCTCGTCCCAGGCATCGATCAAGCTGTTGGCGCCCACGGCGAACGTGATGGGGGCGGCGGTGTAGGACTCGTCGAACGGCTTCTTGCCCTTGAAGACCTCGCCGAAGTAGTTGAACTGGACGAGACGCTGGGCCTCGATCGCGGGTCCGTCTCCTTCGATCAGCGTGATCACCTGGAGCTCGCCGGGCTTGGCACCGACACCATCCCAGTTGAAGCCCGTGACATCGCCGTCCTGCTGCTGCACCTTGGGGGCGCCCTCGGGCTCGGGAGTCTCCTCCCCCTCCGGACCCTCGACCGGGCTGTCGGGCTGCACGGAGAGGATGTCGGCCACGCCGACGACCGAGTCTTCCTC